>JARQTN010000250.1:48594-91862 GCA_029976695.1 Lewinellaceae bacterium
GACGGGTGGTTCATCGGCATGACACCGAACCTGATTGCGGGCGCATGGGTAGGCGCAAATGACCGCAGAATCCACTTCCAGAACCTTTCCGATGGCCAGGGTGCCAGGACCGCATTGCCAATCTGGGGATCATTCTTTACAAAATTGATGCACGATCCGAAATTCCGAAACCGCATAGATGCCTCATTTACACCCTCCCCTGTTTTTGCCGCGTATGAAATCAACTGTGTTCCGTACAGCGAAGCCTCTGCAGATGAGATGAATGCCCATTACGAGGAAGGATTTGATGTAGGTGATGAAATCGAGGCTTTATTCAACAAGGATCAGCCTCGCAAGCGGAGACCTCGAAGAAAGGTCAGGAAAGAATCCAAAGGATTGAAAGGGCTCCTGGAGTCCATTTTCGGAAGAAAGGACCCATCCAAAACGCGGAAGAATAGAAAGAAAAACAAATAGGATTGGACATTCCCTAAATTTGACTGATGAACAGATCCGGATATGCTGACTTGCCGCTCCACCACGGGCGGGTGCCAGACTGGCTTGCACGCAGAATGGCTTTGCTTGGGGGAGCGATCCTGGAAACAGTCGCGATCGAATACGGAAAAAAAGAACTGATCTCGAGGTTCTCAGATCCCTTCTGGTTTCAATCGTTAGGCGCCGTACTTGGCATGGATTGGCATTCCTCGGGAATTACTACATCCGTGATCGGTGCACTGAAGAAAGCATTGAAACCCCTGTCCGATGACCTGGGTATCTATATCTGCGGCGGAAGGGGCCGCCATTCAAGGAATACGCCTGGTGAACTGATACGCATATCGGACAGAAAAGGGCTTGACGGTGATCAGCTTGTCAGGTCAAGCAGGCTGATTGCAAAAATTGACAATTCGGCCGTGCAGGACGGGTTTCAGATCTACCTGCATGCCTTTGTCCTTTCGGATGAGGGTGACTGGTCCGTGGTGCAGCAAGGGATGAATACCAACTCTTGCTACGCGCGCCGGTACCATTGGAGCAGTCTTGAACTTGACTCGTTTATCAGTGACCCGCATGCTTTTGTTTGCGGTGACCCGATGGGAAAGATCCTCAACCTGGTAAACAGGGAGGCGGCACCGACACAGAAAGGGCTGATCGAGATTTCCCGCTCCCATCCGGAAAAGATGACAGATGAGATCAAAAGGCTGATCCTGCCGGCAAACCACGATGTCCGCCTTGAAAATGTGGATCTGAAAAGGCTCGGTACCGTCCTGTACCAGGCCCATGAATCTGAAATTACGGCTTTCGATGACCTGCTGCTGACCCCGGGACTGGGACCCCGCACTCTCCAGTCACTGACACTCGTAAGCGAGGTAATCCATGGGACGCCCAGCCGGTTTGAGGATCCGGCAAGATTCTCTTTTGCCCACGGTGGTAAGGATGGCCACCCCTTCCCCGTACCACTCAAAGTCTATGACCAGACAATCGCGGTGTTCAGAAAGGCGATTGAAAGGTCAAAACTCGGCTTTAGTGAAAAGCGTGATGCCTTGAGGAAGCTGCACGAAAATGCGATCCGGCTTGAGCAAAACTTCCAGCCTGATCCGTTAAAATTCAAGAGCGTAATTGAAAAGGAATGGCAAAATAAAGGGCTTTACGGAGGGCGGACCGTGATGGATGATCAGAAGGAAAGGCAAAGAAAGCAAGCCAAACGCATGAACAAAGGAAATAATCAGCTCTCGCTATTTGATTGATCCCTGGACGGAAAATCACCTCAACAGGGTCACATTGCCGGTATAGTTACGGACAAATCCATCCAGAAACCGGATCCTGAAATTGTAAAAATAAACACCGGTAAGCGCTGGCTGCCCGGCAAATCTGCCATCCCACCCGGTCTCCGGCTCATTCAGGATCGCCTGGCTGGATGCAAAGACAAGGTTCCCCCTGCGATCATATATTTCCAGGTTTTCAAGGACTCCAAAATCAGGGCTGAAAATCCCGAAAAAGTCGTTTTTCCCATCACCGTTCGGGGTAAAGACATTCGGTACAAAGTAATTGCGGGCAAGGTCCACAAACACCTTGATCGTGGCGGAGTCCGAACAGACGCCATTTGTTGTAAACACCTGATAGTATGTTGATTCCAGTGGCCTGGCTAATGGAGCGATGCAATTACGACAAGACAGCGATGAATCCGGGCCACCGATCCATGAGAGGGACAGTGAATCCAGGGCGTTTGTGATCAGTGGCTCAAGGCGGATGGAATCACCAAGCCGGATGGCTTCGGTCTCCTTGTCAAACCATACGTCGATCGGGGCACCTGGAACGACCTCAAAGAAGAGCCAGGATTCCTCGCATCCGTTGAATACCTTGACCTCATAAGTCCCGATTCTATCGACCTCTATTGCCCTGGCTGTCTCACCGCCCATCCATTCAAACCTCGTTCCGTAAGGCGAGGCATCCAGTTCGATGGTGTTACCAGCACAGAGCACTCTTTCAAGGTACAGGCTGTCTGCTTCCACGCCGAGCACATGCGTATCGGTTGAATCAAAACCTGTCGTGCGCGGATCATCGGATACCCTGAACGTACCCAGCTCAAAAGGAAGGTTATCAAGCCTTGCCTGGTTCGGGTATTTTCCCGGGTCGATATCTGTCACTTCGACAAGAAAATGGATCGTATCGATGCCCACGGGAATGGTCATCCCGCTGATCTGGATCACCCCGGGCAGGGAACTCTCATCAAGGATACCGCCATATGGGTTTTTCAACACATCCAGGTAAAAAATTCCATCAGGTAACGAATCGGTAAAACTGATCCCCCTTTGTTCCACGCCAGTTGAATTATCAATCACAAACTGGTAAATGATCTCGGAACAGGGAAACGTGGAATCTGGCAAAGGTACATGGTCCATATCCAGACGGAACGGGCAGGAAGCAACCGTGACCTCGAATTCCACAAACAACTCTGCACACCCGGTGCGTGCGCGCAACGCATACAAACCGGCTTCGGATACCACAATGGATGGTTCAGCACTTCCGTTGCTCCATGAAAAGGCAGTACCATAGATACTTCCATCAAGTTCAAGGCTCTGGCCGGAACAGATGAATCTCGTCAAATAAAGGCTGTCACTTTCCAGCCTCGTGACTGTAACAGGCGTGCGGTCACCTTCTCCCGGGGTTTTCGGGTTGTCAGACTGCACATTCCCGCCAAGTGTTTGAGGCAAGCCCCTGATTTCACCCTGGCTGAAATATACCCCGCCATCGATATCCTCCTCGATGAAGACACGCACTTCGATCGAATGGATACCCGGCGGGATTACGAAGCTGGAAATCTCGATCTCGCCCGTACCTGCATCATAGGTATCATTGCCACCTAAGGTCGGGTGCGAAATGCCTTCGAGCCTGAACCCAGGATTCAATCTCGTTCGAAAAATCAGGTTTGACTGGGTGTTCCCCGTCGCATTCGCAATCGTATAGGTATAGGTCATTTCTTCACACGGAAATACATTCTCCGCCGAGGGCTGATTGCGCATCTTGACCGTATAGGGGCATGCCGTCAAATCTTCAATAAAAGCGACCGGGCCTGCAGCCCACGCCATTTCTTCACCGTTCTCCTTGTTGATCCGGAACAACCCGCTGGCTACCCCAAACTGGGTGGTACCGATCCCGTAGAGATCACCGAAAGCATCGAAATAAAGTGACTGGATCTCCCTGAAATCCTCGATTGGCCAAAGACCGGTAATGCTGTAATTGGTCAGGTTCAACTTGAGCACATGCCGCTCCCTGCGATCGTACATAAACAAAAAATCGGCATATGGATCAAAGGCAATGTCCTCAATGTCAAAAATATTTGAAAAACCGACCTCTGTCACATCGTAATCCCCAGTTAAAAGGTCGATGATAAAAAGAGCCCTGTCCTGCCCGAACCGGGATCCGATCACATAGAAGTTGTTCCCGTCCGGTGATATTTCACCCGCTTTATAATCAAGATCCGAGGGAAGTCCGGTGATTGACGGCAAGTTGGTCATCCCGCCATCTGCATAGTAAAGGTGCAGTAGGTTCGTCCCTGATTCGAGTACATACACTTCACCTGTCGTCCTTCTGAACCCGATGGCAACCGGGGTCGTGAATGATACGGAATCCATTTCGGGAAACTGCAGGGCATTGTTTCCGGGATTAATCCGGGCTTCCGCAAAGACCCCGTTCACATGATCGTAGTAAATCCGCTGGCAGGTACAGTCAAATGCAGACTGTGCCCTGACTGTCATGGAAAAGCCAAAACAGCAGGCAATGAGCCAGGCGATTCTGCATAATTCAATTGTTGGCCGTGAATTCACAGGTACGAAAATAAAGGATTGCCATGAATCGGATGGTTTACGCTTCCATGACATGCAGATGTGTATCGTTCAATACAGATTCACCAGACCAGCTATAGGCTGACAAGCGGCCGGTACGATGAACGCAGGAATCCAGGCAGCAAATATTTCCGGGCAGAATCAAGGGACCATCCGACATGCAGTAGTGCCCGAAAAAAAGCAATTTCTCCGATGGATCGTATAGCGGGAGATCAAGGTTCCACCACCGGAGCCGCAACAGGGACATTTCGAGGCCATTCTGTAAAATATGCTCATCCGGAGCAGGGTGGTAATAAGGACCCTTGAGCAATCGGAAAGCAGCCCTTTCCTCCACACTTCCTTCCCCTATTTGCCGCCAGTCCGGATGGATCCTGCGATATGCCTCCAATATGCTGATTGCCCGCGGGTCCCAGAAGGCATGTACAAGCCGGAAATGTTCGAACTCGATCCAGAGCGGCAGTGTCATCACCCATTCCAGGTCCTCCTCCATGCGTGGGTAGTCCTCGCCATACGCATCCAGTGTATCCTGGATCGCTGGTCCATTGCCGGTTATCCACGCCCATTCATGATTTCCGATGATGCAGGCGCAATTGCCTTTTTGAGCCATTTTCCTGACGATGGAGACTGTCCTCCTGATTTCAGGCCCCTTGTTGATCAAGTCACCTAAAAAAAGCGCTTTCCTCAGGTCATTTCCCCATATGCCATCAGGGTCCTGTTCATAACCAAGTTGCCCAAGCAGGTTTTCCAAAAGTGCTGCCTGCCCGTGCACATCACCGATCACGTCATAGGTCATGACGCAACCGTGTCGACGTCAACAGTCATTGTTTCAAGGCGCTTCCGGATGTTTGGTGGCATCTCTTCCTGGTACCTGCCATGGAGGTGACTGGCAAAAAATGCTTCAATCGCTGCAATCATGGCCATATTGTTCACCGGATCGCGGAAACCGTGCCCCTCATCTCCGGCGAGCAGGTAGGCAACGGGATAGCCCCGGTCACGAAGTGCGGCAACGATCTGGTCAGCTTCCGCCTTCTTCACGCGCGGGTCATTGGCTCCCTGCACGACCATGAGGGAAGCCTTGATCTTGTGTGCATGAAAAAGGGGCGAACGTTCTGTCAATAAAGCCCGGCCTTCCTCCGTTTCCGGATTGCCGACCCGCATATATAACATCCTTCTGCCAGACTCCCAGTAGGCTGGCATTGAATCCAGCAGGGTCATCAGGTTTGAAGGCCCGACAATATCCACACCTGCTGCAAAGACATCAGGCGTAAAGGCAAGGGCCGCAAGGGTCGCATAACCGCCGTACGATCCACCCATGATCCCGATGCGGTTCATTTCCGCATACTTTTTCTGTGCCAGGTAGTGTGCTGCCATCGTGATATCATCCTGCATCTTTTTGCCCCATTCGAGGTTGCCAGCATTGAGAAACCTTTTACCAAATCCCGTTGAGGACCGAAAATTGGGTTGCAGGACAGCATATCCCCGGTTCGCCAGGAATTGTGCATATGGATGATATCCGTAAGAATCCCGTGCCCAGGGACCACCGTGTACAAGCACGATACCGGCGCCGGACCGGATCCCCTCATCGGGCAGGGTCAGGTATGCCTGGATCTCAAGGCCATCCGTACTCCTGTACCGGATACTTTCCACTGTGGCGAGCTGCTCAACAGGGAGATCGGGGCGCGGATGGAAAAGGAATTTCAATTCCCCTGAGCTGCGGTCATACAGGTAGGCAGCACCCGGATCCCTGTCATCATAGGCACGGATGAGCCAGATATCCTCACGGAGTGTCGCGGATACAATGGATATCATCTTTCCATCGAGCAATTCGCCAATCCTGTTAAAATCGCGTTCAGTCTCGTCGTCAAAAAAGTAATACCTGGGCTTGTCCGTCTCATACATCGTATACAAGAGCTTTTCAGTCTCATCCGCAAAGTCGATATGTGTCAGGTCAGATTCCCCCAGCGGGTCAGCATGTACATATGTTTCAGTACCGGTATCCAGATCGTAGAGGATGAGTTCGGTTTTATCCCGTTCACCCTGGTTTGTCATCACATACACCTGGTTTCCGTCAGGATGAAATTTTAACGGGGCCACCTGTTCTTCCAGGCTAGATGAAAACAGCAGCGTGAGTTCACCTTCATCGAAAGAGAACACATCACTTCCTCCTGCTGCATTTGGTTTTGATACGATCCGGAGCTGGTCGAGCGCATCAAACAGGTAATGCTCGATCTGTTCTTCATTCTGATAGAGCAGCGTCTGTACTCCTGTTGAGATGGACAGTTTGTAGAGATCATGCCATGCCTGGTCCCTGTGGTTCAGGCCGATGTACATGATGTCCGGGTCAAGCTTGGACCTCCTGTAGATCATGGCCCTGATGCCTTCATGTGGAGTGAGATTGACCGCCTCCGGGATTTTTCCTTCCTCCAGATCCTCGATGCAAATCCTGTAGATACAAAAATCCTCATCCCCGTCCTTGTCCTGCACATACAGGATATACCTGGCATCCCGGCTCCAGAAATAGCCCGGGATCGGCCGCCTGTCATCCGAAATGGGCACGGCCTCCTCAAACGGGGCATCTGCCGGCTTTACCCAGATATTCCGCACGTCATGGTAGGGTTTGATAAAACTCAGCATCCTCCCGTCCGGTGAGATGCGGGCACCTGTAATTTCGGGGTTGCCAAAAAATACCTTTCTGTCAATAATGGGGATTTCCATACGTTGGTTGATTCTTTGATGCAAAACAAAAGAATCTTCAACGCCCAGAAAAGTTTAATGAAAAGAACCTTTGCGAATTTTATGCATTTTCCGGGCAGGGTTGGATAAAAAAATGGCCCCGTCATCACTTCTGATGCCCGGGGCCTGAGTAATAAGACTCACCCCTATGACTTGAGTCTATCACAATCGAATACTTACCATTTCTATCTTCCTCCTGATCCGCAATTGCGATACAAATATATGGGGTTAGTGTTGTACAGACACTAACTTTAACGATGATTAACCTATTGCTCAAAATCCTAACTTAACCTTAAGGAAACCAGGGTTTTAGCAAAAGGTAAATAACGGATTTTTAACACCTGAAAGGGAACTTCAGGATGCCGGGAAAAATCTCGGGACAAAATCCTGTGAAATGAGTCTTATCCCTTTAAATAAATAAAAATCCGGGACGATTCAAATCATACCGGATCTTTTACAGGACACATGGGGGCCTGTTTTTCATGTCCTGAGCCGCAGTGATTGCAACGCCCTGCTGAACTCTTCCCGCATTGCCTCGACAGCAAGCATGATCATATCCCGGTCATTGGGAAAAGGAACCGGGTAGATCACGCGCAAGTCATTTTTCTCAAGCGCGCGTTCATCACCTGAATATCGCTGTGCCAAATGCTCGAAAACGGCATTCGCACGCAAAGGCCTGGATTCGACCATCGTGGATTCTTTCAGATTGATCAGGTTCATCCGCCCACTGATCGATGCCGTTTTCTCCTGATTCGTCTGCAGAATAGTAGCTGTTACATCAATCCATTTCGGCTCCTTGATATCATTCCCAAGACTGTCTTTGGCCACATTTCCGTTTTTGTCCAGCACATATCTCCAGCCGTCTTCAACCTCCTTTGTGCGCACGATCTCGCGCTCATGGATCAGGTCCCTCCCGACCTGGATGTAATCCACTTCCAGGACAACCTTGTAATCAAGCTCCAGGTCACCGGGCGGATGGGCAATGAACCGTGTCCACCGGTCGTTCAGCCGTGAAAACTGGATGGCCAGAAGTTCCTCCTCGAAAAAGGCAGGAGTGAAACGGCTGGAATTATCCTGCACATCAATCCACACGCGGGTAATCCCGAGGTTTTCCGCCTCATCCATCAATCTTTCCTTGTCCTTGTAGGTGGAATAGTATGTTTCTATGCCGGAAAGGGTCAAATACGCACGGCGGGCAGCAAGCTTGTCCCCTTCCCTGGCCATACTGATTTCATCCAGTGCCCTGCTGTACAGCAATTGGGCAGCCTTCTCGCGTGATTTTTCGATATAAACCTCCACCCTGATAAAATTGAACGTAGCCTGGTAACCCGCCTCATCCGTCACCGGCAAATAAGGTTCAAGGGCCTCCTGCCTGCTTTCAATCCGCCTGGCAAGGGAGAACATGCCCTCCCAGCCCCTCAGGGTACCATCGCGCTCAAGCTGTTCCATCTTCTTCAGATCCTTCTCCTGCAACCTGTTAAACGCTTCCTCAAGCGCCACGACATATTTCGTTTTATTCCTGCTGCCCTTGATTTTCCGTTTTGTCAGACTGATCAGCTGTTCATACTTCCCTTCTTCCAGCATGCGTTCTGTTGACCTGCATGACACCAAGAAAATGATCGCGAACGGGACCAGGATCAAGTGGATGCGTTGTACGGTTTTTTTCATCATCAAAGGTTCTTCCGGTAATCCAAAAATTTCTCCGCTACTCAAAGGACGACTGAAAAATAGTGAAGAGTATGAAAAAGAGGTTAAGACCAGGGCAATCAATGTTAAATCCTCTTAAGACCTTTCCGTACGGATTTCTTTTCCAGAAATGCATAAAAGTCATACTGTGCCCGGCGGCGCGGTTCGCCTTCAGCCGCCTGGACATATGGGTTTGTTTGTCCGGCATCGATGACCCTTGCCTTTGTGTTGTCAGCCCACTGGATTTCGAGGCCTTTCCTTAACTCACTGAACACACGTTTGTCCAGGATGGGGGTGATGGTTTCAATGCGCCTGTCCAGGTTTCGTGTCATCCAGTCTGCCGAGCCCATGTATAACTCCTCCTCGCCGCCATTTGCAAAGAGGTACAGGCGGGCATGTTCAAGGAACCGGTCGATGATGCTCCTGATCTCGATATTTTCGCTCAGGCCCCTGAGCCCCGGCATCAGGCAACAGATCCCGCGCACGATCATCCTGACCCGGACACCGGCCTGGCTTGCTTCGTAAAGTTTTCGGATGATCCGCCTGTCCTCAAGGCTGTTCATCTTGATCAACATGGAAGCCTGCCTCCCTTCCCGGGCGTGCTCGATCTCGCGGTCTATGAGGGAGTGAAATTCCTTCCGGAGGTTAAAAGGCGCCACAAGGAGTTTCCTTGGTTTTGGCACGATGATCTTCCTCTCGAGTACGTGGAATACTTGTGCAACATCTCGGGTGATATGCGGATTTGCCGTAATGAGTGCATGGTCACAGTACACACGTGCTGTCCTTTCGTTGAAATTGCCCGTGCCCAGGTATGCAACCGGCAACTTGCCGGATCCGGCATCATATTCAATGAGAAACATTTTTGAGTGCACTTTAATGCCGGGATAACTGTAGAGCACGGTAGCTCCAGCAGCTTTCAGCTGGTCTCCCCACTTGATGTTGGTTTCTTCATCAAACCTTGCTTTTACTTCTATGAACACCGTCACTTCCTTCCCGTTCCCCAAAGCCCTTAGGAGGCTGTTCAAAAGCGCGCTTTGTGCTGCTACACGGTACAGGGTCATCCTGATCTTGCTTACCTCCCCATCATTGACAGCTTCTTCCATGAGCCTGGTCACATAAGTAAATCGCTGGTATGGAAAATGGAAAAGCAGGTCTCGCCTGTGGACTTCGTCCAGCAACGAATCAACCCGGTCAAGGCGGTCGATGGGCAGGGGCGGCATTGGCACATATTCCAGCGCCTCTCCGTGGTCCGGAAACGGAAAGGAGAAAAAATCATTGAAATTGTGGTATCTACCTCCTTTCACCGTATCACTTCTCCGGATGCCAAAATGGTTCATCAGCATCCGGACAAATTCACCGGGCATGGTCGGATCATACAAGAACCTTGTGGGCAACCCGCCACTCCTGTCCTTCAACCCCTTTTTGATCTTTTCAAGGAGGTCCCCGTCAAATTCATCATCGATATGCAATTCGGCATCCCGGGATAGTTTGATCGCATACGCCTCTACGAAACCGGGAATCATCCCTGGAAGCATCGACCGCACGACATCGTCGATGAAACAGATCCTCCGGGTTTTTCCTTCTGAGGGCAAGTCTATAAATCTCCCAAATGATGTGACCGGGATATTCACGATGGCAAAATGCCCTGGCCGATTTTCCAGGCTTACTGCAAAATAAAGTGCATGGTTTTCCAGGAAGCATTGGGGCCCTGATTCCGTACAATAGCGGATATCCAGCGTCTCCTTCAGGCTGTGCTCGAAAAAGGATCTGGCAAATTCAGTATCCTGCCCGGTAAACTTCCCGTTGGTCAGCAGATCCACCCCATTCCGCCTGAGCCCGGGTATGATTTGCGTCCTGAAGATGCGGCCAAACTCCTGCTGCTGTTCCTGTACAGTTTGCCGGATCTTTTTCAACACCTTTCTGGGGTTCTCGTCGAGCAACTTTCGCGTATCCTTTTTCAGGTTCCTGAATTGCTTCAACGCCGTGATGCGGACCCGGAAGAATTCATCAAGGTTATTGGAGAAAATGGCCAAAAAACGGATGCGTTCATACAGGGGCACATCGGGGTCAGCTGCTTCCTGAAGCACCCGTGCATTGAAGCTGAGCCAGCTCAGGTCGCGTTCGAAAAAGATCTTTTTGTGTATGAGTGTTTCTTCTGTCAAGTTTTTCCAGGTTTTTGTATTCCGGCCGGGACCTGTGATCTTGACCGATCTTGGGTGGCCGGACTCCCGGGCCGGGCACCACAACCGGTCTTGAGCAGCAGAAAATAGTGATTATTTATAAAATCTGTGTAAACTCCGCATAACGGGGCATATTGACATACACAAAACTTGTTCGTATCTTGATCAATAACCGCACAATTCCGTTTAATTCATATGCGCATTTGTCTGTACACATTGATCACGGTCTTCCTTTGCTCTGCCCCTTCCCTTATCCCCCTTGCGCATGCACAGGTTTATGAAGAACCATACGAGATCAGGAGCATCTACTTTGGCGGGGGGAGTTACTTCATCGACAATAAGCAAAAGAGCGAGATCCTCAACTGGCTGGACAGCTTCCCGAACCTGAATGAATATGAGATCAAGATCCACGGGCATACGGACAACATTGGAAGCATTGAATACAACAGAAGGCTTTCAAAAATGCGCAGCGGTGCTGTTTTTCGTATGATCGTTGACCATGATATCCCGGAGGAATGGATCCAGATCAAGAGTTTTGGGGAGGAAAACCCGGTATTCGACAATTCGGACTGGAACGGAAAGCTAAATAACCGGCGTGTTGACGTGATCCTCGTACCACCCTCTACATAATAAGTATCGGATCCTTGTCACCGGCAAAAACCATCCAGGAATGAAAGTGCATGCCATCAGGAAAACCGTGGCTTCCTATGTTGAATTTCTGGAATCCCGTGAGGGACACAGGTGGACGTACCTGTACTCGATCATCAAACATTTTCATATTCACTGGGACCCCTTATCATCCAGTCTTGCCACTTGTTTTGACCAATCCCTCAAAAGTGATGTCTCCAGGCGTATCTGGAGGAGGGAAAGTTTTGATGCACGTTCAATGATGTTGAAATTCATTGAAATCGAGCCCGACTATGTCAGGCAGATGTTTCGCGACCTGTACGATGAATCAAAGGCTGTCGATGCACGGATAGACCGCTTCCGGTTCTATTGTGATGAACTCCTGCAGCTGATCAGGCAACATGAACCGAACAAGTCTATTCCCGGCCATGACCAGGATGCGACCATGATCTCCTTCTACCTGTCGGGCAGGTACCCGGACAAATACGCCATTTATCCAGGTTTTGCTGTATTTGAACAGGCCCTCCGGCAATTTGAAAGCCCGAAACAACTCCAATTTGATGATCTGGATCGTTTTTTCAAGGTATGCAATGCCATAAACACGATTGGGAGAAAGGACCCGGTTCTGCAGGAGATATGGAATAAAAGGTTTGAGGGGAGTCCGGAATTCGGTCAATACCTTCAATGGACCAGTGAAATGATCCTGGCTACTGGCCGGAACACATTATTCTGAGCGTGCCATGAATCCTTACGCGTACAGGTTCGTCGGCCACCGGCTGGAATCTGCCGGTTTTTCTTATCTTGAGGTTGCTTCCCCTGATTCAAAAATATTCCCGAGAACCACCATTTGGAATTACTTTAGATCCATGGATATTCAGGTGTTACGATCACAACTTGAGGCGAATCGCAAGAAATTCACAGTTGCTCGGCATACCGGGTCGTTTTCACCCGCCCCAAACCGCCAGATCCG
Organism: Lewinellaceae bacterium; assembly: GCA_029976695.1. Classification (GTDB taxonomy): domain Bacteria; phylum Bacteroidota; class Bacteroidia; order Chitinophagales; family Saprospiraceae; genus JARQTN01. The sequence continues at coordinate 61,107 of JARQTN010000250.1, forward strand.
TGCCGGCCTTGAGCCTTATTCTGGTGTGTGGTCCAGGAGGGAGGCAGCCCACCTCGCACGCCGGGTATTCTTTGGGGCGACGAAGGAAGAAATTGACCACATCCATGCATCGGGTATGGAAACTGCCGTTGCTGAAGTCCTGAACATAACGGGGTCTGCCCCGCCCCCGATCAACAATTACAATGACGTAGGCTATACGGACCCGCGCGTTCCTTTTGGCCAGACCTGGATCCATGACAAATCCGAGGATGTGGACCTGACAAGCAGAAGGGTGATCAGCCTGAAGACCTGGATGATTGATCGGATCATTGAACAAGAGAGCACGATAGAGGAAAAGATGATCTTTTTCTGGCACAATCACCTCGTGACCGAAGCATGGGGCGTATTCTGGCCGAACCTCTCCTATCGCCAGATAGAATTGTTCCGCAAACACGCCCTGGGAGATTTCCGTCAGCTCATTCATGAGATCACCATCGATCCTGCGATGCTCATTTACCTGAATGGCGTATCCAACAATAAGGAAGCGCCCGACGAAAATTATGCGCGCGAGTTGCAGGAACTTTTTTGCATCGGCAAAGGTCCCAACGCTGCATTTACGGAAGATGACGTGAAAGCAGCAGCACGTGTGCTCACGGGATGGTCCATCAACTGGGAGACCGGCCAGCAGGTTTTTCACTCCTGGGCTCATGATTCAGGAAACAAACAGTTTTCCGGCTTTTACCAAAACAGGTTGATCCAGGGGAGATCCGGATCCGCCGGGCAGGACGAACTGGCAGAGATGCTCGATATGATCTTCGGGCAACCTGAATGCGCATTATTCATTTGCCGGAAGATCTATCGCTTCTTTGTCTATCCAGAAATTGACGAGTCAACAGAACTCAATGTGATCGGACCGATGGCCCAGATCCTGCGCGACAATGGCTTTCGCATTAAACCCGTTCTTGAAGCCCTGTTTAACAGCCAGCATTTCTATGCGGATGAGAACATTGGGGCCTGCATCAAATCCCCGCTGGATTTTCTGCCCGGATTCTGGCGATCCATGCATGTCCGGTATCCGGCGACTGACCTCACTTCAAAGGCGCATGTCCAGAGCAGTTTGCTCTGGAGCATGTCAAACATTGGCCTTGAAATGCTCGATCCGCCCAATGTTGCTGGTTTTCCGGCCTACTACCAGGTTCCGCAATTCGACAAATACTGGATCACCACGGATACGATACCCACCCGTGCAATCCATACCGATTCCTTTATCTGGTGGGGATTCTGGTCTGAATCCGTGCTCACAAACGTGGACGTGCTTGGCTATGTCTCTTCGCTTGAAAACAACGCCGAACCGGAACTGCTCATCGACGAGATCACTGAAAACCTCCTGTCTGTTCCGCTATCCGCAAAGGGCAGGAATGCCCTCAGGTCGATCCTGCTTTCGGGCCAGATGTCGGATCACTACTGGACAGATGCCTGGCTCAATTACCTGAACGATCCGGGCAATGAAGTCTTCCGGAACATTGTCGAGGTGCGCCTGAAGAATTTCTTTCAAAGACTCTTCCAAATGTCAGAATACCACCTGACCTGACCCGTTACAATATTGACCCATGGATCGCAGAAAGTTCATCGCACACGCAACAAAAGGCATGCTGGTTCCATCCCTGATCAATGGCATCGGGGTCAGTTCGTTTGCTTATTCCCCCATGATCAGGGCGCTGTACGACAACCTGGTTGAAACAGATCGTGTCCTTGTCCTCATTTACCTTGGTGGGGGAAACGACGGATTGAACACCGTTGTGCCTGTCGATCAGTACGGCAAGCTTTACCAGGCGCGGTCCAATGTGCTCTTGCCGGAAAACAGCCTCCTCTCCCTGGATGGTGCTGACCACATCAAGCTTCACCCGGCAATGGAAGCTTTCAGGGACCTGTACAATGATGGCAATCTTGGCATCATACAGAGTGTGGGGTATCCAGACCAGGATTTCTCCCATTTCCGGTCCACGGATATCTGGATGACAGGATCGGATGCCGATGTGGTCATTCCGACTGGATGGGCCGGCCGTTACCTTCATGACGAATATCCCAATTACCCGTTTGACTTTCCGAATGAGACCATGCCGGATCCGCTTGCCATCGAGTTGGGTTATGACCTTTCTGTGATGTTCCAGGGGCCACAAAGTGCAATGGGGATGGTTGTGGGTGATCCGACCTGGTTTTATGAGCTCATCAACAATGAATCCGAACCGGCTCCGGATACCAAACCAGGGAGAAAGCTCGAGTATATCAGGCTGATCACAAGGCAATCGCAGGTATATGGTGAAGTCATTCGCCAGGCAGCCGAAAAGGTACCGACACAGCTGGACTACCCGGAAAACAACGACCTCGCACAGCAACTCAGGGTCGCTGCCCGTTTGATTGCCGGCGGACTGAAAACACGTCTCTACCTCGTCAGCATCCATGGTTTTGATACGCATGACAACCAGGTCATGTGGAATGACCATACGCAGGGTGAGCATGCGTACCTGCTCGGCCAATTGTCTGAGGCGATTGGCGCATTTACCAGGGATATGAAATATCTGGGTATAAACGAACGCGTTACAGGTCTGACATTCAGCGAGTTCGGTCGAAGGATTAAAAGCAATGCCTCAAATGGGACCGATCATGGTTCAGGAGCCCCCATGTTCATCTTCGGAGATGGGGTTGCGGGAGGGATCTACGGGCAGAATCCCGAGATCCCGGATATTGTCTCCTGGGACAGCAATATTGAAATGCAATTTGACTTCCGCAGCGTGTACAGCAGCGTGTTCAGGGATTGGTTCTGCGTAAACGATGTCAACCTTGAAAGCATCTTTTTCCATTCGTTTGAATCCCTGCCGCTCTTCGAAAGTTCTCCGTGCATGTCAACGAGCATTCACCATGCAAACCAGCAGGCAGGAAAAAGCTATATCCGGATCGTACCAAATCCTTTTGTATCCGATACGGTATTCCAATTTGAATCTGACGGCGGACCTGTCCGGCTTGACATCCATGATATCCATGGGAGACTGGTCAGGTCAGTCGCAAACGGGAATTACCCCAGGGGAACCCACGAGATCAGCTTCAATGGCAGTTTCCTTGCTCCCGGGACCTATTATCTCCGTATCCACACAAGGTTCTTCCAGCAGGCCCGGGCTATGGTGAAAGTCTGACCGACAGCTCTTTCTCCTGGATCAGGGTACGGTGGACAGGACATTTATTTGCAATCTGGACGAGCCGGTCTTTCTGTTCTTCCGTCAGGTCCCCGTCAAATTCAAGCAGGATCTCGAATGCATGGATGAAGGCCCGCGGGTCCTGGGTTTTCTCCACGTCCTTACTGTGCCTTTTGTTGAAATTCAGTTTTACCCGGACCTCCTCGAGCGGCCATTTTTTCCGGCTTGCGTACATCTGCAATGTGATGGCGGTACAGGCACCCAGTGCTGACTGCAATAACTCATAGGGCGTCGGACCTGCATCAGCACCACCGATATCCGTGGGTTCATCCCCCATCAGCTGGTGATTCCGCGCCCTGATGTCACACGTATATTTGTCTGCATGGTTGAGCCTGACAAAAACCTGTGAATCCGGTTTTTCATAGGCATCGGGGGCAAATTCAATATACCTGCTGGCCCAGGCTGCAATCACCTGTCCGACATAATAACTGTCATTTTTGTCTGATAACAAATGATCCGCTCCGTCGAGGCTCACGAAACTCTTTGGATGATGTGCTGCACGGTAGATCTTGGCTGCCTCTTCGATCGGGACAACCCTGTCCTGGGGACTGTGCATCACAAGCAGGGCTTTGTCCAGTTTCTGAACAGTACTGCTCAGGTCTACGTTCTCAAGGCCCGGCAATACAGCCTCCTGCCCGGATTTCCCCTCTTCATTGCCATGCCCGTTGTCCGACATCTCAATGATCTTTGAAAGCTGGGTTGTAAATAGCTGTTGTACCTTTTTTGTCTCTCCTGGTGCAGAAATTGTAGCTACTGCCTGGACACTTTCAATCCTTTTTGCCACTGAAAGCAAGGAAGCCCCGCCCAGGGAATGGCCGATCAACAGCCTGGGAGAAAGATGTTCACGCTCCAGGTATTTTGCCGCAGCGACCAGGTCATCGAGGATATCGGGAAAGGCATTCAGCTCATCCCTGACCGGGCTGTTCACCAGGCCGGAAAAGTCAAAACAAAGCACCCCGATCCCCTTTTTCGTAAGGGCTTTCCGGATTTGCTTGGCAGCCAGGCGGTTGCCATGGCATGAAAAACAATGTGCAAAGATCGCCATTGCCCGCGGTGCCATCGCAAGCGGAAGATCAAGTGTGCCCGAAATTTGATCACCAAGGTGATTCGAAAAACGGATACTTGTTTCTTTGATCATAACGAAATCTCTTTTTTATGGTCTTGAAAGCGTTTGCTATCCAAATTCAGCAACCTGTGCATATCAGGGATCTGTTCATTGATCCAGCTCCTTGATGCATCCATGAGTTCATTCGCGTCCCGTCCAGTGACCGGCGAACCTACCCGGATCATGGCCTCGGTGCGCCTTCGGGAAAGCATCCGCATGACAATGTCCAGTAACCGGCCGTCGGACCAGTAGTCATTTTCGTCCCTGTAATCCACTGCAACAGGCACGACAGGTATCTCCAACTGTGCGGCCACCCTGAATGACCCGATCCTGAATTCCCTGGTTGCAGGCAAACTCGAGGTTGTCCCTTCCGGATAGATCAGAATGCTGCGCTCATTTTCAAGAGCCTCCATGATTGCTTCAAGGGCAGCGGCACGGCTGCTTTTCTTGTTTCTTTCCACGTAGATGACACCGGTTTCCCGGGCACCCCGCCCGATCAGCGGGTATTTTGAAACTTCCGCCTTTGACACGATGAAAGCGGGAATATCCCGGAGCAGGATGACCGGGTCAAACATCGAGCGGTGGTTTGCGACATACAGATACTGCCCGTCAGGGATATCACCTTCCACCCTCAACCGGATCCCCATGATCCTCATGGCCGCAATAATGAATTTCCGCCTGAACCTGAATCCGCGATCATCTGTCTGGCCAAAAAGCACATTCAGCACGATCAAACGGGACAAATAGAATGCCAACGCACAAATCGTACCCAGGAGGCGCAGCCATGCTCTTGTTTTCTTCAACATCACCGCGAATATAAGCAGGATATTTGCCTTCAAATCCCGGTGCAAATAACATTTGCTCTTTCTGGTTGTTATCCTTTTTGTAAAACACTGAGTATGGATAAATATGAAATCGCCACCTTCGGTGCAGGTTGTTTCTGGTGCGTGGAAGCAGTCTTCCAGGAGCTGGAAGGTATTCACGCTGTCGTTTCAGGCTACATGGGCGGAGCAACTCCGGATCCCACTTACAGGGAGGTGTGCTCAGGTACCACAGGGCATGCAGAAGTCGTGCAAATTTCCTTTGACCCGAAGGTCATTACATACGGTGAATTGCTTGAGGTCCTGTGGGCAACGCATGACCCGACAACCCTGAATCGCCAGGGCGCAGACAAAGGAACGCAATACAGGTCTGTGATCTTCTACCATACTGAAGAACAGAAGCAGATTGCAGCACAATCGAAAGCTGAGGTTGCACCGACCATGTGGAATGCCCCGATCGTGACTGAAATCTCACCCGCTGCTACCTTTTACAAGGCAGAAGAATACCATCAGAATTATTACCGGGAAAACCCGACGAGAGGGTATTGCAGTATTGTGATCTCCCCGAAAGTTGCCAAAGTGAGGCAGAAATTTTCCAGCAAATTGAAAAAACACCATGCAGATGAATAAGATGAAATATTTGATGCGGTCCGCCAGCTTACTTTTCTTCATGACGCTGCTGCTCTCTTCCTGTGCCCAACAGGATAATCGTGCGCACGCTGATCCGGCCGGGCAGATCTTTGTCGATGCCTCGGGGGACACCCTGGAAATGATTCACAAAACGGACGAAGAGTGGAAAGCCGCCCTCAGCAAGGAAGCTTACGAAATCCTGAGGAAAAAAGGGACCGAACGGGCATTTACGGGAGACCTTTGGGATAACAAGAAGAAGGGCGTATACAAATGTGCCGGATGCGGCCTGCCCCTGTTTTCCTCTGATACAAAATATCGCTCGGGGTCAGGATGGCCCAGTTTCTACCAGCCAATGGATCATGCGTACATCCTGGAAAAAGAAGACCGCATGCTGGGGATGGTCCGTACCGAGGTGCTCTGCCGGCGGTGCAACGGTCACCTCGGACATGTGTTCAATGATGGTCCGCAACCTACAGGCATGCGCTATTGCATCAACTCGGCTGCCCTGGATTTCGAGAAAGAAAAGAAGGGGAAAAAGGATTAGAGCCTTTTTGATTAACTTCACGCCCACCAAAAAAGGTGAATGGCAATACTCCCGCCTATTACCTGAAATGCGAAGCGTAAAATATGAAGTTACAAAACACTGCGTCCCTGTTGCTGAACGACGCAATCACCTATCTGGATCACATATCTCCCGCACAATACGGAAACGCAATTGATCTCCTCTCCGGCGCCTCGATCGGACAGCATACACGCCATTTCATAGAATTCTTCCAGTGCCTTATCATGCAAGCTGAAAGACCCGATGGTGTCATCGACTATGCCAAAAGGATGCGCGATAAAAGGATTGAAACAAATCCTGAATATGCCATCAGCTGCATTCGGAACGTCCAGGAAAAACTGGGTCAGCTCGACCTGCGCAAGCCCCTCACACTTGAATGCAGCGAACATATGCCCGGCAGTGAGATGCTCTGGATCTGCACCAACATTGAACGTGAATTAATGTACAATATCGAACATACGATCCATCACCTGGCCATCATCAGGATCGGGCTCAACCTGGTCAGCCCGGAAATCCCCCTGCCCAGCCATTTTGGAGTCGCACCGTCCACGATCCTTCATCGCAAAAAGAGCGCATGTGTACAGTAACTTACCTGCCAGCCGGTGAAAATCGCTTTTTCCTGACCTCAAACAGGGATGAGTCACCGCTAAGGAGAGCAGAGACCTGGCAAACTGAGAAAACAGGATCGGGTGAAACCATCCATTTCCCGATGGACCCGCTGAAAGGAGGCACATGGTTCGCAGTCAGTGATCTCGGCCGGGCAGCCTGCCTGCTCAATGGGGCTTCTGTATCCTTCGAGCCGGATCCGCGTTTCACGACCAGCCGGGGGACTGTCATCCCGGATTATTTTCAGGCCAACCGTCCGGGCCAATGGATCCTCGAAGCAACATTCTCCGGGATAGCTCCGTTCACCCTGATCCTGTTCGATGGAAACGGATTGACCGAACTGACCTGGGACGGAAATGAAAAAAACACCCGGGACCTGGAGATAGACAAACCCCGTATCTGGTCATCCGTCACGCTGTACCCGCCCGAAGTGAGACAATGGCGTCAAATGCTCTTTCAAGAATGGATGGACCAAACCACCAAAATCACGCCAGAAAAGATCATGCAATTTCACCGGAATGGCGGACAGGGTGACCATGAAAACGCACTGGTCATGAACCGGGATGAAAGTGTCAAAACACTCAGTATCACAAGTTTTGAATCTGCACAGCATCATGCCGTCGTGCACCATCTGAACCTGGATACAAAAACGCGTACCACCCGCCGTTTCCAATACCAACCGGTCACCCGACAACCTTGAATTTCGGCTTTGGAAGGAAGATCAAACCTCATCTACCGTTTGCGCAACTGGGAATTCTGGCCAGCCTGGCTCACAAATATCCCGGTGGTTGGATTCTGGCTTTTCCAGGCAGTGAAAACCGGTCACCTCTTCTTTTTTTCTACGGTTAATCCGGGGGCCATGAACGGCGGCTTGCTGGGCAATTCCAAAATGAAGATCCTGGATGCCATCCCGGACAGGTACATCCCGAAATCAGGCTTGTTCAAAGCCAATGCAGAACGACCCATGATGATCAGGGCTTTCATGCGAAATAACGGCATGGATTTCCCCGTGATTCTCAAACCGGATATTGGTGAAAGGGGGCTTTTGGTTCAGCGCATCAGGAATTGGGCAGAGCTGGATATTTACCTCAATAAAGCCGGATTTGATGTCATCCTCCAGGAATACGTGGACTATGCGCTGGAGGTAACGATCCTTTGTTATACCATTCCCGGAACAGATGAGAAAGGGATCACCTCTGTCTGCGAAAAGGAGTTCCTCCATATTGAAGGGGACGGCAGGCGCACGATCCTGCAATTGATCCGGGGGCACGAGCGAGGGCGGCTATATGAACATCTCCTGAAGGCATCATGGCAAGATGACTGGAGCGGTGTTCCAGGCAAGGGGGAAACGGTGTACCTGCAGCCAATCGGCAATCACTGCAAAGGCACGAAATTCATCAATGCAAACCACCGGATCGACCAGCAACTGGTTGATACCTTTACCGGGATACTGGACCAGATGGAGGGCTTTCATTATGGCCGGTTTGACCTACGCTGTGCGAGCTGGGAAAGCCTGCGTGCGGGAAAAGACTTCAGGATCCTGGAATTCAATGGTGTCAACAGCGAGCCTGCACATGTCTATGATCCGGGATACCCGATCGTGAGAAAATACCGGGATTTTTACAGGCAATGGGCGCTTATGGCGAGGATCCACCGGGCCCAGGCTACGCAGGGTATCCGGCCCATGAAACTAAGGGATGCAATTCGGCAGGGAAAGAGGTATTTTCAATATCTTCAGGCCGTCAAATCGATTTAGCGACTTGAGTTTTGCCCTACATATCGGACTCGGTTACCTGATGAACTTCATGACAACAATTCCATTCGGGACGGTCAATATGACAGTCGCAGAAACCGCGGTGAAGAAGAGCAAAAAAATAGCGTTCTGGTTTGCCCTTGGGGCTGCCCTGGTGCAGATCGCACAGATCTTTATCGCCATGAAGTTTTCCACCATCCTGAACAGGAATGAAGATTATGCCCAGAATTTCATTTATGCATCTATCCCGATCCTGCTTGGACTTGCTCTTTATTTTTTCCTGAAAAAGGATAAGCCGATAGAAAGTGACTCTGCGACATCGGACTCGAGAAAGGGTTTTTTCAGGGGTATGTTCATTAGTTCACTGAACATGGTCAACATTCCTTTTTATGTTTTTATCGGCGGATACCTTGCCCCTGCAAAATGGTTTCACCTGGATAACACGCATATCCTTCTCTTTTCTATCGGGACATTCTTCGGGAGCATGACCGTCCTGATGATCTACATCCAGTTGGCTATCTGGATCAGGAAAAGGTCAACCGTGATCAGTAAACATGCCAGCACGATCGTCGCGATCTTGCTCGTCGTGATCGCGATATGGCAGACGATCAGGTTGTTTGTGTGAATGATCGCACAGCCACTTGTCACATCCATATTTCATTCTACCCTTTGATCATTTCGATCGTCTTGATGATCTCGTCAGCCATCAATTCCATTTTTTGCCACAGGATCAAATGCCCATCTCCTTTCAATGTTACAGTTCGTAGGCGTTTCGCATGCACAAGCCGTTCCATCGTGCGGGGCAGGTTCTTAAAATTTACGATCCAGTCGCCCGTGCCATGGACAAGGGTTACTGGACACGTCACCCGGTCCCAGAGCGGGAGCATTTTTTGCAACTCTTGTTTCAGCGGAAGCATCTCGCGGTTGCAGGTCACCAGGGCAACCGGGATCGACCTGCTGATCAGGGGCAGATCGATGATTTTTCGCCACCAGTTGTGAGGTTCCGCTTCAGGTGCGAGCGTTCCTGCGATCAGGTGGATTCCATCAATCTCTTCCGGATGCTCCATCGCTGCCCGTGCAATGACGGCACATCCGAATGAGTGCCCGACGAGCAGGACACGGTTTTCCCTGACCTCCCTCACCACTTCCATGAGTTTCGCGGCCTGCTGCGCCAGGCTGCTTTCTGGCCGGCCAAAATCCGAATACCCGAAACCCGGCCTGTCCATTGCGTAGAGGACAGCCCTGTTCAGCAACTGATCATTTTTCAGATACGGAAGGAATGCATCCTTTGCACCCGGACTGCCATGCACAAACACGATGGCAAACTCCGGATGTGGATCCGGATCCTGCTTCTCTGCAGACAAGTAGGTGATTGCCCCCCGAACAGGATTGGTTTGATGAAACCGCAAATGCAGCCCGTTTTCCCCAACTGATTGCCTGATCTTCTCCTCGGATTTCCGGAATGTCATCCAGCCTGCGGCCCTGCAAATGGCAAAAATGCCCCAGATCATGAAGATGACCACCAGCAAAATAAATGCAACCAATTTGAGTACCATCATCAGATTTTCCATATCTGGTTTCACTCCTGTAAAAAGGTCCCTGAACCAGGGAACTTGATGCGGGTTTTACAACCTGTAAAAAAAGAGCATGAGCTATAGAACAACAAGGAGCGTAAGCTGGATATCGCTCCTCATTGCCCTCGTGACCTCATTCATGTAAATTTTCTTTGAAAAAAAGTTGGATAGTCAATCCATTTTTAATTAACTTGGTATCGTTTTTAGGGTGTTCTCATAGTGTGTTCTTTAGCCCCCATCTGTTGGGGGCATTTTTTTTTGCCCTTCCACCACCTGCAATTCCGGTCCAAAGAGCTACCTATTATCTTTTGATTTCCAGGACTTTGCGTTTCGCTTTTTCAGCAAGGTAGGCCTGATATGTTGCCGAGTAGTCCATCCGGTGTTGGATACACTCCTCATGGTTCTCCCAGGCTGTAAGGAACAACTCGGCAATTTCCCTTACCGCATATGCACCACCAGGATTGGCCGTTTGATAGTCCACGAGTCCTCGCTCTGCTGCAAAACCATTGAAGACCGGAGTTGCATCCCTCCTTACCTGGATGCTCACCCCCGCCCATCTTGCCACAGGCAGATCAAGGATGTCATCCCATGCAAAAAGTGATTCACCGGCCAGCAAATCAAATTTTTCCACGAGCTTTTCCAGGGCTACATTCTTGTTCTTGTAGCCCCTGATCATAAAGTCGAAATATTCACGCCCCGCAAAATATTGCGCGCCCTTATTGAGGGCGCCTGTCAGGATCCCCATTCTTGGGATTTCGCCTGTTTTGAGATAAACGGACAGGCGCATCAGGTTTGTCCCCATTGAATCGGGTTCAGAAAAAGGGCTGCCAGCCGGATCCATCTTGATTCCCCTGTTGAAGACACCATCCCAGTCGAAAATGAAATTCCTGACGTTTTGCAATTTCACCCTGAAATCCGGTACAGGAATGTACAGTTTTGCCCCGTGAGCAAGAAAATACTCCAGTACCTCTTCAAACTGCGTCATGGATCAATCACGTTCCAATAAATCCCGGGTATCCTGCATGCAATAGCCTTGATGCCGTCGCAATGCTTGCATGAGGGCGTCGTTGTCAGGCCGCCCGGGAATCCAGGCTTATATGCCTCCCTGATCTCGTCAAGGTTTGCCGTATCAAGATACAGTTCCATATGTCCTGTCCCTGTGTTTTACTTCTATCTGATGGATTTCCAGCAATGGTTCGATAAAGGCTTCCAGGTCATAGACACAGAGCTGGCTGGTGGCATCGCAGAGGGCTTCTTCCGGGTTCGGATGGGTCTCGATGAATATCCCGTCCACCCCGGAGGCCACACCTGCACGCGACAAGGTAGGGAGGTAATGCCTGGGACCGCTATCGGGATCTTTGCTCGGGATGCCGTATTTGCGGATCGAATGGGTAATATCAAAAACCACCGGGTATCCGGTTTCGCGCAGGTGGTAGAAGCTGCGCGGGTCAACGATGAGGTCATTGTATCCGAAAGTATACCCGCGTTCCGTCAGGATGATCTTCTGGTTGCCGGCTGACTCAACTTTCTGAACCGGTTTATCCATATTCTCCGGGGCGAGAAACTGACCATGTTTCAGATTGATGGTCTTGCCTGTCTCTGCTGCTGCCACCACAAGATTCGTCTGCATGCAGAGGTAAGCAGGGATCTGGATGACATCCAGGACTTCACCAGCGAGGGAAACCTGTTCCGGGAAATGGATGTCGCTCAGAATCGGAAATCCATACTCGCTGCGGATGCGATCGAGGATGCGGAGGCCTCTCTCAAGGCCCGGCCCCATATAATAATCGACCGAACTCCGGTTATCCTTCATAAAGGAACTTTTGAATATGATTGGCACGCCTGTCCTCTCCTCTACTCCTTTTAAAAATTCTGCGGTGCGCATCATAACCGCCTCTGATTCGATCACACAAGGGCCGGAGATCAGGAACAGCTGATCACTGCCGCATTCGACATTTCCCACCTTGACAATTTTCTTCATCATCGGGTCAATTTAAGGTGCTCCAAAGGTAGGAAAAAGCGGATTACGATCAGTATGCGTCACTTGTCGCAAACGTATTCGCTGCGGTTGTCCAGCGCCCCCTTGTAAAGTCCGGAAATGTCACCGGCATGCTGCCGCCTGCGATAGATGCTTCTGACAGTGGGGTAATGGCGAGCCACGTAGCCGCATCGTACACATCCATGGGCGGCCTTTCATTACGCATCGCATGTTCCACGAGGCTGTTGACCAGGAACCAGTCCATGCCGCCGTGTCCTGCGCCCTCGGCTTTATTTGCATGGCGCTTCCATAGCGGGTGGTCGTATTTCTCAAGGTAGGGTTTTGCTTCTTCCCACCTGTGTGGCGGGCTCATTCCTTCAATGTGCAAGGATTTATTGACATCCATCCACAACCCTTTCGTGCCCTGCACGCGAAATCCAAGGGAGTAAGGTCTGGGCAGGTTGGTATCATGATGCAGTACGACCGTTTCCCCGTTGTTGCACCTGATCATGGTCGTGACCAGGTCACCGAGCTTGAATTCAATATCCGCATTCGGGTGGTTTTCACCGCCCATTGGATGATCCACGATATAATTGTGCAGACCGCGTGCCTTTGAGGCCATGCTGGTCAGGTGTGTGAAGCGGTTCTTCCGGTTGATGTCCGCATACATGGCCACCGGCCCAATCCCGTGGGTCGGGTACAGATCACCGTTCCTGTGCACGCTGTGGATGGTCCGCCATTTTGCCTCGCTGAAGGCATCATCTCCAAACTTCACGCCAGAACCGCCGCCGGGTCCATCATTGAATTTCACCCCCCGGAGATCGTGCTGGTACCCTCCTTCCAGGTGGAGCAGTTCACCGAAAAGGCCTTGCCGGACCATGTTCAGTATGGCCATGACATCCCGGCGGTAACAGACATTTTCCAGGAAGAACAGATGTGTGTTCGACCTTTCCTGTGCACGTACCAGTTCCCAGCACTCATCAATGGAAAAAGCGCCACACACTTCCACGCCAACATAGCAGTTCTTCTCCAGCGCCGCGATGGACATCTCGGTGTGCCAGCGCCAAGGGGAGGCGATGATGACCAGGTCGAGATCCTCCTTGTCCAGCAGATTCAGATAATCTTCATCCCCGTCCTGGTATACACGGGGTGCGGAAATCCCTCTTTTCCTGAACATTTGCAGTGTGCGGTCCACCATCACCTGGTCAGGATCAGCGATCGCGATGACATCGCAATCATCCCGGTCGAGCAACAACCCGATATGGCTCTGGCCCCGCAGGCCTGAACCGAGGATGGCCACGTTCAATCTGGATCTGGGTGCTTTTCGGGTCGCTTTTCGGGATTGTGCTGCTTGGATGCCCGGAATGGCGACACCTGCGCCGGCCAGGGAGGAAACCTGGATAAATGAGCGTCTCTTCATTTTCTGCAATTCTTTTATTTACTGGTATGAATTTAGTCAATTCGATGAAGTTTTAGATCTGCACAAGTTTCCATCTTCCCAACCTGAAGATGTAGACCGCAACCACGGCCAGCACCGTTTCACTGATCGCAATGGCCCAGTACGTGCCTGTGGCTTCAAGGCCTGCCGGATGTGCCAGGACGTAGGCAAGCGGGATCTGGATCATCCAGAAGCAAACCAGGTTGATCCACATGGGTGTTTTTGTATCCCCTGCACCATTGAAGGAAGAGCTGACGACCATGCCGTATCCGTAAGCAATATACCCCAGGCACATGATGCGCAGGCCGCGCATGCCTTCCGCATGCACGACCTGGTCTTCAGTGAAAAAATGCATGATCCATGGAGCCAGTATAAAGATCAGGATGGAAACCGAGGTCAGGAAGACCATATTGTAAAAACCGGTCAGCCAGACAGCTTTCTCTGCACGTTCCGGCTTCCTGGCACCGAGGTTTTGCCCAACAAGCGTGGATGCGGCATTCGCCATTCCCCAGGCTGGCAGGATCGTAAAGATGAGGATCCGGATGGCAATGGTATACCCGGCAAGCGGCTGGGAGCCGAATGAGCTGATGATCCGAACTAAAAAAAGCCAGCTGGCCACCGCTATGAGAAACTGCCATGCCCCTGTGAAGGCGACCCGGGAGAGCTTCCAGATCGTGGAACTGACCCACTTGAAATCGGCCCTGCTTAATTTGACAAGGCTCTTTTTTCCATAAAACAGCGCATAAAGCTGATACAAAACTCCTGTTCCCCGGCCAATGCAGGTAGCCACGGCGGCACCCGTGACACCCAGTTCAGGAAACGGACCGAGCCCGAGGATCAGGCATGGATCAAGTACAATGTTCAGCCCATTGGCCAACCAAAGCACACGCATGGCGATCGCCGCATTGCCGGCTCCCCTGAATATCGCATTCAGGATGAAGAGGAAAAACAACAGTCCGTTAAAACTCAAAATGATCCTGGTATACGCTGAGCCCTGCCGGATCAATTCAGGAGACCCTCCCATAAGTTCAAGGATCCATTCTGCACCAAACCAGCAGCACACACCCAGCGGCACGCTGATCAGCAAACCGAGAAATATGGTTTGCACTGCTGCCTCACGGGCTCCCCGGCGGTTCTGGGCCCCGATCCGGCGGCTGACCATCGCTGTTGCCGCCATAGCAATACCCAGGGCCAGCGATTCAATGGTCATCAGGACGACTTCTGTGAGCCCGACGACCGCGATGGCGTCAGTGCCCACGCGGGAGACAAAAAATACATCCACAAGCGCAAAAAGCGATTCCATCACCATCTCCAGGATCATGGGCACGGCCAGCAGGAAAATGGACCTGCGAATCGGGCCGGAAGTGAAATCTTCCTCCTCACCACGGATCGCTCTCAGCAGTAATTTAAAAAACCGGCGCATCGGGTCTGGCAGGAAGAATGATCAAATTTTGAATAATTTTGCAGGGAAGGGTAAACTGAAAACCTGCTTTCATGTTGTTGACACAAAGGAATAAATATTATGGCGATTATCATCACTGACGAGTGCATTAATTGCGGGGCTTGTGAACCGGAATGCCCGAATAATGCAATTTACGAGGGTGGCATTGACTGGTCGATCAACGAGGGCACGAAAGTGAAAGGGTCCTATACGCTTGAAGACGGATCGGTAGTCGATGCAAATGACATGCAAAAACCGATTGACGATGATATTTATTATATCGTTCCGGACAAGTGTACCGAGTGCCAGGGATTTCATGAGGAACCCCAATGTGCGGCAGTTTGTCCCGTCGATTGCTGTGTCCAGGATCCCGACCGGGTAGAGACAGAAGAGGAATTACTCGCACGGCAAGCCAGGCTGCATGGCGGGAGCTGACAGGTCCCGATCACGTGCATGATCTCAGCACCATCCGGGGGCCCAGTCTATCCCCGAAGGAAACGGTATTTATACCCTTGAAAGATGATACCTGGCTCCGAGGGTAAACATCCTGTTTCTCGAATCGGAAACTGAATTATCCCCACCCCTGAAAATGGGCAGCAAGCCATGGTTGTACTCCAGGTGCAACGCCAGTCGTCTCCAGAGGTATATGTTTGCACCTAATCGCATCGAGACATCATTTTTCCTGACGAAATCGTGTGCGAAGAGTGAATTCCTTGATACACCGGATAGCTGGTTAACATCCTGCTGAAGCTGGTCTCCATCCACAAGTGCGATCTTTTCCTCTGACGGAGCCCCTAACAGGCGACTGTACCTTGCCCCGAATTCAAGTGAAAATGACCTGCCTAAAAAATATTCGACACCTGCGGGTATGTGCAGAAAATGGAAACTGCTGGTCAATGACTCTACACTCCCTGCATCCACGTCCATGGAAACTGCATTTACGACATTGCCGGATGGCCCGTTGATGATTGTGACTGGTGAACTGGTGAGGCTGGCATCCTCACGATCGGCGAAATTCAGAAAGCCGTTTTTTCGCTGGCTTTCATAAAGCACCCCTGTGCAAAGGGAAACCTTTCTGGAAATCCGCCACCTGGCCTCAGGGCCGCCCCCCAATCCCTGCATTCCTCCGGCAGCAGCATTTACAGTTCCCATGACTCCAAATGCCAGGTGAAACCCGCGGGGTTTTGATCCCAGTGGCCTGATTTCCGGGCGTATGGGTGACAGGAACCTCTCAGGCAGCACTGTCACGTATGGTGAGGCGACTGGGAATACCTTTCGGGTCAGCGGCAGCAGGACGTTTGCATTCCTGGCCAAATCGCTGTGCTGGGGAAGGATCACTGATTCCGTCTCTATCCGTTTTGCCTTGGCAGCAGGCTGCCGGTGATCCGGCTCCTGAATGTAGGGCATGCGTGATTCAACGATTTGCCGGACCTGGCCGGGAATTGACTTCACATTTTGTGGTGCACTATCCAAAATATCTCCAAACTCTTTATCCTGCTGCACCGATTGATTGGGCTTGAGGTTGCCGGAAGCCCCGTCCGGATGAGATCCAGGTCCCTTTGCAGCGGGTGTTAAGGGTGATCCAGGGGACAGGACTTTTGTTGTTTCATCTATTTCCTGCTTTTCTTTTCCTGTGATTTGCAGTTCGGTGACATCCTTGTCCCGGCCTTCGTTTGCCACGGCCATGGGTTCACTGATTTCAACTGGTTTCTGGAGAGCAGGCGTTGCATCCTGAAGCGACGAAAAATAAAGCCCGCCTGCCACCAGCAGGACCACTGCTACACCTGTGAGCCAGAGGAACACCGGGACCCTGTCCCTTCTGCCGTCCAGGGGCATTTCCCTGTCCAGAATCACTTTCATTCCTTTCCAGCCCTGGCTCGCATATTTTCGTTGTTGATATTTATCCTGCATAGCTTGATTTATACCTTTTTGATATCGATTTCTTCAATTGTGACCTTGCATTTGACAGGTGCCATTTGGATGTGCCGTCACTGATGCCCAATAGCGCCCCGATCTCTTCATGCGTATACCCTTCAATGGCATGCAACTTGAATACTTCCCGGCTTTTTTCCGGCAGGGCATCCACTAGCTGGATGATGTCATCGTAATACAACTGATCGAGTGCATCCGTCGGCACATCCCGGTCCTTCTCATCCAGGACAATAAATTTCAGGTACCTGGATTCCTTTTTGTAGTAATCTGAAATCGCATGATAGACGATCCTGCGAATCCACCCCTCAAAGGAACCAATGCCCTTGTATTGCTCAAGTTTCTTAAATACCCGCAGGAAACCGTTGTTCAGGATTTCCATCCCTCTTTGCTCATCTTGTGCATAGCGCATGACCATGGACATCATTTTCGGGAAAAACCTGCGGTATAGCATCTCCTGGCACCTCCTGTCATTGAGGAGGCAACCTTCGATCAATTCTTCCTCTGTAAATTCACGCTTTCTGAAAAGCATTCAGTCCGTTTGTACGCATTCAACCTTAAAAGTCAAGGCCAAACTTGAAATCAAGCCGACGGTATGTCAGGTGATCAACATCAGTCCTGTTTTCCCACCAGAACGGCTCCACCGTATAGGTAGCTTTTTGCAGTCGATAACCGACACCCATATAAAAGTGAACGTCCCTGCCCCCGAATCTGACGCCGACCTCCGGGTTCAGCATGATGCCGGGTTCGGTTGCCACGATGTCATAATTCAAATTTGCAAGGGGGAATCCGAGTCCCGCGCGCAGGTGGTAATAGGGTGCAATCTTCTTCTTTGTCAGGTAACCCCGGGTTTCCAAAAAGACAGGGATAATCTGCGAGGACCAATTCACCTCAAGGTCCTCATACCCGATCCCCCCACCGATACTCAGGTACTGGTTGAACCTGTAGCCCATGGAAAAGGTAGCACTGATTCCCACTTCGGTTCCAACAGGGAAGCTCAGGCCAAACAGGTAATAGAGTCCCCTCTCTTTAAGCACAAACCTGTGGCCCCTTTTACCGTTATAACTGCCTGCCACTTCCTGCCGCACCTTTTCGATGTCCGCATCCGGTATGGTAATTTCCTGCCCGCCCAGCATCCTGAGCGTCAGTGGCTGCCCGTATTCCCACTGGATGAGGGTGCCCCGGAGGACACTTCCGTCCCTCAGGTAAACGACATCCTGATAAGTCACCTGTTGACGTGTATCCCCGCCGGAAGGATTCTGTGCACCTGCCGGCACTGCCCCGATCAGGGTCAGCAGAGAAAACACAAGGATGTGGATATTGTATTTCATCTCATTCATATTCTAAAAACGGGGGCCACCAGCTTGTTGTGTACGTCCAAATCCGATTGGAGGCCACTGAGCATTCATTGTTTCCAGGATTTCCCCAAAGTGCTGATTGATTGGCACTGATGGCTCCCCGTATCCATTCTTCTGATTATTTCCTGTTCACGCGGATGAAACTGATCTCCTTCAGGTCTTCCGGATCAGAAGCATCGAATTGATAAAACCCGTCCGCCCCGATCATCATGACAAGGTCGCCGGGAGGCAGTACGATCACATCAAATGCCTCATAAGCCGCAAGGTGATCAAGCATATTTTCATCAATTCTTCTCAGTTTCTCCACATTGAACACCTTGAGGCCGGCACTCCCATCGCACAGGTAAAGAATGTCATTCACGACCGACAATCCATGCGGATTGTGCATCGGGTATGATTCGATCAGGGACGGGAAGCGCATATTGCTGACATCGATGACATCCAGCTGGTTGACTGCATTTACACATGCATTGCCTTCCCGCAATGTGACGAAAGCTGTATTGCCAGACACGAAAACCGGATCGCAGGCGGCTGCGTGTTCGAATGTGCTGTAATGGTACGGGGCGGTCGGATCGGTATTGTCATAGATGATCATCCCTGTCTGCGAACCTATGAACAGGTAATCACCGCTCGGAAACAGGGTCTCGATCGCAGCATTCACCCCCACTTTATTGATTTGCTGGGGAATTGTGGTCTCGATACTGAACACCTGCATTTGCCATTGATCAAGCGCATAGAGGTGATCCTTGGCGATGGCAAACCTGGCCATGGAACCGGCGATGCCCACACCTCCGCTTGTCCCAAAGTCAGCATTCTCTGCCGTACTGGAGTTCAACTGGAAATTGGCATCCGCGCTGAGGAAAATCGCATCATCCCGCCAGAACCAGCCGCCACTCCAGCGGTCATCCGAGCAATTCACCACTTCCTGCACATCGGTCTCTACATACTCCACCACATAACCGAATTCGTCATTGACAGGGTAAAATGACTGAAAGACATCTTCCTCCCGATGCAGGAGTACAGGGTTTCGGGGATCTGAAATACGAATGGACAGCAGGTCCAGGTAGCTGTCCACGTAAAGGACATCATCCTTCACAGCCATATCCCGGCTGCCCGGGATATCGATGAATGACAGGCTGACCGGATTTTCCGGGTCCCGATTATCCACAATGTGGACACCTTCAAGCAATTCATTGATCAGCAGGTAACCATTGTAGTAATAGATATTTCCCGGGTTTTCGAGTTCTTTGGCCGGCTGCACGGAGATGTCAGTGCGCATATCTTCCAGTGTCTTGAAGACCGGATCCCAGCGCACATAGGTCCTTTCGCTTTCACATGTGTCCTTGAAGCAGGATGAAAGGATCAGGGCGCTGAACAGGGAGAACATCAAAATTGGTCGAACGTTTTTCATATTCCAGGTTTTAGTTTGGAGAAAGGATCATTTCCTTGTTTGTAAAGATAGACCACATTGATGAGTAAAAGGGTTGGGACAGGCCAGAAAAAAATATACCGGGATCAGGCCCGGGTTTTCAACCCGATTCAATATCTTGACCACGGGTGTCCAATGAAACAGCCACGATGCGCATCCAACCCGGCCGGACAAGCAGAAAAGACATGATCTGTTTTCTGATCATCCTATCCGGACGTTGTATTCCGTGATGATACATCTAAAAGAAAGCAAGCCATGAAACAGGATCAAAAATGGAACCAGAGCCTGACAAATCTCAACACCTTGCTTGCGGGGATGATCCCCTTCAAGGAAGAAGCCTATTCAATTTCCTCAAGGACCGGGCTTCGGGTAGAAAATATCTCGTTTTCTGACAAGCCGGCTACAAACTGGTTTTATATCATCCAGCAGGCCATGCACCAGGAAAAGGTCTCTGACCTGATCGACCAGGTCGCCGTGCAATTTGGAGACAGCCCGGTACTGGCAAGGGCCAAAGCCGATGTACTGACAGGTTTCCTTGGGCCCGACTCAGGCAAATCCGCCCCCGACTGGCTTGCTGCGCCTGAATCTCCCGAGTCTTATGAGAAGATCATTGGACGGGAAAGCACCCTGCTCCCCGTGCATTTCCTTGAAGAAGGGGTTGAAAAAGCTAAATCTGTTGCACGGATCGTGACCCCGGAGGGGATCGGCACAGGATTCCTGATTGCCCGCAATTTGCTCGTCACAAACCACCACGTGATCGACAGCGCGGAAACAGCAGGGGACAGCATCGCTGAATTCAATTACCAAAAAACGTTCAGGGGACTGGACCGCCAGGTAGCCTCCTTCGGATTCAGGCCTGAATCGCTTTTTTTAACCTCAAGGGAGGAAGACTGGACGGTAGTCAAGGTAGGCGGTGACCCGAATTCGACCTGGGGTGCCCTGCGACTCAAGAAAGCCGGGATCCTGAAAAACCAGCGTGTTTCCATTATCCAGCATCCCGGGGGCGGAGAAAAGCAGATCGCCATGCACCATAATTATATCCGGTATGCCGATGACCGGATCGTACAATACCTGACAGACACCTTGAACGGATCTTCCGGGTCCCCCGTATTCGATGAAAAATGGAATGTTGTGGCTCTCCACCATGCAGGTGGCTATATCCGGGAGCCGGGTACCAAAAGAATCGTGTTCCGGAACGAGGGTATCCGGATAAACCTCATCATCGACGGGCTCGAAGCAGGGGGGATTTCAGTATCATAAGACTGAGCAGGCATCATCATTGCAATCAGTAGCACATGAATTTCAGACAATACCAGGGGTTGATCAGCAGGCTTTGCCGTGAGTTGGCAAGATTCTATGTAACGCGGGAGGAAATCATCGCATTTGCCATAAAAACAGGCCTTGATGTGACTGAATTATCCATTTCAAGCCGGGCGATCGATACGTGGCGTTCCATCATCATGCATGCACTCGAGGAGGAGAAACTGCACGACCTCATCCAGCTGGCCCAGCGTGACAATCCCGAAAGCCATATCATCATTGAAGCGGTCCACTATTTCTATCTGGAAAAGGACCCGCAAATCCTTGAAAAGAAAATTAACAAGCGTGCAGAGAAAAAATCATTGCGGCAGCTGCTGGAGTACCTCGACAACAGCTGGGCGGGTTTCCAGGCACAGAATGAAAACCGCGACAAACTCATGGATCGGATGGTCCGGCGGCTGGATATCCTGGAAGAACACCCGATCGAAGAGTTCTTTGAATTGTATTTCGATCAGATGAATAAGTTTGAGCGGCGCATCCACCGGGTCATTCGGGAGTATACGGATTATATCAAGGTAAATAATGAAAAGGCCCTGGAGATCATTGAGTTATTACCCGGAATCGAGGGAAAGATCGGCAAACTGAAGAAACTCAAACGGCATCTCCGGGTGTGGCTCCACAAGTACGATAAGGTATTCCTGAATGACCCGGAAATGTGCCTGCTGTACACGAATTTATATGATGGCACACCTTTTCCACGCGGTGTGGAAAAAGAGATCAGGAAATACCTCGAGCCAAAAAAGCAGTGAATTCCATTGCCCTGTTGCAGACTTGACATCCAGCCAGGACCGACCAGGATCTCAGGCTTTGCATGTCACCATCGGCACATCCGCCATAGTGCGCAACCCGGGACTGGCCCTGAGCACAGAGTGGATGGCATTCAGCGTGATCGCACAAGTCCCGACATCCCCGTTGATTCCCCCAGCTATCCTGCTATAGACATTCGGCGTTCCGGTGATCAATACTTCGTCGTAGCTGTCCCGCTCCCCGATTGCTGCCTGGAAGGTCAGCTTGATCCTGAGCGTACCATTGACATAACCGTTACCGACCTGGTTTACGCCGGTAGCTTGTCCCGGCCGGATGGTCAATTGATCCGTTTCGATCTGGCGTTGGGCAACGACAGGCGAAATGATATCTTCTGTTTTATCCAGCTTCCATCCCAATTGAGCCGCAATGAAATGGAGGCTTTCTGTGAGACCGACATGACGCAGCGTACCGACCAGTTTTTTCTCTTCAAAACCTTTCATGTTCAGGCCCGCACCAATCTTTTGCTGGAACGGCAGACGCCGGTACTGGGCATCCTGATAGCGGTTGACCTCGACTTTCTCCACATGCCGGCAAACACCTGTCAGGAAAGAAGGAAGTGCATCCATCAGGAATCCGGGATTGATGCCGGTCCCCAGCACAGCAAGGCCCTTCTCCCGCGCGAGAGTGTCTATCTCCCTCGCCTTTTCCGGTGCCGTTTCATAGGGATAGGACAACTCTTCACATGTGGATACAACCGGAAGACCGGCGTTGAGGATTTCCATGATCTGGGGTGTCGCCCTTTCCAGGTCCGAAACGGTTGTCAGCAGCGCAATATCTGCCCGGGTATGGTCAAGGACATCCGCAAGCGAGGAGGAGATCCTGACCCCGGCTTCCTCCCTGCCGCAGAATTTTCCAATATCCTGCCCTGCGATCGCATCATCCAGGTCGACGGCACCGACGACCCGGAGGTGTGGTTTGTCCAGTGCATCCTGGTACATTTTAATACCAAGGGGGCCCATTCCTACCTGGAGCACCCTGATCCTTTCATTTCCCATATCCTTGATCGATTTGTACGAGGAACTAAAATAAGGGGTATGGAGCAGATGGATGTTGACCGTGGACAATCGCTGAGATGATTTCAGTGCGCATGATCAGCGGATTGTCGCAGGAAGACCGGTCACGATTTGCTGTTTTGAAGTTCATTTACTGGTCAGCCGCAGCACCTTCGCCATTCCCGTCCAGGGTCTTTACCGCTTTCTCGTTCAACAATTGCCAGCAGGTGATGAACAGTGCTGCAATGACGGGGCCGATGATAAACCCCGTGAGGCCAAACCAGGTGAGTCCGCCTAACGTCGCTACGAGCACCAGGTAATCAGGCATTTTCGTATCCCGGCCCACAAGCAGCGGTCGCAACAGGTTGTCAATCAATCCGATGATCAGGCTACCGACAATAATGATGATGACCGCCTTGGTCACTTCTCCCTGGATGATCAGCAGGATCGACATCGGGATCCAGACAAAACCACTCCCCCCGACCGGCAGCAGCGACAGGAGGGTCATGATCACGCCCCAAAATATCGCCCCCTGGATGCCAAGGGCAGCAAACAGCACCCCGCCGATCGTTCCCTGCACGACAGCCACGATCAGGGTACCTTTCATCGTAGCGCGGGCCACAGAGGCAAACCGGTCAAGCAGGATATTTTCAGTCTCATCCCGCAACGGGAACGTCTCAATAAATACCTTCCTGATATTCTGGCCGTCCCTCAGGAAAAAGAAGAGCAGGTAGAGCATGAGACTGAACTGGATCACAAAATTGATCGTCGATCGAGTATAAGTGATCGCACGCGAACCGATCGCACCTGTCACATTGACAATAAATTGATTCACCTTTTCGTGGATATCTTCTGTCGTGACACCGAAATTTTCGAGCATTTGTGTCAGCCTTGGGAGCCTGGCTTCTACAGATTCAATGATAGAGGCCACACTGGTATTCCCGGACGTATAGCTTTCATAAAGCTGCCTGCTTTCATTGACCATGGCGATGGATATAAACCCCACCGGGATGACAACACAAAACAGGATGATCAGGGTTGTAATGAAAGCTGCAAGATTCCGCCGGCCATGGGTGATCTTTGTAAACCACTTGAATATGGAAAAGAAAATGACGGAAAGTACCGTTGCCCAGAAAGCTGTCATGATAAAATCCCAGATCAGGCCGATAAAAGCTGCAGTCACACCCAAAAGGATGGTCATGAATGTGATCTTCCGGATCGTTGTATCTCTGGGTACCATGAAACCACTGATTTAATGCCAAACTGAGGACTTACGTCATGACATCTTCAAAAAATAATCGTAATTTAATTCGTGAAAATACAAACCGATGCGGTTTTGTAAACATTTATGCAATCTAAATATTCTGATAAATTTCTTGGGTTATGAATCACTTTTCTACACGCTTATGGACTTTTGTCATTTTATGTACGCTCGGACTCCCTGCCATGACCATCACCGCACAGGATGATGCCTCCATGTTTATGCAGGTCGATTACCTGAAAGTCAGGACAGGAGAAGAAAACGAATTTGAAGTATATCAATCCAGGTACTGGAAGCCCATCCAGGCACAGCGCATCATGTCAGGTGAGATCCTTTCCTGGAAACTCTACCGCGTGCAATTCCCTTCCGGCGAGAATTCGGAATACAATTACGTGATCATGACGACGTTTTCCGATTTCGGAACGGTCGATATTGAACATGACCTGCTTTCCGATATCGTGGAACGGGTCCACCCGGACATGACGTATAGCGACCTTGTCAGCAAGGGAAGGGATCTCAGGACACTTGTAAAGTCTGAAGTATTCCGGACCGAGGACCACCTCAATTTCCAGTTCGGTGCGAATGATCCTCCCCAATTCCTGAGTATGGACTACATGAAAGTGAAGCCATCTCATGAGGCACAATACGTGAAACTTGAGAAAGAGATCTGGAAAGAGATCCACAGGCACCGCATTGCGGAAAAGGAAATGGACAGCTGGGTGCTGTACTTCCTCCAGTTCCCGGGCGGAACGACCTATCCTTACAATTACGCGACTGCGAACTACTTCAAGGACTGGGAATCAGTTGTCAACGGATGGCCTGAGGAATACTGGGAGATCGTACACCCTGGCGCAGACCACGATGCACTGGTCAATATGACCCTTGAAACCCGCGAACTGGTGAGCAGTCAGATCTGGCGGCTTGTGGACCATGAGGAGATCAAAGCAGTGCTGTATAGAGAGGATTGAATGTAAATTTTCTTTACATACACATAAAATTCCGTTTACATTCGGATCACTTATTCTATATTGCGCCAGCGATATCAATTATGATTTTAGTTTATGAAGTCCATCAATCCCGCCACGGGGAAGGAATATCTGAGTTACAAAAACCTGAAACCATCCATGATCGAAGGCCGCATCGAGGCCTCCACGCGCGCATTTGAAAAATGGAGACAGTATCCGTTTGAAGGGCGTGCGTTCAAAATGCGGGAACTTGCCGGACTGCTCGAGGAAAGAAAAGAGGACATCGCAGCCCTGATTACCGGGGAAATGGGAAAACTGATCAGGGAATCCAGGTCTGAGGTTGAAAAATGTGCCTGGGTGTGCCGTTACTATGCCGATCATGCGCAAGGTTTCCTTGAGGATGAAGCAATCAGTTCGGATGCGAGCAAGAGTTTTGTCACCTACCAGCCACTTGGCGTGATCCTGGGGGTAATGCCCTGGAATTTTCCATTCTGGCAGGTATTCAGGTATGCCGTTCCCACCTTGATGGCTGGAAACAGCGCGTTGCTCAAGCATGCCTCAAACGTACCGGGTTGCGCTGTTGCCATCGAGCAATTATTCGTCGATGCAGGATTCCCGGAAAACACATTCCAGACACTCCTCATCAATTCAGAAGATGTGCGTACCATCATCCGGAACAAACACGTCAAAGCGGTGACGCTGACCGGAAGCGAATTTGCAGGGAGCAGTGTCGCCACCATCGCAGGAGAACAGATCAAGAAGACAGTCATGGAACTCGGTGGCAATGATCCCTATCTGGTCCTTGCGGATGCGAAAATCAAGGACGCTGTTGATGCATGCGTGACCGGCAGGATGATCAACGCGGGCCAAAGCTGTATTGCCGCAAAACGTTTTATCGTTGATTCGGCTGTATACGATGACTTTGTCGCGGCCGTCGAAAAGAAGATGAAAAAATACGAGCCTGGAGACCCGATGGATGAAAAGACCACCCTCGCCCCGATCGCCCGGAAAGACCTGCGCAAGCAGGTCCACAAGCAGGTCAAGAAGAGCATGTCGATGGGGGCTAAATTGCGCATGGGGGGCAAGAAACATGCAGGCGATGGATACTTCTACAAGCCAACCATCCTCCTCAATGTAAGGCCCGGTATGCCTGCCTTTGAAGAGGAGATCTTCGGGCCGGTTGCAAGCATTACCAAAGTCAGATCAGAAGAAGAAGCGATCAAAATGGCAAATATGAGCAAATATGGCCTCGGCGCTGCAGTCTTCACGTCGGATGTGGAAAAAGGAATCCGGATCGCCCGGAACCGGCTCAATGCAGGCTCATGTTTCGTCAATGGCTTCGTACGATCCGACCCGCGGCTGCCATTCGGCGGTGTCGGACTGAGCGGTTATGGCAGGGAATTGTCCAGCCATGGCATCCGGGAATTCGTCAATGCAAAAACGGTTTGGGTACAATGATCTGAACAGGTTCTCAACCGACCACCTTTTTCCGGATCGTAAATACAGCAAGTACAAGCGCGACTATGGACAAAAGGATTGCTGGCGCGCCAATCCATACGGTCTCCCGGATATCATCCAGGTATTTCATCCCGATACCGAAAAGTGCCCAGGAAATGACAATCGCATAAATGGCATCCCGCCTTGCTCTTGACATCCGGTTTGCAAGATACAGCACGACGATCATCAGGATGCCCGCTATGGTTTGTTGCAGGGTATTCGTCATCACCAGGCCAATTGAAATGAAGAATGCAGACAGGTTTGCGACGGTGGCCACGCTGATCCAGCCAAGGTAAAACTGGAACGGCGCGTGCACAAAGAGCTTTCTTTTCCAGCTCACATGCTGATGTTTCCCGATCTCCAGCTTTTGATAGATCCTGATGAGTACATACAGCAATGAGAGCATGATCAGCACGGACAGCCAGATCACGTTGTAATGCCATGCGAAAAGCCAGCCTGCATTCAGCAGGCAACTCAGGGCAAAAAGCCAACCGATCCCGGGGATAAAATGTGCCGCCCCGAACTCCCCTTTGCTGCGGTCGAGGAAACTGTGCAGGACGAATGCAAGCAAACCCAGATAAATGATATTCCAGATCATGAATGTAAAGCCTGCGGGGGTAAAAAACGATACATACATGTCGGACAATTCGGCGGTGGTCCGCCCGCCAAGCGGAAGGGCCAGGGAAAGGTAGGTGACATAAAACATGATGGCCAGTGCAATTGCATTGCCCCATTTGAAGATCCGGTTTTTCATTTTATGGTTCATTATTGTGTAGATAAAAGTAATCGATGATCATAATGTTCAAAAAATACTTCGTACCTTTTACCGTATCTAAACATCATACACACATGGATAACCTCAAAATCAACCACCTGGCGTGTATCGCCGCGATCGTCATGATCACAATCCTCGGTTTTCTCTGGTACGGTCCGTTTTTTGGAGACAGGTGGCTTCCGCTTGTCGGTTTGACAAGGGAAGGCATTGAAAACAACCCGCCGGACGCCGGTGTCTGGATCTCCAATATCATTGCCACTGTCATCCCGGTGTATTTTTTGGCCTGGCTTTACGTCAAATTGAATGTGGAGTCAGGGGCAAGGGGTGCCCTGATCGGATTCGGGATCGCATTCAGTTTCGTTTTCCTCTCGGAAATGACACAGAACATGTTTTCCATGCGACCGTATGTCCTGACATGGATCGAAGGCGGTTATAGCCTGGCAGCTTTGACGCTGACCGGGTTCCTGTTGGGTACATGGAGAAAATATTCGGGTTGAAAACCGGGTGTTGAAGTCGTGGAAAATAAAATCGGGTTTTCACCAGAAGTCATTTCGCCCATGGTTTTGAAGGGTGCGTAAGGGATATATGCAGGTGATCAGCCGTGCCCATATGCCTGAGCGTATTGAATCCCATCAGCCTGAAGTAGAGCCTTGTCAAATGGTTCTGCCATTCGCTGCGCCCCTTGGTTCTCAGGTCAATGGCATATACATATCCGTCCGCCTGCCGGAAATGCAGGGAATTCCTTTTTTCTGACAGCCCCATCCGGATATAGTCCTCTGGCACACGCTGGGCATCGGTCATGACGCCCCCCCGGTCGAAAATGAAAATGGTAGAAACTCCCAATCGAAGGATGGGGTGCAATTCGCGAAACTCTTTTTGTAAACTTGTCTGCTTTACATTCCGTGCCGAGATATAGATCAATCCCTGGAATGCAAAACCTCCCACCAGGATCAGGGCCAGGATCAGCCTCAGTTTCCTGCTCCTCGCATTGGAGCGTTTTTTTGTCAACTTCCTCCTGAAAAAAGAGAGGTACAGAAAGACCAGAAAGCCAGTTAGCAAACCGCCTCCAAGGACGGAAATCCAGGCATTGGCCTGATATTGTGTGTGCAGCATGACTGCCCCCCTGATCATCAGGATAAAGGGAGCGATCAAAATGAGGATCACCTGGATGACTCTCCAGATCAGGATCATCGGCATGTCCAAAGGTTCATGCCCGAATGTATGGAAAACAAAGGATATCTATGCGTTTGTTCGACGGAGGGGGGAAATGGATCGAAAATCAAAACAGGAAGCTGCCTCCGATGTGTATAAAGATCAGTGAAAATGGAGCATTCTGTTCTTCGAACTGGTCAATCGGGACCGTGTTGAATGAGTCCCTGTCGAGTGCGAAAAAATCCACGGCTGGATTGCGCAAATAGCTGACCCGGATATCGGCTCTGGCATACCAGAAATTGGGTACGATCTGGATGCCGGCCTGGATGCCATACCCGATGCTGTGCGCATTTTTTTCATTGATGATGTCAATTTGTTCATTCTCATCGCGGTCCCAGAACTTTGTGTTTGTGTAGACATAATGCCACCCGACCTGACCCTGCACATAGGGCTGGAGGACCCAATTGATTTCGGGCTGAAAGCGGACATTCAGCGCCGCACTTGAAAATCGTGAAGCTGTTTTCTCCCTGATCCGCACTGTGAATCCGTCGATCAGATCTTCATACCTGATCACTTTCTTCTGGAATGTCGTCCTGGTCGTACTGAGCCCGATAAACACCGGCTGGTTTTCTTTTACCCGGTAGAGCCCCTCAAGGTGCCAGGCAAAGCTCGGATCCCCGATGTACCGGGTCATATAGCCTTCCGGCACGACAACACCAGCACTGGCATGAACCATCCACCGGGGAAGCTCCGTGATGACGTGGTCCTGCCCAATAGCAAGCGAATGCAGCAGGAAGCACAAACCGGCAAGGAATATTTTTGGAATCCGCACGCTCAAAGGATTTCTTTAAAATTAAAGGATGAATTGCAAAAGAATCCAATATTTTCGGGGCTTTAATGATTCGTTAACGCAAGCAAACCGGCATGACAAAATTCTCTTCAATTTGTGCAAAGGAATGGCATGACCCCAGGACGACAAAACCGCATGTGCTCCCGATCTATGCGACCTCGAGTTTCGCTTTCGACGACATCGACCAGGGGATGCGTATCTTCCAGAAGGAAGAAAAAGGGCATGTCTACGGACGGTACGGGAATCCGACCATCGAAGCCGTGGCTGAAAAGGTCGCTGCCCTCGAGACCCACGGACTGGACGTGGAAGCCCATGCCATCATGTTCAGCAGCGGGATGTCCGCGATCCACTGCCTTCTGTCCACCCACCTGAAACCCGGAGGCAAGATCCTCACACAGGGCAACCTGTACGGCGGGACCACGGAACAGTTCAAGAAGGTATTCGGCTCCATGGGCATCGAAATGGTTCTGGTCGACCTGAACGACCTGAGCAAGGTGGAAGAAGTATTGTCTGCTGACCCGGCAATCCAAATGGTCTACTTCGAAACCCCGGCCAACCCGACGCTTGCATGCGTGGATATCGAAAAGCTAGCCACTTTGGCACACACATACAACTGTATCGCAGCGATCGATAACACCTTCCCTACCCCCTACCTGCAGCAGCCATTCAGGTTTGGCGTGGATTACATCGTGCATAGCACGACAAAATACCTGAACGGGCACGGCAACGGGATCTCCGGCGTGCTGGTCGGCAGGGATGTGGAATTCATGAAAACCAGGATGTGGGAAATGATGAAGCTGATCGGCAGCAACGCCAACCCTTTCGATGCCTGGCTGACCCATAACGGGATGAAGACCCTTGCCCTGCGCATGGACAGGCACTGCGCCAATGCGATGGCGCTGGCCCGGTTTCTCGAAGGTCAGCCCGCCGTATCCCGAGTGAACTATATCGGCCTTGAAAGCCATCCCCACCATGCAATTGCAAAACGGCAGATGCGCGACTTCGGCGGCATGCTCAGTTTTGAGCTCAAGGGCGGCCTTGAAGCCGGTGTGGAGATGATGCGCCGCATCAAATTCTGCACGCTGGCGCCTACACTTGGCGATGTGGACACGCTGATCCTGCATCCGGCCTCCATGTCCCACATCAACATCGACCGGGAGATCCGCCTGCGGAACGGCATCACGGACGGGTTGATCCGCATCAGTGTGGGTATCGAGGATTCGGAGGATATTATTAGGGATGTCGCGCAAGCGCTTTAAGTTTCGGGTTCCGGGTTTCGGGTT
>JARQTN010000251.1 GCA_029976695.1 Lewinellaceae bacterium
GCAGCAAGACGGATTGCCGCGTCATAGATCCCGATGCGCTGTTGCCCATGCACGCCGCCATGTAATTGACAGATCAATAGAAACAATATGAACAACAGGGGGGATGGATGATATAGCAGGGTGAGGTGCAGCCGTTTCATATCCGGGCGTTTCAGTAGTCTGATGATGTATGTCTGTTTGAGCGCCAGGTGGCGCTTATGGCTTTAAATTAATAAAAAGTGCGCATTGACGGGGTTTTGAGCCCGGTAAAATTGAAAAAAAGCGTAAACAGAGGAGTAACCAATGTTCTAGTTATTCGTTACTCCCTGATCAGTTCTAACTGCTCCAAAAAAAAGCCCCTCCAAAATCCATCCGGAGGGGCCGAGCATTCTCATTTCGGGGGGGCAGTGCATGACTGCAACAAGAAAGGGTGTTATTCTGCATAATTCCCGGTCGTCATCAGGTAGGTGGAGAAACTTTCCACATCCGGGTTGAACAATGCAGATGCATTCAGGAAATAGGATGTTCCATCAAATTTTGCCTGCCTGTAAATCCCGGTCCCGAGAGTTTCAGTGACTGTCAATATCATCGCTTCATGCGGGCCGTCAAAGTCCCTGACAATGCGTAAGGGACCAGATCCCTCAACCATGAACTTGACCACTTCACCAGATGGAGAGAAGGTACAGGTGACCTCGCCTTCCAGTTTCATTTCGTCCGGGCGGAAGACAAATTCAGCTGTGATCAAGGAACGGCCAAACTTCTCTGACCATCCCTGGCCCTCTCCTTTCAAGAGAACCTCATCCATACCGGAGTAGAGATCGTGGACTAATACCTTGGCTTTATCACCTTCCGCATACTTTTTCGCAACCTTGCCGGTTCGACCAGTTGAGATCTTGAATTCAATCAACTTGTAGATGGCAAAAGGCTCTGTATACCTGTCTTTGGCTTCGGAAATTGTCGAAACCTCTTCCGGATATTCAAGACGGTCCATCACCGTCCGGTCAGGTTCGTAGGAAAGTTTTCCCTCGATACTGGTCTCCGGAACCGGTGTCACAAGATCTGTTTCAGAACAGGAGGTTGTGAAGGCTAGAATAAAAATCAGGCTTGCCAGGGTGTAAAGTGAAAAATGGATTTTCCGGGTTTTCATAATGAATGGATTTAGGTGTTAAATAATTCTGTTTACTGTTTAGTGCATTGATGGTCGCATTGGTAACCCTTGCCATAGAATTTTTTTTTCAGATTCTGACTGTGCGTTACTGAAATCCCTCTGCAGGCGGAATCAAAAAGCCCCTCCTTTTGGGGAGAGGCAGGTACTTCTCTCAGGGAGAAGAATGTGCATGGTGTTCTCATCACATGCCCGGCTAAAAAAAATGATGTTCTCATAGTGTCGTGCGCTCATCGTGTATGTTCTTCAGCAAGATGTTATTCAAACATTTTCCCCTTCGTGATCAGGTACGTCGAGAAGTGCTCAAGTCCCGGTTTCATCAAGACATCCGCATTCAAAAAGTATGACGTTGCGATCTCTTCAGTCTTCAGGCAGCAGCCGGAGATGTGCTCCATTGTCGCTTTGAGTTCGAGCACCTGGTTCGGCCCGTCAAATTCTTCCATGGTCTTGAACGGCCCGCAGCCCTCAAGGGTCAGTTTCAGGATATCACCCGAAGGATAGAATTCGCACATCACCTCACCTTTCATACTGCAGGTTTCCGGCGAGAATTCCAGTTTGGTGGTCACTGTCGACCGGCCCATCTGTTCGCACCAGCCCGAACCTTCGCCGATCAGCATGTACCTGTCTTTTGTGATAAATGCATCATGGATCAACACAGGGTCCTCCACTTTTTCAGGAAGCTCCTCGTACTTGGTCGTCATGGTCCGGACGTTGAATTCGATATATTGATAAATGGTAAAATCCTTAATTGGCACGTCCGTCTTGACTTCCCCGGTGAGTCCAACCTCATCGAGGGAAGCCATGACACTCTTGTCCGTTTGATAATGGAGTTTCAGGTCTGGCGTGTTCAAGCCCGCATCCGTAGTCTCGGCGTATTCCTTTTCTTCAGGTGTGACAAGTTCAGTGGATTCGCAGGAAAAGAAGATCAATCCCGCGAGGATCATCAGGATGAAAAATGAGAGGGATTTGAAGTTCAGCGTTTTCATGATTGGTGATTTTCTGTGTTCAATAAAGTCATCTGTCAATGGTAAGTACCTAAAAAGGCTAAAAACGTAACCCGTTCCTTACTTTTTTCTGGGTTTTACACTGTACTTTGCTGTTCAATTCAGTTCTTGTTCGTTCTGTAGGCAATTTGTACCCGGAACAGGGGTTTTTGTGAGGACAAACCGCTCATATCGTAGGCCTTATGTAACAATTTGTAGGCATGGGAAACATGTAACACCAGATTGTTACATTTTTCCTGTGTGCCTGGATGTTCAGGGCGATCATGCTCCATGTGACCAGGAGCAGCCAGATGTAGCTCTTGTGTCTCATGACGAAAAGTTTTTGATTAACTAACTGGTATTCAAGTTCAGCTATATAAGGAAAGGACGTTTTACTGTGCGTACATAAGTTGTTACGCTGCGTACATTTTTGGGGATACTGATGGATCCTGGGATTCTATTGATCCTGGTGGATGCTGACACGAGGAACGAGTCGTCAGTATGGATGAGCGACGATGACCACCACCTCAAAGGGTTTATGCTGACATGAACAGAGTGAATCGTCAGTAGCAGAAATCTCGGAACATCGTGGAGATCCCGACAGCAGCTTTAACGAATCGTCGGGATGGAGCGGCTTGCTGGCAGGCATAAGGTGGGATTATTCTTCTTCGAATAATTTCGCTGAGCCGGCACCCATGCCAATCACGGAGCGCATGGCCTCCTGGGCATCCTTTTTGATGAACCTGATCTGGTCCTTGTGCACATGGAATACAAATCCGTTGGTCGGGTTAGGCGCGGTAGGCACAAAAATGGTGTACATGCCATTCTCGTGGTCATCCGTCACGAAACCGGTCATCAATGCGCCACTATTGAACACATCGGCCATCACCACCTGCTTGAACGGGGTCTTCTTGTTGCCGGTAAATTGCTGGACAATGTCTTTTACGGTGGAATAAAAAGGGATCAGGTTCAGGAAAGTGCTCTCGATGTAGGCAAAACTCGTTTTCCCGATCTGTGTGCGGATAAACAAACCCACCAGGAAACAAAAGAGGATCACAATGACCAGGGCGATCAGGTCCAGGAAAAAATGGTTCAGCTTGATCGTCCCGGCAAGGAGTTCACTCAACGGTTTTAACCAATTGGATATGAGCCCGATTAAAAAATTAATGACAATGACCAGGATCGTGATCGGCAAAAGGACCACGACACCCCCGATCAGCGTCGTAATAAAAAATCTTTTTAATCTTGACATGCGTAATGATTATACGCAAAAATACGGGCCTGCCGGGTTTCTTGCATCTTTTTCTTTTTGCCTGACAATGAAAATAGATCCCGGCAAGCTTTTACATGCCGGGAGCGGATCGCCAGAATCACCTATTTTCATCACCCAAAACGGATATCTATATGGTTTACATCATTTCATTATTCCTCGCATTGTTTAACATTTCATACAGTGCCCCCTTCGCACAAGCTGCTGTGACAGAAACCCCAAACTTTGTGATCCTGTTTGCCGACGACATGGGCTATGGCGACGCAGGGTGCTACGGCCATCCAACCATCCGGACGCCAAACCTGGACCGCATGGCCGTGGAAGGGATGAAGTTCACCAACTTCTATTCGGCTTCCCCAGCATGTACGGCGAGCAGATATGCCCTGCTGACCGGAAAATATCCTGTGCGTTCCGGATTTGGCTGGGTACTCTATCCGAAATCGGAATTGGGCATCCATCCAAAGGAGGTCACGATAGCCGAAAACCTGAAGGATGCCGGGTATGCCACGGCATGCTATGGAAAGTGGCACCTTGGGTCCACACGGGAGGAATACCTGCCCAATCAAAACGGATTCGACGACTATACGGGCCTGCCCTACAGTAATGATATGATCCCCCCGAGGCAACAGGAAATCGCGCTCCTGGAAAACGGGGACACACTCGAAATGGGGCCCGACCAGTCGCTACTGACCGGGCTTTACACCAGGAAAGCCACGGAATTTATCAAAGCGCACAAGAATGATCCATTCTTCCTCTACCTGCCCTATGCCATGCCGCATATCCCTCTTTATCCGGGCAAAGAATTTGCCGGCACCTCCTTGCGCGGCCTTTACGGGGATGTGATCGAAGAGATTGACTGGAGTGTCGGCGAGATCCTGAACACACTGAAAGAGCAAGGCCTGGCTGAAAACACCCTGGTGATTTTTACAAGTGACAACGGGCCATGGATCATCAAGGATACCCTCGGGGGCAGTGCCGGCCTGCTGAGGGACGGAAAAGGGAGTACCTGGGAAGGCGGCATGCGTGAACCCATGATCGCCTGGTGGCCCGGGCACATCACACCGGGCAGCGTCCAGATGCAGCAGGCCAGTACGCTGGACATTTTCCCAACCCTTGCTGTATTGGCTAAAATCGGCTACAATCCAACAGAGCCCATCGACGGATCAGACATGACAGGTATCCTGACAGGCAATGCAGCACTGCCCGTGCGGACCTTTTTCTACCACAAGGATTCGGAACTCCACGGGGTGCGCAAGGGACCGTGGAAATTGCTGACCACCACAAACAGCCAGACAGGAAAAGAATATTTCGATGGGAAATTGCCGCTCCTGTTCAACCTGGATATCGATCCTTCTGAAAAATATGACCTCTCCGACCAATACCCTGGAATTGTATCCGAATTAGCTGTCGAAATGGAAAAACACAGGGACTACCTGGAGGCACATCCGGATTATCACACCCGGTTCCCGCTGAATTAGGCCTGAATATGGATAGAGAGGATTTTCATACGCGCGTTCTAATGATACCTCACTCAGCTATATTTTCCGGACTCGGGTTTAAAAAACACTGAGGTTCACGGAGATATTTCTCTGTGAACCTCAGTGTCTTCTTTGTGGCACTCTGTGAAATGGCCTGGCTGATCGAATATCACAAAATCACTTGTTCACAACCACCCGGGCAATCTGCGCCTTCCCTCCTTCAGGAATGACGACAACAGAATAAGACCCGGTCGGAACGCCTTCAAGATCCATGCGGACAGCAGTGTTCCCCTTTTCAAACATCTGGTAGGGCACATCCTTTACCAGGTTGCCGCTTTCATCCCTGAGTTCGATCCGGGTGCGCACTTTTGATTGCAGTTCAAATTTCAGGTTTAGCACATTATTTGCCGGGTTTGGGAATACCTCGATCCCGCTAACCAGTTCAGCCCCGGGTCGGGCACCTGCTTCCCCTGTTGCGGCGTTCGGATCAAGGAGCAAGAAACGGACCCGCTCCCCGGCTGCACGTTTTTCCTTGCGTTCATCCATTGACAGCCTCTCCGGACGATCACCACGATGCTTTCTGCCATACTTTCCCCTGGTGGCACGGTGGTGGCGTACCCCCTTCTTTCCAGTTCCATCCGACATACCGGATTGACGGATCTCCCGGATTTCGGACCTCCATTCGTTTCGTTGATCTTCCACCTCGGCAAAAAGGCCATCAATTTCGTCCCGGTATTTTTCAGCCAGGGCCCTTGCTTGCTGCATTTCCTCTGAATTGCGACGTCCCTCACGCATTTCCTTCAAGTCATCAGGCCCGGGTTTCTCACCCTGTTTTCGCATGGATTGCCTTTTTAAGCGCATTGCTTCCCTTTTCTCGTCCAGAGATCGGCGCAATGCGTCAATGCTTTCCCTGTCTTCGATAGCTATTCTTTCATCGAGCTTTGCCCTTTGGGCACGCAATACAGGCAGGACATGTGTATCCCGGTAGGCCCTGATTTCAGCCTGGTTCCTTTTCATCCGTTTCCGCCTTTCCAGATCCATCTCCTTCCTGTCATCATCCCTGAAAGCACCGCGCTTCCGGTCAAAACGTGGAGCATGTTCCTTCCGCATCTCCATGAATTTTGAGCGCTGCTCAGGCGTCAGTACAGCATGTACCTTCTCCCTTGAGTCAGCCTGCAATGCACGCATCTTCACACGCATGGAATCCCTGTTCATGGTTTCATCCTGCCGGAGGGCCTGCATCAGTTCCCTGGATTCAGCCCTGATCAGTTCCAGTTGTTTCACCTGGTCCTGGCTCAGTTCCAATGAGTCTTTCATTTGCTCGATCGGAAATCCATGGTTCCCTCTCTGGGCGACCAGTGTCAGTTGGGCAGCAGCAATCAGCAAAGCACCAGTGATTACGCTTTTCATCTGAATCATGATTCTGTATTTAGTTTGAAAATATTACTGTTTCTTTTTATGTGTATGGGGCCTCCTGCCCCTGTGGTCATGCCTTTTTGACCTTTTCATCCGCTCAATGACATGATCGAGCTTCTCCTGCTGGGGGTCATTAAGGACTTCAGCGAGTTCCAGGCGCATTGAATCGAGTATGGGCCTCCTCCTTTCCAATTCAGCCTTCCGGGATTCGATCAATTGCACGCTGTAGTTTTCAAGGATGGGTTTCACTTTCCCGACCTGTTCTTCCCGGATATCCAGGATATCCACCATCCGCTCGACGAATCCCGGGGAAATCCGTTCTTTTGCCACCCGTTTCATATGCCTTTTGACCATGGTCCGGTGGGTTTGGTAGCCACCTAAAAACCCGATTAAAAGCAGCCCGATGACAGAAAAAACAATTTTGAAAGTGTTATTCATCGTAGGTATAATTCGTACTTAAATAGGTGTATGCCTCGTCAGCCTCTATTTCCTCAATGCCGACAAGTGTATCAGAATCAAGTGTCCCGTTCTGGAGGTATATCGACCCAATGCTGACCATGAGGATCAGGACACAGGCCACCGCAATCTTCTGCCAGTGCCTTCCCAGGGTGACGATCACGGCTTCATGCCTTAGCATGGCACGCGAAACGAGATGATCCACCTGGACGTCTGTCCAAAGGTCCCTTTCCGGAACGGACCATTTCGTCAGCCCTTCCCTGATCTCCAGAAGCTGTTCATATTGCCGCCTGGACACAGGATCATCCACAAGCAGCCGGTCAAATTCCTGCTGCTCACCCGGTGTGATCGTCCCGTCGAGCGACTTGAACATTAAAGCTTGAAATCTGTCTTCTTGCATCCTCATTTACGTTTATGCGCGTTAAGGTTTTGGATATATTCCTGCAATTTCAATTGTGCCCTGTTCAGGCGCGACGCAACCGTGCCCCGGGGCAGGCTCAGCAGTTCTGCGGTCTCATCCACACTGAATCCCTCGACCAGGCGGAGCACGACTACCGAGCGAAAATCCGGTTCAAGACTGGACAATGCCTGGTTGATGATTTCCCGCATCTCAAACTGCCCGCTCTCCGGCTTTTCGTGGAATGTGCCTTCTTCCAGGTACCTGGCTTCCTGATCCCGGTTCCGCTTTTGCTTCTCTAATTCATTCAGCGAAAGCCGGATCGCAATCCGTGTCAGGTAGGTGGATAATTTCGCATCGCCCTTGTACTGGTCCATCTTCCTGTAAAACCGGATGAATACTTCCTGCGCAACATCCTGGCCGACTTCGGGGCCGCACATGGAAAAAGCCGTTTTCTTGACGATGAGCTCATAACGTTTTACAAGCTCCGCAAACGCCCGCGCATCCCCCTGCCTGCTCAGGCTTACCAGTTCTGCGTCCGTTTGCGTCAATTTCCTGTTGCGTACATTCATGATTTAGACAAACCGATCCGGAAATAATTTCCCCGCGTCCCGATTCTTTTCAAAAAGGTAGCGATATTCTGCCAACATCGTTGAGGTATTGAGGGTGTTGCAGAGATTTCAGAATAACGTACTTTTATTCAAGGAAACAACCTCGCTTCTCTATGTCAATTCGGGGAAAAGCATTTATGCTGTACATTCTTTTCGGGTGCATCCTCTGCTCGGCCCTCCCTCTTGCCGGCCAGGTCGCAGATACCGTTGTCGCATTCCAGAAACTCCAGGAAGCTCTCGATTTGCGGAGCAATCACAAGTACAGGAATGCACTGGACCTTTTTCAGGAAGCGACGGACCTGTACATGCAATCCCTCGATTCAAACGACATCCGTATTGCTGAACTCTATTCGTATCATTCAGGATTACATCGCATCCTTGGACAACCCCTGCAGCAATACGAAGTCAATAAAAAGAGCCTTGAGATTATTCGAGCAAACAGCATGGAAAACACCGCCCTTGCTGCCAACATCCACAATTCCCTGGGCATTTCTTCTTCTGACCTGAAACAATACGAAGAGGCTGAGTTTCACTACAAAAAAGCGATCCAGATCTCAAATAACCTCGGCGAGGAAGAGTTTGAACAAGCCCCGATCTATGGCAATCTGGGCATCCTGGCACGCCGGACAGGTGCATTCGATGATGCGCTTGCATACCTTTCCAAGGCCATGGAGGTGTATGAACAAAAACAGAATATCGTGGGCAAGGCCCAAACACATATCAATCTGGGAAATGCCTATGTGGGCCTGTTCGAGAATGAAAAGGCGTTTTACCATTATCAGAAAGCAAATGAATATGAAGACTCGCTTGCGGCCATCAGCCCGATGATCCCTTTTTCTGCTTACCAGGGCATTGCCAAATACTACAAGGACAGGCTGGAGTATGAATATGCCCTGCTGAACTATGAAAAAGCAAAAACTTATGTGCTCGCCGCATTTGGCATCAACCACCCATATTATTTCCGGAATGAACGCCTGATCTCCCAGGTCTATTACCAGATGGGCCGGAACCAGGAGGCCATCGATGTCATCCTCGATGATGTCCGGAGACTTGGATATGAGGTCAAGGATGGATATGTATACGAACTCCTCAGCCAGAACTACAGGGCAATGGATTCACTGTCACAAGCCAGGTATTTTGTGGAGAAATCAAAAGAACTGGTCATCCGCGAAGAAGGGGAAAATTCCAATGATTATGCCTATCCGCTCATGGAAGAAGCGCTGAACCTCCTGAAGGAGAGGCGGTACACGGAGGCTGAACCTGTCCTGAAAGCATGCAGAGAGCGATTGGCACGATTCCTTCCTTTGGCACATCCCCGGATTGCACGTATTGAATCTTTCCTTGGGGAGGTCTATGCAAATACTGGCCGTTTTGATGAAGCTGTTGCCTTCTGCGACAGTGCCCTGATCAAGCTGGGGCACCACCCCGATTCCATCTTTTCATATGAAAAATCCAAACTGATCCGCAGCTGGGAGTTCTCGCACAGGATGAAATCCATCGTCCTTTATGCGCAATACCAGGAAGAGCCAACCATCATGCATGCACGGCAAGCCCTGGAAGTCCATCTAGCACACCTGGAATACATGCACCAGATACAGGCGGGCCTGGTAGAAAATGAATCCAAATTGCAGTTGTTTGACAACCTGCACGATGTCTCCGAAAGGGCAATCGAATTGCTGCTCTTCCTGCATGCTTCGGATCCAGCCCCCGGAAAGCTTGAACTGGCATTCCAGGTGGCAGATCGTTCAAAGGACAATCTGCTGGCAGAACTCAGCATCAAAAAACGGATGCGCGAATCAGAAAACCGGACATTGCAATTCGGGGCTCGTGAATCAGAACTCCTGGCTGCGATCGCAGATCTCCAGCTGGAAGTGTTCCACCTCCGGGAAATCCAGGCCCCGGAAAAGGATGTACTCGATGCAAAGAACATGATCCTTGCAAAACGCGAGGAAATCCTGAAGCTCTATGATTCGGGGGCAAACGGAAAAGAACAACTCTTATCGGAGCCTGCATTCAGCGCCTCCTTCCGGATTGACGGGCTGCTGCCCGAGAAAACGGCTTGCCTTCAGTTCTTCCAGGGCGAAAAAGAGACCTGCCTGCTGGTCGGGGTGCGGGATTCTGTATACTTCGGGGGACAGGTCGCTACCCGGGAATTGAACAGAGCTATTGAAAAGTTCAAGGAAAGCCTTGTCGACATTCGCTCTGAAGCATGGAAAGAAGTTGGATACTCCCTGTACAGTCAGCTGCTTGCACACCCGCTCTCTTTGCTTGATACATCAATCAGAAATCTGCTCATCATTCCTGACGGGACCCTTGCTGCCATCCCTTTTGAGGCCATTGGACTGGATGAAACGGGTATCGAGTTACTCATCGACAACTTCACCATCTCCTATTCCCCCTCATTGAGTGTTCTTGAAAAGCAAAAAGAAAAAACCGCGATGCAGGGCAAAAAGGTATTCGCGGCATTCGCCCCGATATATGAAGAACTAAAGGTCGGGGGCGCAGACTCCATGAGCGCACCCCAGTTTACCATGCTCGTGAGATCTGGCAACTACCACCTGCCTGGTGCACAGGAAGAGGCCAGGGAAATCCGGGAGA
Source organism: Lewinellaceae bacterium (assembly GCA_029976695.1). Lineage (GTDB taxonomy): Bacteria > Bacteroidota > Bacteroidia > Chitinophagales > Saprospiraceae > JARQTN01. Next base: position 10,354 of record JARQTN010000251.1, read on the forward strand.
TCACACGGGGGGAATTATTCTCCGGAACGGCAGCAAATGAACGCACATTCAAAGAGAAGGCGGGGGATTACCGGATCCTTCATTTGAGCATGCATGCCATCCTGGAAGATCAAAATCCCGCATTCAGCAGGCTGATCTTTTCACCTGGTGCGCAAGAGGACGGTTTCCTGTTCACAAATGAACTTACTGCCCTGGACCTGGATGCCGACATGGCCGTCCTGAGTGCCTGCAACACCGGTTCCGGCATCCTGAAGAAAGGAGAAGGTGTGATGAGCCTGGCGCGTGCCTTCCATCATTCCGGGGTGCGGGCTACCACGCACAGCCTCTGGAAAGTGCCGGATGATGCGACAAAGGAAATTATGGTCACCTTTTACCAAAACCTGGAAAAAGGAATGAACAAAGCCGCTGCGCTCCATGATGCAAAACTGGCCTACCGTGAAAGCCAAATCGCCAGTGAACGCACGCACCCATACTACTGGGCCGGGTTCATCCTAAACGGCAGCCTTGATCCAGTACCCTTTAGCCGAAAATATGCACCATTATGGTATCTGCTGGCCATCGGGCTTCTCCTGGGAGCAGGCTTCTTCCTGTATCTCCGAAATAAAACAAGGCGTAAATCTTGACAATTCATGAAATATTCACTACTTTAATCAGGTAAATCAATTTAATCACCGGCTCAAGCCATCAAACATCCGTTTATGGAAAATCCACCAGAAAATTCGCTTGCCGGTTTTAAATCGCCGGCGACATCCATCCTATTCGGCGGCATCCCCGTTTCATAAAAAAGGAGTTCCAGATGTAAAGGGTGAAACCATATCGGTTGCCCATGCACGATAACTCAACAAGAAATTGAAAAACGGAAACATCGGGGACCTCACCTGAAATCAAAGGCATACATTCCCAAGACATCCAAAAGAGCAGGTGAACTGTCATCGAATAGCGGTCCAAGAGAAAAAAATGAGTTGCGCTTTTGCGACTCATTTTTTTTTGC
>JARQTN010000252.1 GCA_029976695.1 Lewinellaceae bacterium
ACAAAGCTCGCGATATCTGGTACAGCTCGAAGATTCTGTTATTCGAAGATTCAGTGATTCATTTGTTCCAGGCACAGAACAAATGAGTACGCGAACAACTGAACATGCGAACATGCGAGTGATTTTCCGTCGAATAGAAAAAAGTCGTGTGCCGCAGGGGGGAGTTCCCGATATCGGCTTCACTGCATTGCGCCTTATCGGGACAGGCTTCTCCTCCCCCAATTCTATCCAACTGGTTGATTCTTGAACGCTACATAAAATTTGGGAAGAAGAAGTGATTTGTGTGCCGCAGGGGGGAGTCGAACCCCCACATCCTTTCGGATACACGCCCCTGAAACGTGCGCGTCTACCAATTCCGCCACTGCGGCCTAAAGCACGGCAAAAATAGAATAATTTGTGAAATCCAATACCTTTATTTGCCTTTCAGCTCGGATAAATAGTGCACCAGGTTCTGGGCAATCGCCTGGGAATTGTTGCGCGCGTACTCGGCAAGGACACGGTCGAACATCAGGTGTTGATGTTCACCAGAAGATGAAAGGTTGTGAGACAGGTAAAAACTGACAGACAAGAGATTGTACAGGCTATCCTTTCTGGAAAACCAGCTGCTCCGCTTTGAATACTTCTTGAAGTAACGGACGAGGCGCAAGGCAATGACGTATGCGCTCTGGCGTCTGAATTTGTAACGTGGCTGTACGGAATTAAGAAAGATCCTGTAGTAATTGATCAGGCACCGGTTCGCCAACTGGACCGCCAGTCTGTATCTTTTCTGGAGAATGGCCTTGTCGATAAGCACAAGATATTGCCCCCTCCGATGCTCATAATGTGATACGTCCAACATAGTCATTATATCCAATAACGAATATTGGGGGCAAGATATGGATTATTTATTCAAGTGATGGCTTTGAACAGTCCGAAAAAAACGGCAAGCCAGACGAGTCCCTTGATCAGGAAAAACGCGAAAGCTCCCCATCCCAGTCTTTTGACCCAGGTCACAATCCCGTTTGAATTCACTTTTTGGCCGGCCTTTTCTTCCATGATCAGATTATTCTACCCAGTCTGCAATAAATAAATTCGTGTCCCTCGTTCCCCCATTATTCCTGTTTGATGCAAAGACGATTTTCTTTCCATCATAGGAGAACATCGGGAATGAGTCAAATGTTTGGTCGAACGTAATTTGTTCAAGCCCGGTGCCATCGGTATTGATCATAAACAGGTTGAACGGAAAACCGCGCTTGCTTTTATGATTACTGCTGAAGAGAATTTTTTTGCCTGACGGATGCATGAATGGTGCCCAGTTGGCATTTCCAAGGTTGGTGATCTGGCGCAGGTTCGTGCCATCCACATTCACCATGAACAACTCCATTTCTGTTGGCTTCACAACACCCTCAGAGAGGAGTTGTTTGTATTCTGCAATCGCTTCCGGGGTTTTGGGCCGGCTGGCGCGGAAAATGAGTTGTTCGCCATCCGGTGTAAAGAATGCACCCCCGTCATAGCCCAGCTCATTGGTGATCTGGCTGACATTCGAGCCGTCCGCATCCATGATATAGAGCTCCAGGTCTCCGGACCTGATGGATGTGAATACAATTTTATCGCCTTTGGGAGAAAGGGTTGCCTCTGCATCATACCCAGGCGTGTCTGTCAGTTTCTTCGTCGTATTGCCGTCCAGGTCTGCGACATAGATGTCAAAGCCTTCGAAGATCGGCCAGACATACTTGCCGTCTGCCCTGCGCTCTGGGGTAGGCGGACACGCCGGATCATCCTCATGTGTAGAGGCATATACGATCTTTTTGTTTCCTTTCATGAAGTAGGAACATGTCGTCCTGCCTTTTCCCGTGCTCAGCATTTTCGGCACCTCCCCTTTCTCTGGTGGGTTTTTCGTATCCATGTAGAAGATCTGGTCGCATTCTGCGCCCCATTCCGGGTTTGTCGCCTGGAATACCAGGTACCTGTCATCAAAACTCCAATATGCTTCTGCATTGTCACCTCCGAAAGTAAGCTGACGGACATTCTTTAGATGCTTTTCTTCCGGGTACCTGAGCGCGCCTTCTTCCTGTCCGTTCATATGGGATGCATGCCCGTGATAGGTATGCTCGGATTTTTGTTCAGCTGATTCGTGGGATTTTACCTCTTTTGCCTGCTGGCTCCAGATGAACGCCGGAAAGAAAAGTATCAAGATTATGTTATGAATTCGCATAGATTGTATTTTTGCTGGCAAAAGTACTTTCAACATACTTGAAAAAATCACGTTAAAACTCATAAAAATAACGCATGAAAAGATTATATCAGATCTTCACGATGGTCCTTTTCATTGGACTTCTTGGCACGGCATGCAAAACCGGCCAACAAAAATCGACCTCTGCCGAGACTTTGAAAATGCTCCAGGCAGACATTGAATACCTTGCTTCAGACGAGCTGCAGGGGCGTGAATTCGGCACCACGGGCGAAATGGCTGCCGGTGCGTATATCGCAGACCGATTCCGCAGGCTGGGGCTGAAACCCATGGGTGAAAACGGCACGTACTACCAGACACTCAGTGTCGATATGAGCAAAATGAACCCGCATAGTGTGGAGTTCACCAAAGATGGCAAAAATGCCGCTTCAGGGCGGAATGTGATCGGCTTCCTCGACAACAAAAGCCCGTACACGATTGTCATCGGTGCGCACTATGACCACCTTGGCATGGGCAAGGAAGGCTCGCTGCATGCGGGCAGCCCGGCGATACACAATGGTGCGGATGACAATGCCAGCGGTGTCGCTGTGATGCTCGGACTCGCTAGCGAACTGCGCAAGGCTAAACTCAAGAACAATGTGCTTTTCATCGCACTCACAGGTGAAGAAAAGGGCCTGTGGGGCTCAAACTATTTTGTAAAGAATCCGACGATCGACCTCTCCACAGTGAATTTCATGATCAACATGGACATGGTCGGCAGGTATAGCGACGACCGTGGACTTGCTGTCAATGCCGTCGGGACCTCCCCGGTTTGGGTATCTACCCTGGACAAACTGAACCAGGGGCGGTTCAAGATCTCTACTTCGGAGTCCGGCATCGGCCCCTCGGACCATACTTCTTTTTACCTTGCGGACATCCCGGCGATCCATTTCTTCACAGGTGCGCATGAAGACTACCACAAGCCTTCTGATGATTTCGACAAAATTAATTATGAAGGCATGCTCAAAATCGAAGGCTTCATCAGGGACCTGGTCATGGAACTCGATGACGACAAGATCGCCTTCACGAAGACAAAAGATGAGCAGCAGGCCTCACGTGCAGATTTCAAGGTCACACTCGGTGTGATCCCGGATTACCTCTTCGATGGTGAAGGGATGCGCATCGACGGGGTCCGCGAAGGGAGGACGGCTGATGTGGCCGGACTGAAAAAAGGTGATATCGTGACACAGTTGGGCGATGCAAAGATCAAGGATATGATGTCCTACATGGAAGCGCTTGCCCTCTTCGAGGAAGGACAGACCGTGCCGATCAAATATATCAGGGATAAAAAAGAGATGACCGGTACCGTAACCTTCAAATAGGAACTTGTACCGGGGAAATCCTTCTCCTATTGACAAAAAAGGGAGTCTGATCCTGATTGTTCAGCCTCCCTTTTTTAATTCATCTCTTCGTGTCAAACCACTGCAACACCTCATCCCTGCTCATTCTCCCCATATGGCTCAGATGATGTAGATCAGGCAAACAAGCAGGATCAGGCACATGACGGCCCACAGGAGAAACCTGATCGATTTGCTGACGGCCTTGAATTTCCGCGTGGCAATACTCGCATTCGTGTGGATCTGCTCGGCAAGCTGCAGGCTGAAATCAGCCTCACTGTTCAGCGTCCTTTGCGCAAAATCATAATACGCATTGAAATCAGGAAAGTCCGAGACAATATCACCGAAAAAGATCATCGAAGTCGGGTTCTTGTTCTCAAACCGGGGGATAAAGCACCTGAAGCTGTACAGTACAGATACAATCGTCAGCAGGACAAAAACACCTGCAGCCACCACCAGGAGTAAGTTTCCTTCAAGGAGGGGCTTGATCTTCTCGATACTCTGAAACAGCAGGGAAAACAGCACGCCCAGGATTGAGATCACGAGGCCCGCTTTCAGTTCGGAAAAGCGGATCATGTCGTGGTTGTACCTGAGGATCTCCCAGTAGTTTTCATATTGATTCTCGAGCCTGAGCTGTTCTGACTGGAGGTTTGTATCCTGATTTTTCATGGCTATGCAATTTTTTTCCAAGATATGGAATCCCCTGCAGATGGCCGATCAATCATTTTGACGAAACAACCGGATTCTCCTTCCTGGTAACCCATTCACTCCACGAACCCGGATACAATTTCGCCATGGGATAGCCGGCATGACGCATGGCCAGGAGATTGTGGCATGCCGTCACACCGGACCCGCAATGCACAATGACATTGTTTGGATCATGCTTCTGGAACAGGTTTTCAAAACGCTCCCTCAGAAATGCCCGGCTTTTCCATTGATGGTCATCATTTACATTCTCCAGAAACGGAAAATTTACCGCCCCGGGGATATGGCCGGCCACCGGGTCGATGGGTTCTTCCAGCCCGGCATACCGCTCGGCAGCCCTGGAATCGACAACCTGGACACCTTTATTGTGGATGGCATCAAGGACATCTTCCATACTGCGGACCATTCCGGGATGCGGCTCAGCGATAAACTGTGCACTTTTATGTCCCGGCAAATCGGTGGATTGTGCCCGGCCTTCACTGACCCAGTTCTCCCATCCCCCGTCAAGCACGGCGACCTTTTCATGGCCGAGGTAATTCAGTATCCACCATAACCTGCTGGCAATACCGCCATGGGATGCATCATAGGCCACGACCTGAGTTGATGCATCAATCCCCCACGAACCAAGGAGTTTGGCAAAAGCTTCCCAGTCCGACGGAAGTGGATGCCGTCCTGTTTCCCCCGGGATGATCGCACCGGACAGGTCTTCATCCAGGTGTGCAAAATATGCGCCCGGGATATGGCTTTCCAAATATGCCTGACTTCCCCATTCGGGATCAGCAAGCGTATGCCTGCAATCGACAATGGCCCAACCGGTTTGTCCAAGGTGGTGTTCCAGTTCTGCAGCGCTGATGATCGTTTTGTATGCCATAAACTAATTTTCTACCAATCTATGAAATTCGGGGCTGAGTTTTATCGCTGTACCAGATCAAACTGAAAAGGATTTTAATAGAATACCAGACATTCCCTTTCCACCAGTTCAAGTGATCAAAGGTACTTGTACAACTGCGCAAGGCCGAATAAATGCCGGATATCCATACTGAATAAAAGCCGGGACTCGTTTATACCATCAATCAAAAACATTGCGGCCCATGAAAGCGTATTTCATTGTCCTTACACTTCTATTGATTCATCAAGCATCCTTAGCCCAGGACCTTCATTTGCCCGCAAACAGTCCTGCAGCCAGTGTGTCTTACACAGTAGGCTATACTGAAATCGGGATTAAATATTCCAGCCCGGCAGTCCGCGACAGGGAGATCTGGGGAAGGCTGGTCCCGTACGACAAGGTCTGGAGTGCCGGGGCAAATGAAGCCACCACGGTCTCATTCTCGACGGACATCAATATTGAAGGCACTATCCTGGGCAAAGGCACCTACTCCTTTTTCCTGGTTCCACAGCAGGGTGATGAATGGATCGCCGTGTTCAACTCAGAAATGCGTCTCCGGGACATCCGGGACTACGACAAGGCAAAGGATGTGGCCAGGATCCATGTTCCAGTCAAATATGTCAACGTGAAACAAGAGCGGTTAACGTATGAAATCGTGGACCAGAATCCGGAGCAGGGCTACATCCGCATGGCCTGGGACAAGGCGAGGGTCTACCTCAGGTTTCGTGTCAATGTTGTCGAAGAAGCCATGGAGCAGGTGGATGCTGCGCTCGAACATGCCCGGCAGGATCAAAAATGGATGATCCTTGCACGAGGCGCAGAATTCCTGCTTGAAACCGGAAAACAGATCGGTCAGGCCATGGACTGGGCGGATGAATCTTCGGACCTGAAACAAGCTTGCTACAACTGGTGGATCAGGGCTCGCGTCCTGGCAAAAAAGGAAATGTTCATCGAAGCCATCGAATCCGGCAAAAAAGCCATCGAGTACGGAAAAATGGAGCCTGCTGACAGTTACTATAAACTTAACGAACCACAAATCCGCAAACAGATGGAATCATGGGTACAGCTGGTGAACAGCGGTGGTGATTGAGGTGTACTTTGCAAAACAGCTCGATATCGGCAACCAAACCGGATCAAACCATTTCCTCCTCCAGGATCACTTCCTCCTGGAGCATGTCCGGTTCCAGTTCGAACATCAGCAGCGAGCTGGCCACGACGCCCAGAAGCGGGCCTACGATGGTACCGATCACGGGGACAAACATGATCAGGTAGATCGGAAGGCCAAGCCCGATGGCCGCCCCAAGATACTTCTTCGTCCGCTTAAAACTGGTCCGGATGCCTGATCCCTGGATCTCGTTGAAATTGTCGATCACAAGGAAACCCATCAGGAAGCACTGGACGAAAAACATGAAAAATGCCTTCAGCCAACCCATCCCGATAATCCCGAGTACGATACCAAGAAGGGCTGCAATGATCAATTCAATGGCAAAGTTAAAAACCACCAATTTGAACATCCTGATCTGGGCCTTGACAAATACGCTGACGGTCAGCTTGAAATCCTTTCCTGAAAGGACTTCAACCGTCCGGACGGCAAAATGGAAAATCAGGACTTCAAGAAGCAGGAAGATCAGGTAGCGATAGGAGCCGGCAAAAAGGAATGCATAGCTTTCCTCAAATACCGACGAGACAGCTGAAAAGAACTGTGTACCCATGGATACGACATCATCCTCTGCAGCAGCCATCTTCTGCCGAAAAATGGTCATCATCCGAAATCCAAGATATGCTGCCCCGGCGAGCAATACCCAGACCACAATCTTGTATCTTTCAAATCCTTCCCAGAGCCTGTGCTTGCGGATAAACTGAATGGCCTCAGGATATTTCTGCAGACCCCGGAGGAATTGGGAGATCAACTCATGCATATCGGAGAAGGTTTTTCATTTCGTTACGCAAAAAAGTAATTTTGTGACCTGCACAATCAATATGAACAGGAAATTGTGCTTCATCATTCACCAAAGTAACTGTATTTCGATGAGCTGTAATCTTTCTTCGATGAAAAAACCGGATTGGGTTTTACTCTTAGTCTTTTGCTTTTCACTCCTGTTTTTCAACAGCCTGGAAGGTCAACGAAGGGAACCCCTTGACATCCGGATGGATTTTGAATCGTATGATCCGCCATCCACGCTCGTGGTGCCGGAAAATCCAAAGTACCATGCCAAATTTCCCTTTATTGACATGCACAGCCATCACTGGAGGTGGGCGGACGCGGATCTGAGCAACCTGGCCTATGAAATGGATACGCTCAACATGAAGATCATCGTGAATCTGTCCGGACGGAATACTGAAGTACTGACAAACATGGTGGACAATATCAAAAAGCAAGGGTATGAAAAGCGGATGGTCGTGTTTTCCAACATCGACATCCGGTCCATCCTCGATGATGACTGGGCCGAGAACACGGTCAAACAGCTGGAATACGAAGTGCAAAAAGGATCGAGGGGCCTGAAGATCTACAAGAGCCAGGGGATGTTCCATACGGATTCTGCGGGAAACCGTGTTCCGATCAACCATCCAAAGCTCGATGCCGTATGGGAGAAATGCGGTGAACTGGGCATCCCGGTTTTTATCCATGCGGCCGATCCGAAGCAATTCTGGATGCCGCTGGATTCAACCAACGAAAGGTGGCTTGAACTGAAACTCCGCCCGGGCAGGAAAAGGGCCGCAGACGACCCCGCCCCCTGGGAAACAATCATTGGAGAAGCCCATGATATTTTCCGCAGGCATCCAAATACGACTTTCGTTAATGCCCATTTTGGCTGGTACGCCAATGACCTCGACCATCTCGGAAAGCTGCTGGACGAGATCCCCAATATGTATGTGGAAACAGGTGCCATCATAGCAGAGTTGGGCAGGCAGCCCAGGCGGGCCCGGCAATTTTTTGAAAAATACCAGGACCGCATTGTCTTCGGGAAAGATGCCTATCACCCGGAGGAATATGCCACGTATTTCAGGGTGCTGGAAACGGCCGACGAGTATTTTCCCTACTATAAAAGATATCACGCATTCTGGCGCATGTACGGACTCGATCTCCCGGATGAAATCCTGAAGAAAGTCTATTATAAAAATGCATTGAAAATCATCCCGCGGCTGGATGCATCGATGTTCCCGGAATAATACCCAAAGTCGATATGAAAATTATCCTGATCCACTTCATAATCCTCTTGCCTGGGCTTTTATCTTCCCAGGACAGCCTGATCATTGAGACCCTCAGGTCCAACTTGTTTGAAGTGACATTCAATGACGGCAAGCTTGAAGGCAATGGCGTGCAGTTGCTGGAGAAGGGTGTGCAAAACCACCATTTTGTCACCATCGGGGAAATGCATGGCATCCGGGAAGTAGGGGAATTCAGTGAAGGGATGTACCGGATCGGAAAAAAACATGGGTACAAATACTTTGCGATCGAGACCGATCCGTGGGTCGCACAAAAGCTGGAATACCTTGCCGCCCAGCCAATCGACAGCCTGCGTGCATTTGAAAAAAGGTATCCGCTTGCCATCCCTTTTTACGGAAATCAAAACGACTTTTCATTCCTCGCAGCCATCGTCCAGGAAAATGACGTGGAAGGCAGGAAGATCTGGGGCCTCGACCAGACTTTTGTCGCAGCAACACGTTTCCTTTTGCATGAAGTAATGAACCTGGCTAAAACCGAACCTGCAAGGGCCATTGCGAAGAAGCATTTCGACCGGTCTGTCTCTGCCTTTGGTGAGGCAATGCAAAACCGCGACCCTGGCAGCGTCTACCTGCGCAAGATGACAGATGACGATTTCAGGGAACTGGAGGAAGCATTCCATGAGGAAAAGAACTTTGAGGCCATGCGGATCCTCGCGGGGATGAAGGAAAGCAAGGAAATCTACCAGCACTGGTATGATGGTGCATACTACCAGAACAACAGGGTCCGCTCGCGCTGGATGAAGGACACATTCATGCGTTACTATAACGAAGCCATGTTCCGGGATGGGGACCTGCCAAAGGTCATGTTCAAGTTTGGTTCCACCCACTCTGTCCGCGGCCTTTCATACACGTACATTTACGACCTGGGCAACCTGATCAGTGAACTGGCGGAATCAAAAGGCAGCCAATCTATGCACATCAGGTTTTCCGCACTAAAAGGGAGCGCCTATAATATGTTGTCTGGCAACCAGGATTTTGACAATACAGGGGAAATCGATGCACGGATCATTGAAGCAGTAGGCAGAAAAGACGCACGGGAAGGCTGGATTTTGATTGACCTGCGACCATTGCGTAACCTGCCTATGAAAAACCAACCGGAAGCATTCAAAACTCTTGTCTTTGGTTTTGACCTTTATGTCCTTGTCCCGGAAGCGCATCCTTTGGAACCATTTGAATAAATCCATATGGCTAGTTTCAGCACGGTACTTTTGGTCGGCGTGACGTTTCTCCTCCTGGGGAGATACCTGAAGCGGAACCCACCGAAAAAGATTAATCGCTATAAGGGATACCGGACAAAGCGGTCAAAAGCCTCGCAGGAGGCGTGGGATCACGCCCAGGTCTACAGTGCGGAAGTCATGCAGAAAGTGGGCATGTACATGGGGCTTGCATCCATCCCGTTCCTTTTACTGGACGACAACGTGGTTACGATCGTAACAGCTATGGTCGTGATCCTGTTTTTCTGCCTGATGCCGATCTACTCGACTGAAAAGGAACTTAAAGAGAAGTTTGGAGATAAAAATGAATAGCATTTAATCGATTGCCTCGACTGCTTTCAGGGCACAGTAAAACCGTTCGGTACCGCTGCCCCTGATAATGGTGTAGGGTCGGTTGAGCGATTCAAGGATCTCCCTGATCCGCGCAAACATGTCCTCACGGATCCCGGGAAACTTCCGTATCCCGTCCTCATGCCAGGTCCAGTCGGTGTCCATCAGCAGCCAGAGGTCATAATCACGGGATTCGATTATCTGGTCGATCCATTGCGGGCAGGTACCCAGGACAAACTCGCTCCATACCTTTGTCAGGATCAGGTCCGTATCACAGAAGAGGTATCCGTTTGCCTTTTCAGCAGCAGCATCCTCATAGAGCAATTGCCCGGCAGCAATATGTGTAATGTCGAGAAGGTCAAAGTCAGTCCCGAATTTTTCCACATAGTATCGTCCATATTCTTCCACAAATTCAGTATGGTAATGATCGGCAAGAGCTTTAGCCAGGAAGGATTTCCCTACGGATTCAGGGCCGGTGAGGACGACCTTTTTGAGGATTTCAGTTTCAGGAGGCATAGGCTAATTCTTCTTTTTGCTTCAGCCATTTTCTTCTCCAGCCGATGAGGCCGGCGATGGACATGAAGAAAAACACCACATACAGTCCGGCTGAAAGATACAGTTCTTTATACGTAAAAAGCAAGACGTAGATCACGTCAACCGCGATCCAGAGCACCCAGTTGTCGAGGACCTTGCGGGCCAGCAGCAAATTTGCGACAAGGCTCACCGATGCTACGGTGGCATCGATATACGCCACATCCGTATCTGTGTAGCGGTCTGAAATAAAACCAATAACGGTAATCAGAAGCACAATTGAAAGAGAAGCCACCACCAGTTCTCTCACCTCAAGCCTGCGGATCGGTACCTTGTCGTCATCCTCCTTCTTTCCATACAGCCAGAAATACCATCCGTAGGCACTCTGGATAAAATAGACCACCTGCAAACCCATATCTGCATACAGCTGGTTCTTATAAAAAAGGAAAAAATAGGCACTCACGCCGATCATGCCCATGGGCCAGCACCACACACTGCGCACGACCGTCAGCGCGACACATATCAGTGTGAATACGACGGCAAAGATTTCGAGGGTGCTTAAATTTTCCATATGTTCAGTACATCTACCCTTTTGAAATGAAATTGCCGGAAAGATAATCCTTCCGACCCGGAAGGAAAAAATCATGCATGTGTTTGACGCAGCTGCTGCCTCAAACAATTCGGACAAGCTTGACCACATCCAGGCAGAAGATGGATATCGCACCGGTTACTTTCA
>JARQTN010000253.1 GCA_029976695.1 Lewinellaceae bacterium
CCTTACCTTTGCGGCGGTTTTGAAAGACGACCTATGAAAGAGACTGATATCATCATCATCGGGGCCGGGCCAACGGGTTTGTTCACCGTTTTCGAGGCAGGCCTTCTGAAGCTCAAATGCCATCTGATCGATGTGCTGGGGCAACCCGGCGGCCAGCTTACAGAGATCTACCCCAAAAAGCCGATTTACGATATTCCGGGATATCCTTCAATCATGGCGGGAGAACTGGTCGATAAACTGATGGAGCAGATCGCCCCTTTTCAGCCTGAATTTACGTTGGGAGAAAGGGCAGAGGTGATCGAGAGAGATGCCAACGATCATTTTATCGTCACTACTTCAAGGGGGACAAAGATCAAGGCGCCTGTGATTGCAATAGCCGGTGGCCTGGGTTGTTTTGAACCGCGAAAACCCCCGATCCCGAATATTGTGGAATTTGAAGATCACGGGGTTGATTATATCGTAAAGGACCCGCAAAAGTATGCCGGCAAAAAACTGGTGATCGCCGGGGGAGGGGACAGTGCACTTGACTGGACGATCATCCTTGGGGAAATCGCAGATTCTGTCACCCTGGTGCATCGGCGGTCTTCTTTCCGGGGTGCCCTGGATTCGGTGGAGAAAGTCATGGAGATGGGGAGCAACGGCCAGGTGAATGTGATCACGGAAGCCCAGGTGACCGGCCTGCAGGGGAACGGATCGTTATCCCATGTGATGATCTCACATAAGAACGAAGGCGAAATTTCCACTGAGGCTGACTTTTTCATTCCGTTGTTCGGGCTCGCACCAAAACTTGGCCCGATTGCTGACTGGGGATTAAACCTCGACAAGAACCAGATCATTGTGGATCCAATGGATTGCAGTACCAATGTCCCCGGCATCTATGCCATCGGGGATATCAATACATATGAGGGCAAGCTGAAACTGATCCTGTGTGGATTCCACGAGGCCACGATGATGTGCCAGTCTGCCTTCAGGCATATTTATCCGGACCAGAAACTTTCATTTAAATATACAACGGTGACGGGTGTGGCAGGTTTTGGGGAGGATGCTGGTTAGCCACCCATTTCATGTTTCAGGATCGCCATCTGGTTTTCCCAAAGCTGTTTTTGATCATTCACTTCATCCTCATCCGCAAAGTCTGTGATCTCCAGGACAGTCTCACCGGTGACCGGTGATTTGTACATCCTGAACTCCAGGTATTCATTTTCTGCGGCATCTTCCCACTTGAAACGGAGCCTTTCCTCTTCAATATCATCCACAAGCTCGGCCACCTCCTCTGAACCATCCCACTCGAAAGTAAAGATGTCATTTTCTATGTCAACTGCTTCGCTGAACCACCTGATCAGGCATGCAGGGGTTGTCAGAAACTTGTACACGATCGCCGGAGAAGCCCTGAAAATAAACTCCATGTCAAACGATACTCTCTTCATAATCAATGTAATTCCGCTTAAGAAGCGCTGCTTTTCAACTCTAAGCGCGCCCATTTACTAAGGGCTCAATAAAGAATAAAAATTCCATTTATCAAAAAAAATGAACTTTTTTTATAGAGGTTGGATTGAAATAAAGAAACCAGCTTGCCCATATCGCCCAGTCGAAAGGGAGGGAACATTCATTTTGTATACGACAAAGGTTTTTCATTTCATTTAGATCATCTATTTTTGGACCCAGTTTTGATACTTTTCTCCAGATAAAATTTGAAAACTGAATGAGGCAGTTAAAAATTACCAAGTCCATTACCAACCGGGAAAGTCAGTCACTTGAAAAATACCTTCAGGAAATCGGGAAGGTAGACTTGCTGACACCTGAAGAGGAAGTGGACCTGGCAAAACGGATCAAACAAGGGGATCAACTAGCGCTGGAAAAGCTGACAAAGGCCAACCTGCGTTTTGTGGTCTCCGTTGCAAAGCAATATCAGAACCAGGGACTCTCACTCAGTGACCTGATCAATGAAGGGAACCTGGGTTTGATCAAGGCTGCCCAGCGGTTCGATGAAACGAGGGGATTCAAATTCATTTCGTATGCCGTATGGTGGATCAGGCAATCCATCTTGCAGGCCCTTGCGGAGCAATCCAGGATTGTCCGGCTGCCGCTGAACAAGGTAGGTTCGCTCAACAAGATCAACCGTGCCTTTTCCGAGCTGGAGCAGGAATACGAGCGGGAGCCTTCTGCCGATGAATTGGCCGAGCTGCTCGATATCACAACGGAGGAAGTTGAAACAACCCTTGGGGTCGCGGCCCGACATGTCTCCATGGATGCGCCCTTTGTTGAAGGTGAGGATAATTCCCTCCTCGATGTGCTTGAAAATGCAAACACGCCGGAAACGGATGCATCTCTTGAATACAGCGAATCACTGCGGCGTGAGATCGAAAGGTCCCTCAATACGCTCACTGAAAGGCAATGTGATGTGATCAAGCTGTATTTCGGCATTGGTGTGGAACATCCAATGTCACTGGAGGATATTGGTGAAAAATTCGGCCTGACCCGGGAAAGGGTTCGCCAGATCAAAGACAAGGCAATCAACAAACTCAGGTCTGCCTCAAGGTCGAAACTCCTCAAGCATTATTTGGGGGCTTAGCCGGGTCATCCATTTCAATCTCGACAGGCCTGTCAATGCTTTCATGCAGGGAGATAAACGTCTCCGTACGCTGGATGCCCTGGATTTCCTGAATGCCGTGGCTGATGACATCGCGAAGGTGTTCGGTATCCTTGCAGACGATTTTCGCGAAAATGCTGTACGAACCTGTCGTGTAATTCGCCCCGACGACTTCTTTGATCTTTCGTAGTTCTTCAATCACCTTGTTGTACAAAGAACTTTTCTCAAGGTAGATTCCCAGGAAGGCGACGATATCGTAGCCCAGTTTGCTGTAATCAACCAGGATCTGTGAGCCGGTGACAATGCCCATGGATTCAAGCTTGCGCATCCGCACATGCACCGTTCCACTCGATACGAACAGTTTTTTGGCAATATCCGTAAATGGAACCTTGGCATCCTGCATCAGGATACGCAAAATCTGATAATCGAGCTCATCCAATTTGTCCTGCATGACTCAATGGTTTAAAACTTTAAGTTAGGAAAAATCGTTTGTCTACGAAAATCAATGGCCAGTCAGAAAAAAAGCGGTTGTCATATCGATACCTGCTCCATTCCTTATTTTTGCATGGCCGGATCAAGGCACTGACCAATGAGTGAAAAGAGATCCACCGGATTGGGTAAATATAAAATTTGGGAACCATTGCTCCTGTCGATCATGGTCGTCCTGGGGATGATTGCGGGCCAGAAAATGGCATCCACGCATTCAAAACCGGGTTTCCTGGCTCGTATTGACAAGGAACAATCCCTCGCAGGTGACCGCATCGAAGAATTGGTGAAATTCATAGAAACGAGGTACGTCGACGATGTGGACTCGGATGCGCTGGTGGAAAAGGCCATCAATGCAGTACTCACAGAGCTTGACCCCCATTCAAATTACCTTCCACCAGAGGAAGTTGCTGATCTTGATGCGAAAATGAAGGGGAGTTTTGAAGGGATCGGCATCGAATTTGACCAGTTTGACGATACGTTGATCATTATCCATGTGATCCCTGACGGCCCGGCCATGAAAGCAGGCCTGAAATCTGGAGATCTGCTGATCGCAGCAAACGATACATCGCTGATTGGTGCCATGGATAAGGAGCAGGCGGTTCTCAGGAAGCTGAAGGGTGAAAAAGGAAGCGTTGTCAACCTCACCGTTCTGCGCAATCCAGGACGTCAGAAGTTGGAATTCAAGGTCGAACGGGACATCATTCCGATTCACAGTGTGCCTGCCGCATTTATGGTCGAGGACAGGATTGGGTACATTAAGATCGACAGGTTCAGTTCAACGACATACAAGGAATTTATGGATGCCCTTGAAGAGCTTGTTGAGCAGGAAGGGATGGAGGACCTGATCATCGATGTCAGGCAGAATCCCGGGGGATACCTGCAGGAGGCTGTGAATATCCTTTCCCAGTTGTTTGAGGAAAGGAACAAGCTCATCGTATACACGGAAGGTGAGCATAGCAAGCGAACTGAGTACAAGACGACAGGCAATCCTTTTTTCAAGGTGAACAAGGTGACGGTTCTGATTGACGAGGGTTCTGCATCTGCCAGTGAAATTGTAGCCGGGGCGATCCAGGATCACGACAGGGGGATCATTATCGGAGCTCAAAGTTTTGGAAAGGGATTGGTACAGGAACAATACAAATTGAGTAACGGGGGTGCCCTCCGCCTGACGGTGGCCAGGTACTATACGCCCTCAGGCAGATTGATCCAGAGGCCATACATGACGGGTAGTGATACCAGTTATTTCAATTATCATATGGACAAGTCGATTGCCGTATCGTCAGATTCGACACAGTTTTATACCGACAATGGCAGGGTGGTCTATGGGGAAGGCGGGATTGAGCCAGACATTGTAGAAAAGAACCCCATTGATTGGAGGGACCCCGAAGCAGGTTTGCTCTATCGGGCAATGACAAGGTATGCCCTGTCATTCCTTGAACCGGGATCAATGGATTCAGATTCCGTGATCATTGCGTATCGCGCCAAACTGCCATCCGATGAAAAACTCGTTTCCGGCTTTAGTGAATTTGTTCTGGATGGAACTGAAAAAGAACGGTTTGATGTAGAGAAATTTGCCTCCAGGGCAGACCTGCCGGGCCTCCTGAGAGCCCAGATCCTGTCCTTTCAGTTTGGTGCAGCGCATTGGTACAGGGAAATGGCGAAATCGGATCCTGTCACAATGAAAGCTGTTGAGATTCTCAAGAGTGAAATATTGTATTCAGAACAACTCCATTAGTTTGATCAACAACACTGTTGGCTGGTCATGAACGGATAAATTCAAGTTGCCCATCATCATCATAGGTCGCGATGACCGAGGGTTCGCCCGGATTCCTGTCTTCCTGCCTGTGTTTTACCACGTAGTCAACAGCCCTGATGATTTCCGATGAGACCTCACCAAAATGTCCCGGGGCCGGTGCATCTGTTTGACTTGCACCAAGAGCCACCAAAGGGTTGCCTAATGAGGTGATCAGTTCACTGCAGAATGGATCCCGGACGATCCGCATACCGACAGCAAAACTTCCTTCCATCAGGATATCCGGCAGGTTCTTTGTTTGCGGATAGACGATCGTCAGGGGGCGCTCATGGAGGGTCAGGAGGGTTTCAATCCGCGGATGTATTTCCTCCACATATTTCCTGAGCATAACAATGCCGTCTACGAGGACGGTCAGTGGCTCGGAAGGAACATTTTCCTTGATCCTGAATAGCTTATGAATACCCTCTTCGCTTGTGGCATCACATCCGATACCCCAAACTGTGTCCGTGGGGAAGAGGATCACTTTTCCTGCTTGCAGAAGTTGGCAGATCTCTTCGATATTGTCCTGGACATAAATCATAGGCGGTGTGGGTAAACCTCCATTTTGACATCAAAAATGCAAAATTCCTTGTTTAGTTATCTATTTTACACCGGTCCGGACGTTATGTCGCTGTCTATTTGACACAAATACCATTTATTTGCAGCCAGCGGAAACCATGTAGATGTCTTTATGTTGATCATCAAAATGATAAAATATCCACTCATCTGGATTTTCCTTCTCCTGGGCGTTTCATTTGCCTCGGCCCGTCATATCATTGGTGGAGAGATCACATATACATGTACCGGTCCAGGGTTGACACCCAATACCATGAACTATGAACTGGTGATGAAAGTATACCGTGATTGTGGTGACTCAGGTGCCCAATTTGACAACCCGGCACCGATTGGCGTGTACGCACTTGTCAACGGCATCTACAGCCTGGTCAGGGAGTTTCCAGTCGATTTATCCAGGATGGATTTTATACCGGTAGATGATAACCCGTGCTTCATTCTTTCCCAGACCATATGCGTCCAGGAAGGGACCTATTTTTTCGACATCAGAAACCTGCCGGTAATCGAAGGGAGTTATTTTATCAGCTGGCAGCGTTGTTGCCGGAATAACACAATTAACAACATTATCGACCCGCAGGATACGGGTGCTACCTACACCGTTGAGATCACTGCCGAGGCCCAGACGCAATGCAACACCAGTCCCACCTTCGATGATTTCCCGCCCATCGCAATTTGCGTAAATGAACCGATCGCGTTTGATCATTCTGCAACGGACCCTGAAGGGGATCTGCTGGTCTATGAATTTTGTGCGCCGCTCCAGGGCGGAGGGCCTGTCGGGACTGTGGATAATCCGGGGGACGGATTTGGCTGTGACGGGATCATGCCAGATCCGGCAAGATGCCCTCCGCCATACCAGGAAGTCGTATTTGTCGGTCCGCAGTACTCTCCGTCAGCTCCGCTCGGAGGCAGTCCAGTCGTCCGGATCAGCCAGGCCACCGGGCTGATCACCGGGATTCCGACAATACAAGGTCGTTTTGTTGTAGGTGTATGCGTAAAGGAATACCGCAATGGGATCCTCCTGTCAGAACTGCGCAGGGATTTCCAGTTCAATGTGATAGGCTGTGAACCTGCTGTAAATGCAACCATTGAGGCTGATGCCGTTGTCAACGGGCAGAATTTTGTGATCAATTCCTGTGGCGAAAACACGATCCAGTTCAATAACCTCAGCCAGCTTGAATCGAATATCGTGTCCTATGAATGGATGTTTGATATCAATGGGCAAATGCAAACCTACAGTACGCGCGATGTGGAAGTGACATTTCCGGGCCTGGGGACATATACCGGGAGTATGGTGTTAAATGAGGGAACAGAATGTGCTGATTCAGCCACGATCAGCGTCAATGTATTCCCGGCCATTAACGCGGATTTCGAGTTTGCCTATGACACCTGCATTGCTGGCCCTGTAGCGTTCACTGACCTGTCTGTCACGGGCAGCAACCAGATGACGGACTGGAACTGGTCCTTTGGTGATGGGGACAGCTCCATTTTACGGAATCCCAACCACCTGTACAGGATACCGGGGGATATGAATGTCCAGCTCGAAGTGGTGGACATCAATGCATGCAGGGATACGATGATGAGGACAATCCCTTATTACCCGGTTCCACCATTGATCATTGTTGAGCCTTCCACCTTCAATGGGTGTGTGCCTGCTTCTGTCACTTTCAGAAACCTGTCTGTGCCTGTAGATTCGACATATGATATTTTCTGGGATTTTGGAGACGGGAACGCCGGATTTGATGTCAGTCCTGTCCATCAATACCAGGATCCGGGCATTTATTCCGTGAGCGTGGACATCACATCACCGATCGGCTGCTTTACGAGCGCTTCTTTCCCGAACTGGATTACTGTCCGCGATTCGCCCGAAGCGGGGTTTTCCTATACGCCTGAAAACCCCAATCGCTTCGAATCAGAAATTTTCTTCACCAACCTGTCCGAGCGAGAGGTTTCCTGGCAATGGGATTTCAATGGAGAGGCTTTTTCATTTGAGGAAGATCCTTCCTACATGTTTCGGGATACAGGGGTCAAGGATGTGAAACTGGTCGTGTTTCACCAGAATGGCTGCACGGATACCGCATTTGCACAGATCGATATCGAGCCCCAGTACAGGTATTTTCTCCCGAATGCATTTACACCCAACAATGATGGAAAGAATGATGTCTACAAGGCGGCGGGGTTCTTTGATGGGATCAGCCAGTTTGAGATGACGATCTGGTCACGTTGGGGTGAAAAGGTCTTTGAAACGAACAACCCGGAGGAAGGATGGAATGGCCAGAAGCAAAATACAGGTGAACCCTTGCCCGTTGGCGTGTATGTAGCCAAGGTCACCTTCAGGGGCCCACGGAATGAGGCCGTAGAATTGAAGGAATTTGCGACCCTTGTCAGGTAAGGCCGATGGATGATACTTTTTGATAAAATTATATCCGTTTCAAAATAATTCATATATCTTTGCACCCGCTAAAATTGAATTATCATGGATGCTGTAAAATTTGTACACGAGCAATTGTCCCGGGAACTGGATTACCCGAAATTCCAGGCGGGTGACAATATCGTGGTCAGTTATAAAATCGTTGAAGGTGCCAAAGAAAGGATCCAGGATTTCCGTGGAAACGTGATCCAGATCAACGGTGAAGGTGGCACAAAAACCTTTACAGTGAGAAAGGTATCCAACGGGGTGGGCGTTGAACGGATCTTTCCTTTCTCCAGCCCGAATATTGTAGAGATCAAGGTCCTGAAAAAAGGAAAGGTGCGACGGGCAAAACTCTACTACCTGAGGAACCTGGTCGGCAAGAAAGCGAGGATCAAGGAAAGGAAGTACTTCAGGAATTAGACTAGATCCCGAAAATGATACATACCGAGCCGGTAAGCAAGTGCTTGCCGGCTCATTTTGTTTTTAATGCCGGGGTTCCTGCCTTGACCCTGTAATATCCTTTGTCTGCAATTACCTTGACATCCGTGGACTCATGGAACGGGAGTTCAGATTTCCTCAGCGTTGAAGATGCCTCCAGTTTGATTTCCACCTGCCCATTGCCAATGAAAAATGGGAATTCAAAACCATCCACGACATTCTCCCAATAGTACGTGATTATCGTCTCCCTTCCTTCCTGGCTGAATTGGTATCTCAGGACAGGAATTTGGGCTGTATACAGGTATTGCCTGAAAAAAGGCTGGAGTTTCAGTTCGCTTTCTTCCTCGAAAAAACCGAGGATATCTTCGGTTTGCACGACGGAACACGCGTGTGTCTGGTACAAACTGCGTAACATGCTGAACCATTTTTCATCATTTTCAATCGCCATCCTCAATGTGTGCAGGACCCAGGCACCTTTATAATAATGATCACTGCTCATGTATGTATAATGGTTCACACCGTGGGGGCCGATTATCGGTTCCCGGTTCAATATGAAATTTTTCTGCGACCGCAAATACCTCTCAGCTGCTTCCTTGCCATGCAGGTATTCGACGTACAGGGACTCCATGTAGGTTGTGAAAGATTCGTGTATCCACAATTCTGCGAGATCCGAGGCGCTGATACAGTTTCCCCAATACTCATGGCCGGCTTCATGGACAATGATATAGTCAAAATCGAACTCACGCGGGATCATCCCTCCCAGGTATCCCCTTTGATATTTGTTCCCGTATGCGATCGCACTTTGATGCTCCATTCCAAGGTAGGGGGTTTCCACCAGGCAAAAGCCGTCGTCCCAAAAGGGGTATTTACCAAAATAGTATTCAAAAGCCTCCAGTACACCATGCACCTGCCTGAAATGGGATCTCGCTTTTGCGACATTGTCCCTGAGTACATAATATGACAGGTCAAGAGAATCTCCCGTTTTGGAATAATAAGTGTCGGAGAAGTTTGCATAGTCCCCGATATTGATCGTGACGTTGTAGTTGTTGATCGGATATTGTACATGCCAGGAATACTTTTTCCTGTTCCTGCCTGCCGGGGCAACCTGCCTGAGGTTGCCGTTTGAAACGCAAAACAGGTGATCCGGAACCGTAACACGAATGCTCATTGAATCCGGTTCATCACTCAGGTGATCCTTGTTCGGCCACCACAGGGAAGCACCGATACCTTCGCAAGCCACACCTACCCAGGGTTTGCCGTTCGGGTCGGTATCCCATATAAATCCGCCGTCCCACGGAGGCATCCGGGCAGTTTTTGGTTTGCCGGAATAGGTAATGGCCAAGTCTGCTGATGCACCGGGCCTCAATGGCGTTGTTTTGATGAAAATGGCATTGTGCACCCGTTCATAGGTGCAATCCGAACCATTCAGGGTGATGGCATGGACGGGCATGTTCTCAAACAGGTCTACCTGGATTTCCTGTGTTGCTTCCACGACATTGAACCGAATGAGGCATTTGCCGGATATCGACCTTTTGTCCAGGTCAACCTCAAGGTCCAGGTCATAGTAGGTCACATCATAACATGTTCTCTGTGGCCTCAAACTCCCCCTCAGTGAATCGGCAGGCGGGAAATGCCGCTGGGCCATCAGCATGGCGGAAAAAAGGATGAACAGGATGAATGAAAAACTTTTCTTCATGATCCGGGATTACTTTTCAAAGTTGAATGCACGGGTGATCAATTTATCAGCATACCTGTCCGGCAGCCATTTTCGAAAAACTGTATAGAGCCATTTCTGGCGTGCAATTACTTTCCTGGTGGGAACAGAGCCGATTGTGACCATTCGGTAAATTGCTTCGACAAGAATCTGCGGGGAAAGGAAGTGTTCCCTCTGCTTTCTGATGTAGGCATCCTTTTGCCGGAAGATCCATCCGTAGTCCGTATCCTCATATGTCTGCTCTGCAGACAGAGTCTTGTCCCAGATTGGTGTTTCGATACTAGCTGGTTCAAGGATGACCACGTCAATATCCGGGTAGAGCATACACTCGCGCCGAAGGCTGTCCGTCATGGCTTCCAGGGCAAACTTGGACATTGCATAGGGCCCAAGAAACGGGCTTGCGATCAGACCGGATACGGATCCAACCTGAATGATCCGCTTCCTGACACCCGGTTCTGTTCCGGGCCTGAATAATGGAAAGAATGCCTGGATGACCTTCAATGTGCCCAGGACATTGACATCCAGCTGGTGTGCGACTTCCGTCATATCGATATGCAGTAGTGGACCGGTCACGGCAATCCCGGCATTATTGACGATGGCAACAAGCCTTCCGTCCCGGAGGATCCCCTTCGCTTCTTCTGCTGCATCGCAAACAGCCTTGTGGTCAGTCAGGTCAAAGATGAGCGGGTGAAAAGCCTCGCCCAGTTCCTCCCTCAATCTGGTGGCATCTTTGTCTGTCCGGATACTCCCGAATACATGATATCCTTTCCCCAGCATGAATTTTGCACATTCATGGCCTATTCCGGACGAAACCCCCGTGATCAATATGAAATTCTTCAAGTTTACTCTTTTATCCTGGGCAAGATACATTTTGCCTATAAATGTCTGTGAACATGTAACTTTGAAATTCGTTATGGTGTTGTGTTTATATAGTCGAAGATAATCCGATGATCTTTGTCCTTCTGTTTCTCATCATCGCCCTTGATGCCTATCTTGCCTTTACGATCAGGGATGTCCTGCAATTGTTGGGTGTTCCCGCAGAATACAGCATGATCATCCTGTCCCTTTTTGTCGCACTCTCCCTGTTTGCGATGATCTATATCCTTTTCGGTTTTCAGAAAAGGCCGAAGCGCTTTACTCAGCAATCCAAGGACCGGGTATTTGCCACAGTGATCGGGTCTTATATTGCCAAGGTGGTTACTTCTGTTCTTTTGCTGCTTGATGACCTGAGGCGGTTGATATACTGGATCCTGCAGGTCATTGGCGGATGGGAATTCAGCATGGATCGTACGCTTGTTGTTTCAGGTGGTGGACTTCTGGTAGGATTGATCCTGTTTATCCTGCTCGTCTATGGCATGGTCAGGAATCCGCACAGGTATCAGGTGAGGCAGGTGAATGTGCCTGTCAACGGCCTGCCGGAGCCACTTCATGGGCTCCGTATCGTTCAGATCTCTGATATCCACTCAGGGAGTTTCAGGAAGGGGCAACCCATCACAAGGGCGATCGAAAAGATCAATGCGCTCAACCCTGATTTCATTTTCTTTACGGGTGACCTGGTAAACCACATTGCCGAGGAGATCGATCCCTACATGGACATCTTCAAGGACCTCAGGGCACGGTATGGTGTTTATTCAGTCCTGGGCAACCACGATTACGGGGATTACGTAGCCTGGAAAAATATGGATGCAAAGCGGGAAAACCTGAAGAAACTGTGTGACAAGCACCGCAAGATGGGCTGGGAACTCTTGTTGAACGAATTCAGGAAAATCCCTGTTGAAACGGCTGAAGTGGGTGTCATCGGTGTGGAGAATTACTCTGCACATCCTCGTTTTGCCAAATATGGCGATATGAAAAAAGCGACTGAAGGATTTCAGAATGCAGACTTCAATATCCTGCTTTCTCACGATCCGACACACTGGGATGATGAAATCACGGATAAATATCCCTATGTCGACCTTACCCTGTCGGGGCACACCCATGGTTTTCAGTTCGGGTTTGAGATCAATGACAGGATCAGGTGGAGCCCGATCCAATATGTGTATCGCCAATGGGCCGGTTTGTATAAGACAGGCAAGCAGTATTTGTATGTGAATCGTGGATTCGGTTACCTCGGTTATCCCGGCCGGGTGGGGATCCTTCCAGAGATCACGCTGCTGACGCTTGAGCAAGGTCAATGAATGAAAGGATTTTGTAGATTTATGGCAAGAGCCATATCAACTTGCTGAACAGAAATATGAGAGAATTCTTGCATGTATTATGTGTATGTGTCTTCCTGACTTTTTTTTTGGCCTGTGCGTCATCAGACAAGCCGGAAAAGTCTGATTTGATAGATAACTGGGTTGTCGTCGGGGCAACCCGCGATGGCCGGGCAACCGAGACGCTCAACGGGGCATATTTCAAATTTTCTGACGATGTGCTTGAGACAAATTTTATGGGGGAGGAGATGAGAAATAACTATGTATTGAAGAATCACAATATTTTGATCGGGAAGGAGAGAAGGCAGTACCAGATCGAATATATTGATCCGGACAGCCTGCACCTTTCTGTGGAGATAAAAGGATATCCATTTCATTTCTTTCTGCACAAGGAATCAAATACGAAGTAAATGCATGGGTACAGGCACATCATCCTCATATTCGGCTTATTGCTGATCGTCCGTCTCGGCCTTTCCATTGATGTCAGCCTCCAGATGCATGCCTTCAAGGGCCCTGAACAGCCCTATCTTGAAATGTCCCTGTATATCATCGGTAAGAGTATCGCTCCATTTTATGTGGATAGTATGCAACAGGGCAGGGTGGAGGTGCTGATGACCTGTGCAAGGAAGGGCGAGATCGTCCTTGCGGATAAGTATATCCTGAACAGCCCGCTTGGCCAGGAAGTCAATGACTTCCTGGATGTGAGGCGTTATGCTGTGGATACCGGGATGTACCGGGTGACATATACCTTTCGCGACCTCGCTGACACACTGAATACATCCACACTGACAGGGGAGATCTCTGCTGTGTTTACCGGAACCGGACTCGAACAATCAGATGTCCAGCTTTTATCTGCTGTAAAAAAGAGTGGAGAGAATGAGCAGATGGTGAAGAACGGGATATACATGGAGCCACTTCCTTTCGATTTCTACCACAGGGATCTGGACCAGCTGATCGTGTATCATGAGATCTATGGCCTTGACCAGCTCCAGGATGACCGTTATTATTGCACTGTTTCCGTTTCCACACTGGAGGATCCGGAAACGGCGATCCTTGAGACGCACAAGATGCTGAAGCAGGAACCCGCTTTTGCTTTGCTGAAACAGGTTGATATCCGTGACCTCCCGTCCGGCAATTATCTCCTGAAGGTAAGTATCCATGACAGCAAGCGGGACCTTTTATCCCTGGAGGAGTGCCGGTTCCAGAGAAGCAACCCCGAGCGGGACGTCCAGGCATTTGGTGAGACCGCCAGGTCTACCTTGTCAAACAGCTTCACACAGCAAATCCCCCAGGATTCATTGGATTACTGCCTGCGTGCCATTGCTCCAGTCGTCTCAAGCATCGACAATGAAGTACTCAACTATGTGATCAAACAGGGCTCTGATGAAAGCAAACGATTCTTTCTGCACAGGTACTGGTCATCCAGGGACATGGTTCAACCGCAAGCTGTATTTCATGCATACATGAATGTGGCGCGTGCCATCGACAAAATGTACCAAAGTGGTTTTGGCTATGGTTTTGAGACGGACAGGGGGCATATTTACCTCAAATATGGCAGGCCGGATGATGTGATCACGGTGCTCGATGAACCCAGCGCACCGCCCTATGAGATCTGGTACTACAACCAGTTCGAAGCCACGCACCAGGCCAATGTACGCTTCCTGTTCTATAACCCTTCACTTGCAGATAATGACTTCCTCCTGTTGCATAGCACAGCCATCGGAGAACGAAGCAATCCGCGCTGGGAAATTGTCCTTTATGGTTCGGCACCCAACCAGATCGAAGGCTCCGATTATATTGGCGGCACGCGCATGCAGGATAACTTTTTCAGGAATGCGCGCAGGCATTTTGAAGGGAACTGACTGTGCGGACCCAACAATCAAAGTTGATCCATCCATCCCCAGTGTCCATTATGTAATGCTGTGAAAAAAGCCAGTACGATCAAGGGTGTGAGGATGGCAGCAAAAAGGAATTTAAAGAAAAGCCTGGGTACACGGGAAGGTTCAATCCATTCCGCAATGAGAGAGATCAGAAGCACGGCCGTGACCAGCACCGGGAAAGTGAGGGTGATGAAAAAGCCGATGTATTCTGATAGCATCCAGATCGCCGTATACACGATCAACTGGATGAGTATGAACTCGATGAGGCCAATCCTGAAATTCACACACGAAAATTGAGAAAATATTGTTAAAGTTTACCGGGAATCTCCAAAAACAACCCGGTTGTTGGTTATGTGAACTGAAAACTGAATGAAATGACAAAAAGAACAATGCTGTTTGCCGGCCTGGTCTTCCTGGTTTCTTTCCATTGTATCAGCCAGGAAATCATCACGGACAAAAAAGCTTTCGACAAGCAATATCAGGAAAGGATAAAGCAGGAAGTCCTGGACGGCGTATATATCCCTGTTGATCTGTGGGATGCGATGAACGAGCTGGAAAGGCTCACTGATCCGGACATGATCGAGAAGTTCAAAAACGCCCCGGAAGATACGATTGCCATAAAACTGCATTTCAGCCTTGGAAGGTGGATTATTCTGAATTGGGGGTTTTACGAGGGCTCCAGGCTTTCCCACACATTAAAGGAAGCAGGCTTGTCCTTTCCCGATGATATGGCCAGGTTTATCATTGTCAGTTGGCACAGGAAACTGAATGACCTCCCCCTGGATGTGGAGAACCAGATCAGGGTTTTCCAGGAAAAGAGGGAACAGGAAGCCCTGGAACGCGAAAAAAGAAAGAAGGTGATCAAAACAGACAAACCGGTGGATAAAAATCAGTGATGTTTCAAAATTTTTACTTTTGCAGACACATTCGAGCATAGAAACACATATAATAAAGGATTGAGATGCCAAGAAATCTGCTGATTGTTGAGTCACCTGCCAAAGCGAAGACCATAGAAAGATATTTAGGAAAAGATTTCACCGTAAGGTCCAGTTTCGGGCACGTCAGGGATCTTGACAAAGGTCAGAAAGGCGTTGATGTAGCGCAAAATTTCACTCCAAAGTATATCATCACACCCGACAAGAAGAAAGTCGTTAAGGAACTCAGGGAATGGGTGAAAAAGGTCGATGAAGTATGGCTCGCTACTGATGAGGACCGCGAAGGGGAGGCGATCAGCTGGCACTTGTGCCAGGTACTCGGACTCGATGAAGAGGAAACCAAGCGGATCGTCTTCCGGGAGATCACAAAACCTGCCATTCTGAAAGCGATTGAAAATCCTCGCCATGTGGACCAGAACCTCGTGAATGCCCAGCAGGCACGGCGGATCCTGGACAGGCTTGTTGGATTTGAATTATCCGAAATCCTCTGGAGAAAGGTGAAAGGCAAACTGTCTGCAGGCAGGGTGCAATCTGTTGCTGTAAAACTGATCGTTGATCGGGAGCGCGAGATCCAGGCATTTGAGCCTGCTCCGTTTTTCAGGGTGGTGGCTTTCTTCACAGGCAAGGACGATCTGGGACGTACGATCAGGTTCAAAGCAGAATTACCGTCAAGGCTCGATAACCTGGAGGATGCTGAGAAGTTCCTTGAGCGGGCTATTGGTGCTACATACACCGTGGAGGACATCGAGGTCAAACCATCCCAGCGCAAGCCGGCTGCACCGTTTACCACATCTACCTTGCAACAGGAAGCCAGCAGGAAACTAGGGTTTGCTGTGCGCAGGACGATGAGTGCGGCGCAGCGCCTGTATGAAGCAGGTCATATTTCCTACATGCGTACGGATTCCACGAGTCTCAGCCAGACTGCAATCGAAAGTATTGCGGGCGTGATCAGAGACAGCTACAGCGAAAAATACCTCCATTCAAGACAATACGCCACAAAGAAGGCATCTGCCCAGGAAGCGCATGAAGCCATCAGACCGACATATGCTGACAGGAAAACCGTGCCTGGCGGGTCGGACGAACAACGGTTGTATGAGTTGATCTGGAAGCGCACCGTGGCTTCCCAGATGGCCAATGCACAGTTTGAAAGGACCAGTGTCCGGATCGGGATCAGTACCCTTCCTGACGATCATTTATTGGCGAAAGGTGAAGTGCTCAAATTTGATGGGTTCCTCAAGGTCTATTTAGAGTCCGTTGATGATGACCAGGAGGATGAAAACGGAAAGAACGAACTGCCTCCCATGGAAAAGGGACAAACACTTTCCCTGGGCGAAATGCAGGCGATCCAGCGTTTTACGCGACCACCGGCAAGGTATACGGAAGCTGGTCTGGTCAAAAAACTGGAAGAACTGGGGATCGGGCGTCCATCTACCTATGCCCCGACCATTACGAAAATAATGGAACCCGGCCGTGGGTATGTGGTCAAAGATAGCCGTGAGGGTGAAGAAAGATCCTACCATGTGCTTACCTTGAAGAATGATGCTATCAAAAAGGAAATCGAGACGGAAATAACAGGATCGACAAGCAATCGGCTGTATCCCACAGATATGGGTATGCTGGTAACTGATTTTCTTGATAAGCACTTCAAGGAGATTATGGATTACGGCTTCACGGCCAATATCGAGGAACGTTTCGACTCGATCGCGGACGGACAGATGGAATGGCATGAAATGCTCGAGGCTTTCTACAATCCATTTCATGAAAAAGTGGAGGACACAAAGGAAAATGCCGGTCGCGAACGTGGAAGGCGAGACCTTGGCATAGACCCGGAAACAGGTCATACTGTACTCGTCCAGATTACAAGGTACGGACCTGTGGTACAGATCGGGACCCGTGAAGAGGTCGGGGAGGACGGGAAACCCAGGTTTGCAAACCTTCAGCCCGGCCAGTCAATGGATACAATCACCTATGAGGAGGCGATGGAATTGTTCAAGTTGCCAAAATCCCTCGGGACCTACAAGGATGAGGAGGTTTCGATTGGAATTGGAAGATATGGTCCATATGTGAAATTCGGTGACCTGTTTGTTTCCATCCCAAGGGGGACTGATCCGATGGAAGTGACCATGGAGCAGGCCCGGGAATGGATTGAGGCAAAGCTCGATGAGACACGACCCATTGCAGAATATGAGGGCAAACCTGTGACAAAGGGCAAGGGCAGATTCGGTCCTTTCTTCAAATGGAACGGGATGTATATCAATATACCGAAAAAATACGATCCAGATACGATATC
Organism: Lewinellaceae bacterium; assembly: GCA_029976695.1. Classification (GTDB taxonomy): domain Bacteria; phylum Bacteroidota; class Bacteroidia; order Chitinophagales; family Saprospiraceae; genus JARQTN01. The sequence goes on from JARQTN010000253.1 coordinate 17,307, forward strand.
CCGTGAAGACATGTTTGCCCTGATCAAGGCAAAAGCCGAAAAGGAAGCGAACCGTTATATCAAGGTTTTCGAGAAGCAAAAGATCAGTATTGAAAATGGCAGGTGGGGACCTTTCATCCGAAAGGGAAGAAAGTCCATTTCAATTCCGAAGATCGATGGAAACCGGATCACAAGCGAGCAGGCAAAAGAAATGACGCTGGAAGAGGTTCAGGAGATCATTGATGGCAAAATGCCCGAGACCGTGATCAAGCGCGTCAAATCTGAAGTTGAAGAATAGACAGGAGCAGGCAACCCAGTTACTCCTCTTCTTTCAGGATGCGGCTGTGATTTGCCAGCCAGAGCTGTCCCTTCATTACGAAAACGTGTGAAACTTTTTCGCCGATCCTGATCATTTGCCTGATTTGCTTCATGGATAGCAATTTGTTATGTCGGTAGAGGATGAATACATAGTTGCATCCTTCAAGTGAATAGCCCTTTTCTTTTCCAAACAAGTCAAGGATCTTCTCCTGGTTGAATGTATGCTGGATGAATTCAGTATCGTCTCCTTTCAGATAGTATTGCTTTGAAAAACGGGGATAGGCAACAAAATCAATGTCGTCTATGCCAAAGACCTTTCCCAACGCGTGATACCATTTTTCAGGTACCATATAAAAATGTGGCAGGGCAAAAGTTTTGCTATATACCATATACACCGTTTGATAAAATGTGCGGGAAGAATTCCCTGAACTGATCGTATACTGGTAATCAAACAAAATAGTCTCTTCAAAGGTGGAGGGATCCCTTCTGCGTACGACATTCTGTATTTTCTTCCTTATCCCGCGTTTGAAAAGCTTGAAATTTTCCAGGAATGCCTTTGTGCCTGAATCGTCCCGAAGTTCAAAGCTGAACCCGGTTTCGGAAGCAAGGCTGCGCATTGTTTCTGTGTGTTGACTGATTTTGCTACTAAACATGGAAAGGGATTTTATCGGGATTCAAGATAATGAATGATTTCTTTGGCAACTTCTTCAGGCGGAGATCCATGATGTGTCAATTTTTCATGGATGAGCTCATATGCCCGGACCTGTTCATCCCTTTTGCTTCCGGTCAGGATCTCGGAAAATTCCCGGTTGAGCGACTGCTCATGAAGATCTGACTGGATCAGTTCCCGAACCACTTCCCTGCCTGCAATCAGGTTTACGAGTGAAATGAAAGGTACCCGGACCAGTCTTTTGGCAAGTTCAAACGAAATCCTGTTCCCCTTATAGCAAACGACCTGCGGAACCCTGAACAGTGCTGTCTCCAGCGTGGCAGTTCCGGATGTCGTGATCGCGGCAATCGCCTGGTTCAGCAGGGCATAAGTGTTCCCGTCATTCATGCGGATATTCGCGGCATTCGGTGGGATGAATTGTGTATAGAAGGAAGTTTCTATGGCCGGTGCACGGGCAATACGGAACTGGTACCCGGTGTGCTGCAGGGCGACATTTATAAATACGGGCAACATCTGGGTGATTTCCTGCCTGCGGCTTCCGGGGAGCAGGGCCACAGTTTGTTCTCCCGTGTGCGTGGACGGGTGGCTGTGCCTGTATTCATCGATCACATTTTTCAGGGGATGGCCCACATAGTGCACATCCATCCCGAAACTGGCAAAGAATTCCTTTTCGAATGGAAGGATCACGAAGAGCCGTTTTACGTCGCGCTTCAGTTTGAACACCCGTTTCACGTTCCAGGCCCAGACTTGCGGCGAGATGTAGTACATCACGGGAATCTCCATCTTGCTTGCCCAACGGGCGATGCGCATGTTGAATCCAGGATAATCGATGAGGACCAGTGCATCGGGATCGAACTCCAGGATATCCTGCTTGCAAAATCGCAGGTTGTTCAGGATTGTTTTGATGTTTTTCGCCACTTCCAGAAATCCCATGAATGCCAGGTCGCGGTAGTGCCTCACCAGGTCTGCCCCTGCAGCCTCTATCTTTTCACCTCCCCATGCCCTGACTGAAGCCGTTTCATCCTGCCGGTGCAATTCCTCTACAAGACCGGCACCGTGAAGGTCTCCCGAGGCTTCTCCTGAGATCAGGTAGTATTTCATAGAGAAAGTGCTTATAAATGGAGGATATGCCGCCCGTAAAAAATAAACCAGAGGATCACAAACAGGAGTGTGGGAAATACCACACCCCTCATGGAATGATCCATGTTTCTTTTCCTGAAATAACTCAGGAGGGCCAGGTTTGCACAAATGGAAAACAGCATGAGTGTCCTGGTCCTGAAATCTTCAGCAAATCCCACATCGCTGATGATATCGCTGCTGTCCAGCAGGTCATAGAGGAAAAGAAGGATGCCATATGCCGTAATTGGTACGGCTGTGCCGGCCAGCAGGCCGATCAGGAAGGAGTCTTTTCTTCTTTTGTAATTCATGCTTCTGTTTCGGAATGGCGGTTCAAGTGTTTCAAATGAGGAATTGCCTCATCGTCTGTCAGGTCATACCTGGATGGCACGACTGAGATAAATCCGTTCTTGAGTGCCCAGATATCTGTATCCTCACTGGCATCACGGGCGACAAACCTTCCCGTAAGCCAATAATACGGCTCCCCCCTGGGATCGATGCCCTGCTGAAATTCCTCGACCCAGCTCCCGTGTGATTGACGGCAGACTTTGATGCCCTTGATGCTTCCCCCGTCCATATCCGGGATATTCACGTTCAGCAATCGGCAGCCCTTGAGACCATGACGGAGTACAAAGTCCATGATTTCCCGTACATAGGGCAGTGCCGCATCCATATCTGCCTCGAAGGAATAATTCAGGAAAGAAAACCCTATCGAGTTAATGCCTTCGAGGCTTGCCTCCATCGCCGCAGACATGGTGCCGGAGTACAGGATATTGATCGATGCATTGGAGCCGTGGTTGATACCGGAGACACACAGGTCGATTGGTTTGTCAGGATAGAGGACATTCTTTGCAAGTTTGACACAATCCACTGGTGTCCCGTTGCATTCGTAAGCTTCCACACCATCCATGATATTGACCTTCCGGAGCCTCAGGGGTTCTGACAGTGTCACTGCGTGCCCCTGGCCGGATTGCGGTGAATCAGGGGCCACTACATAAACCTGCCCCAGGCTTTGTGCAATCCTGATCAACCTCTGGATGCCCGGCGCAAACATGCCGTCATCATTTGTGACCAGGATCGTGGGTTTCTTTTCCATCATGATTCATTTTCAGACCCCGAAAATACAATAAGATCAAGAGGGGCTCCAAATTTAAATGATTCCGTAGTTTTGAACCGTCTACCTTTACCTCTATGACCTTTCAGCAATTATTGAAGACGATCCGGGAAAAATCCCTTTCCCCAGTGTATTTCCTGCATGGCAAGGAAACTTTTTATATCGATGAACTTGTGAAACACTTTGAACAGGATGTCCTCACGGAATCTGAGAAGGCGTTTAACCTGACAATTTTATATGGCCGGGAAGTGGATCAAAAGAAAGTGCTCGATCATGTCAGACAATTTCCCGTTATGGCGGAGAAGCAACTCGTGATCCTCAAGGAGGCGGCGGATATGCGCAACCTTGGTGATCTCGAGGGATATGTCAAATCGCCAAACCCCCATTGTGTCTTTGTGATCGTTCACCGGAACAAGCAATTGGACAAACGGAAGTCATTTTACAAAGCCCTGGCAAAGCATGCAGTTCTTTTTGAATCAAAGGCGCTCAAGGAAAAAGAGCTTCCTTCCTGGATAGGTCAGTATGCAAAATCGAAAGGGGTCCGGATAGAACCGGTTGCCATCGACATGCTTGTTGAACTGATCGGTTCGAACCTGGGGAACCTGTCAAATGAGCTGGATAAGATGATGATCGGCATGGAAAAGGGCAGCTCGGTGACAAAAGACCAGGTCCTTGCAGAAATCGGGATGAGCAAGGAGTTTAATATTTTTGAACTGCAATCTGCCATTGCCAGAGGCAATGCATTCAAAGTGCACCAGATTGCCAGGCATTTTACAGCTCATATCAAGGAATTTCCATTGCCGATGCTAATCGGGGTCTTGTACAATTTTTACAGCAAGTTATATATGGCTGCAGCAACACCGAATATGGCAGATGATCAATTGGCAAAAAGGCTGGGTTTTTCATCCGCATGGTTTATCCAGGATTACAAAGCTGCAATCAAGAGATACAGCTATAACGATGTAGAGCGGTGTCTGAGCATCCTGCACCAGTATGATCTGAAAATGAAAGGCATGGGCGCAAGAAATCCCGGGCACCAGGCGCTGATGCTGGAATTGATTGATCAGTTGCTTTTTGTCAGGCATGCTTCGGGCGTATCGGACTAATGTGGGAATGAGTGAATCATTTTAAAGCATCAAGAATGGATATTGAATGTAATAAAGAAGTGCTAGACCTGCAAAAATTAAGTGTTGTTACCAGGGGGAACAGTGAAAAGTTGAGGCAGTATTTGGTCCAATTCAGGGAGCTCATCCCGGCAAGGGTGGCACTGATGCGACAATACATGGAATCTGAAGACCGCAGGATGATCAGACAGACCGTCCACCAGGTCAGCCCCCAACTTCATTATTTTGGAATCCGTGGGATTGCCCCGCTCATTGAGCGGGTTGAAATGGAGTATCCATTCATGCCAATGGATGAATTGAAAAGAACGGTCAGCGTGCTCATTGAAAAAATGGAAATGGCAAAACAGGAGGTTAGCCGGATCCTTGATCGATGTGACTAAACCGGTTTGGGATACCGGAGTTTCAAATCTTCATACCAGTCCCTGAATTCATCCTGTTTCCTCCGGGCGACAGGGATCTCTTCTTCATTTGAGAGCACAATCGTTTTCTTGTTCACGCAATCGCTGATATGATGATAATTGACGAGGTGAGATTTATGGCAACGGAAAAAGCTTTTGTCATCGAGCAGTTCTTCGAGCTCTCCCAGCGTTTTGGACACAAGCTTTCTGGAGCCCGATCCCAGGTAAATGAAGCTGTAATTCCGTTCTCCTTCAATCCGGACAATATTTCCCAATTTCATCCTGAGTTCTCCCTCCTGGGTGTTCAGAGTGAGGTATTGTTCGGCAATTTGAGGTTCCTCCATATTGATCAGTGCGCGCTGCACATCCTCACCCTGGTGCGCCTGTTTGTCCCTTTTCTCCCGAAATCTCTGGACGGCTTGTTTTAACTCTTCAAGGTCGAGGGGTTTGACCAGGTAATCCAGTGCATTGAACCTGATGGCCTTGATGGCATAATGCGTGTAAGAAGTAATAAAGATTGTGGAAAAGTCGATTTGAGGAAGCCTTTTCAATAGCTCAAAACCGGTCATGTCATCCATTTCAACATCAAGGAAAACAAGATCGGGCCTGAGCTGCTGGATGACATGCAGTCCGTCAGTCCCGTTTTCTGCTTTTCCGACAACCCGGATATCTTCAACAAACTGCTCAAGTTTGTCCATCAGCAGCTTTTGAATGAAAGGATCATCATCGATGATGACTGTTCTTATTTCCATCCCTCCTAAGTTAATAAAGTTTATGAATGCAGGAAACAAACGGTTGATCTAACGGAGGAATAAATATTTCGCTGCCAGTTGATCAAGCATCGCTCCACAGGATAACAATTCCTTGACAAGCAGCCGGTTTGCCCTGATATTGTAGGCATCACAACAAATTAAAAGAAATGAAAACGTTAAGCACCTTGATTTTGATCCTCTTTTCAACCGTCCTGTTTAGCCAGCAAATCGTTCAATGGAATGGCGGGACCCCTGGCAGGCAATCCGACTGGAATGAACCAAGAAACTGGATGCCAAACAAAGTGCCCAACGAGTTTTCCCATGTGGTCATCAAAAAGATCAATAATGGCCATCACTCAATGCCGGTCATTGATGACGAGGTCCATATTGAATCTCTTCACATCGTGGGCAATGCCATCCTGAATATCCAGGGGAATGGATCCCTGACATTTGACGGCATGCATTATCTGGCAGCCAATATCACTTTGACGAGTGAAATGATGGCAGGTTCCAGCAAGCTCTCTTACACTGATCTGGCACTCGGGAACGGTACTGATTCAGATCATCCTGTCGTCAGGACCAGCAATACACCGTTTTAGATCGATCCATCATCAATCAAATAAGTTTCACCTTTAAATAAACCCTTTTAAGACCTGTAACCATGAAAAATTTGATCATCCTTCTTTCCGTTTTCTGCTTCTTCATCATCGATGCATCTGCCCAAATTGAGTTTGGTGTGAAAGCCGGGATATTGGTTCCCGTATCACCTGAAACCAACTCCATCATTGTCAACAGGCAATCCCCGAGAAATGAATTTTTGTTCAATGCAAAATCAGTTGGGAACGGGATTACATTAGGCGTATTTGCAGAACAGAACCTGAGCGAACCATTTTTTCTGAGAGGAGAATTACTTTTCAACCAGTTTGAAACGACATACGAAATGAATGATACGTGGAATTCGGGTTCCCGTGAGTCCGACTCCAGGACCTATAAAGAGAAGACAATGCGCATTGATGTGCCCGTCACACTCGGGGTCAGGCTTGATGCATTCGAGATCACTTCAGGTGTTGTCGCAAGGTATGTCCTCAGCCATGAGAATGAGATGGATGTTCTTGAAGGATATGGAGAGGCGTCAAATCCAGTTCAACTTGGTCTCCAGGCTGGTGTGGGATTAAACCTGGGACAATTGAATCTCGGCCTGGCCTATCAGTTGGACTTTACAAACTTTGGAGATCATCTGACCTACAACGGAAAAGCACTTACGCTCCAGAACAGCCCCTCAAGGCTAATGGCAACGATTGGATACAGGTTCTGACCATGAAACGTTTCCGGCATACATAACCCTGTGTTTCATACCCATGCATAACCCCCATCTTTTTTGACAATCGGGCTCCGGCACTCGCCGGAGCCTTTTTCATAACTCCTTCCGGGTATTCCTGCTTTTCTGGATTTCTTCATGAATTGTGCCGATCAACTGTTCGATCTGGTAAGGCTTGGGAATATAATTATCCATGCCCACCTTGTAACACTTATCAATCTCATGTTCCAGCAGGCTTGCAGTCATGGCGATAATGGGGATATGCCGCTCATCATCACGGTTTTGTTCGAGTTGTCGGATTTGAGAAGCTGCATCATAGCCATCCATTTCCGGCATTTGAATATCCATCAGGACAAGATCGTATGACTCCTGCTGAAAGCTTTCCACAGCCATCTTTCCGTTTGCAGCAGTATGAATCCTGACTCCGGGGATATAGTGTGTAAGGTCATCGGTGGCAAGCATGATATTGAAATGGTTATCCTCGGCAAGCAGGATTTGAATGCCACTCATTTGTCGTCCCAACTTTTCGAGGATTTGCTCATCGGTAGCCTTCGGTTCCATGCTCTCTTTCTCACAAATGATCAACGGTAACCTGAAGGTAAAGGTGCTGCCTTCACCTTCCTTGCTCACCACGAATATTTCGCCTCCCTGCATTTCGACTAACTGTTTGCATATGCTCAACCCGAGTCCGGTGCCGCCGAATTTCTTTGACAGCGTCCCGTCAACCTGCTCAAAAACTTCAAATATGGTTTCCATTTTATTGGCGGGGATACCGATGCCTGAATCCTTCACTGAATATTGGAGCATTCCCTGTCCATCTGCGGTCACCTGCTTGCAAATGATCTGGACACTGCCCTGCTCTGTAAACTTTATTGCATTGCTGGCCAGGTTGGTCAGGATTTGATTGAGCCGGATCGGGTCACCGATCACTCTTTCAGGCAGGCCTGGCTCGATCTCATGGGTCAGTGACAGGCCCTTGTCAGTGGCCCGCAAGGAAAGGATTTCAACAAGGTCGGTGATGATCTTTGCCGGTTCCATCGGGACTTCGTCAATCTTCAGTTTGCCCGCCTCAATCTTTGATGAGTCCAGGATGTCATTCAGAATGACGAGCAAATTTTCGGCGCTTTGATGGATGGCATCCAGATACCTGACCTGTCCCGGGAGGTGTTCATTTCTTCGGAGGATGTTTGTCATGCCTGATATCGCATGCATCGGGGTCCGGATCTCATGGCTCATGTTGGCCAGGAAGAATTCCTTGTATTTTTCGGATTTTTCGGTTTTTTCAATTTGTGCGGTCAATTCGCTTGTCTTGTGATGCAGTTCATCCTGCAAGCCCGAAATCCTTGATTTCAGGGTGTGGCGCTCGTTGAACCAGGTAAAGACCAGGATCAGGACCAGGATGATGAGGAGAAGGACAATGTAATGCATGTCTGAGCACTTTGTGAACTTGGAATATCGGGAAATTATCCGGTTTCCAGGTCCCTGAAGGTCGGGACCTCCGGATGGAAGACCAGCTGCCGTGCTTTGCGATCTATGGAGCAGCAATAGTTTTTAGTGCCATTGGACAGGATCAGGAAGCGGACATCCAGTGCCATGTTATAATGCAGGATCTGATCAAAAACGGCCTGGTCCAGGTGTGTGGCAGGTGATTTGCATTCTACCAGGAGGAGAGGGATCAAATTGCGGTCAAATACGGCGATGTCATACCGCCTCGAAATTCCTTCAATCGCAACCTCTCGTTCGACACTGATCCGTGTTTGGGGAAATCCTCGTTCTGTCGTGAGGTACTGGATCAGCAACTGCCGAACGAATTCTTCAGATGTCAATCGGATCCATTTCTTCCTGACCGGATCAAAAATAAAACGTTGGCCCGAATCTGTCCTGATCCTCAGGAGGTGTGTCCATTTCAGTAGATCGATATGGATATCTGCCGGAGCCATATCCCGGGAATTTAAGCGCTTTTCATGTGTTCCTGGCTGATGTAGTCAGGAACATGTTTCAGGATAAAGGATTTGACCCCTCCCATTTGTCGCCCACCATGATTCATCCAGTCTACTGTCCAGGAATTGTGGATCGGAAATCCGACCTCTGCGCATCTTTTCATGACCATGTTTTGCCACCGGACGGAACCATGGGCCCCAGGTGAAAAGAGTCCGTCGCGGACAAGGATCAGGAGAGGCTTTTTCTGGTCGAGGAGGCATTCCACAAGGAACGCACTTGTCGGGTTCATCCCTTCCTCATGGATCTTATACGGGAAGGGCAACTCATCCAGGAGCCAGGCATCCAGTTTAGGACCTAAAAATGAAATGACCTGTACAAACTTGGTATTGTAAATCGTCATATTCTCGTATACTGGTTCAAGCATGGATGCCACCCGTTTGTAAAAATTCAGTTTTTCACTGCTTGATACATTTGCGAGGGTATATGCAGAATCGGACAAATCGGCAGACTGAATGCGCATGAAAGTGAATTGCACCTTCCTCGTGGACTGGCTTGTCTGCAGGAGCCTGTGTGCAACACCGGGAGAGGAAATGATATGGCAGGTGCCTTTCCGGGTGGTTGATGCAAGCTGGTTGCCTACCTCAATATGTGCTTCATCGAGTACATAGAGCACTGCGGCCTCCGGATTGGTATAATCCGTACCGTACTTTCTGGTGAACAGCTCAGGACCGATGATCTGTATCGGGAACAACTGCATCCGCTGGTCCGGTTCAAGAAACTCGATCGCCTGGATCGTCCCGGACTCGTCTTTTTTTCGGATCAGTTTCATCACCGAACGGGCATCTTGCGCCCCTGAATGAAGGAATGCATAGCGCTGAGACTGGGTCTCCAGCTTGAGGTATTGTACGATCGCTTTGAGGCCAGATGAGGCAATTTGTTCAGGCACCTCAAGATATGAACCGGAATCGGGCATTTCAGCAAGGGTATGTTGGTCAAGCGTGCTCATGAAATACCACTGGTCAAAAAGGTCAAGCCACTTGTGATGTTCTTCAAATTCAAGAGCAGCGATGACCTTGCGCGCATTTTCCGGGATGTTATCCTCAAATGACCGCCAGAAAAAGAAGTCCTCAAGTTTTGCACATGCCCGGCGCATCTCCCTCAGTTGTCTTACGATTTCCGTCACGATACCGAGTTTCTTCCGGACAGATAATGCATTCACTTCCTTGCCAAGATCCAGGAATTCGGATTCATCGATTTGCCTTTTCCATTCAAAAAGCTGTTTTTCCCATTCACCGATGCGTCCTTGCAAGGGGTGTCCTGATGGCAGGTTTTTCGAATTCAGCCGTTTGATCTGTTCGTTGATCCTGGCCTGCATCTTGCGTTCACAATCCTGCAATTCCCTTGACAGCCTGTTCAAATGTGCTGTGATCGCATCCATCGAAAGGGTCTCGGCTGGCTGCAGGGATTCCACCGGGAGATATGCCTCCAGGATTTCAAGGTTCGTGAGCAGGTTTATGTATGCAGACTTCACCCACCTGCGGGCCTTGATCAGGTCTTTGCTCGCTCGTGTGAAATTACTTTTCAGCTTCAGTGTGAAATTACCCAGTGAAGTCTCCATTGAGAATTCCGGGCCCAGGAATTGTTGGTAATTTTCGATTTTGAAGAGCAGCGTGGATATTTCGTGATAACTTTTTTTCAGGATTGCCTGTAGGGATTGCTTTGAATGCTGAATATAGTCCAGCAGGAGGATTTCCCCCTCGCGGATGAGCCGCTCCCCGGTTTCGGTATTCTGGGACAAGTGTGCAGTGACTTCCTTTTTAATTGTTTCAAGGGCATATTTCTTGAGGTGACTGATATTCAGTTCCTGCAACTGGTCAAACCAGGGATGATTGAGTTTGCACAATTTGACATAGTTGGACAGTTTTGACCGGATCATTTTGTATTCCTCAGCGGTCCGTTCAAATTCAGTCGGGTTCAGTTTGAGTGACAGGATATTGGGATTGCCGCTAAGCGGGTGTGCCGCCAGCCTGTCGGCAATGTCCTGCCAGGTCATCGTATCGAAAACCCTGGTCTGCAAAACCTCATACTTCTCTTGCCATTGTTTCATTTCCTGGCTGGCGGCGGACATGGCAAACTGCTGGCTCTTCACTTCCTTCTCATCTGGTAGCCTTTTTCTGGCCAGTTGAATTGCAGGGTAGTAACCTGCTTCATTTTTCAGGTATACAATAGCTGAAAGGTCCAGATCCTGGAATCTGCGATGCAGCTGGTTTCTTTGTTCGGGAGACCCGATCACGAGATATGCCTTTTTCCCGGCCAGGGCCTGTTCTATTGCCCAGGCAGTGATGAGTTCAAGCTGTTTCTCCTGTTCATTCACTGAAAGAAGCAAATGTGGTTGTGATTGAAGCAGATCAAGGGCTTTCAGCTGGTCCGGGTCCAGCGTGTGGAGCCATCTGTGCGGTAATGACATATGAGACCTGTATTTTGAGTTTTCTGTTCTGAGGATGGCTGAACAAATATATCATTTTTTTAATATATTCACATTTCATTTTATCGCTTTCCTCAGCGCATATAAAATGACAATTTCTATTGCACATTTTATTTCGTCCATAAAATCAAGTATCATGATGAAAACGAGATGGTATCCATTCTTTATTCTCATCAACACTGTTTTTCTTTTGATCAGCTGTCAATCAGGAAACAGGAATGTGGAAACCGCACAAGATCTTGCCGGTTATGAAATCGAAGCGATCAAGGGGTCTGCATTCTCACATGCTACCCTGTCAGGTCCGGATGGCAAAATCCTAGAGAAGGGACCTGTCCTCGATGGTCTGCGGAACGGCACCTGGATCAAATATGCCGATGATGGCAGGATTCAGCTGCTGAGCTCCTATCTTGACGGTGCATTGAACGGCCCTGTGCTGAGTTTCAGCAAAAGGGGACAGATTGATGAAAAGGCCTATTACAGGAACAACCTGTATCACGGGCCCCGCGTGACATACCGCTTTGGCCGTCCACAGGTGGAAGAAAATTATGTGGATAACACGCTCGATGGCATCAAACGGAAATATCACAACAATGGAAAGATCCAGGAAGAGATCGAATATAAAATGGGTGTGCAGGACGGGATATACCGCTATTATGACGACCAGGGGAACATGACCCTGGACTACCTGTACAAGGACGGGGAAAAGGTCAGCGGTGGCATCGTCGAACCGTCAGCTGAAAACGAGCAGTAGGCCGTCAGGCATTTCCCTGTAAATTCATTTTTTTTATTTTTGTGTGTCAAATCCGGGCATCCAAGATGCCCCATGATTCATTATTACAAGACTGCAGACAATGGATATTCAAATACAGAATTTGAGTAAATCTTATGGATTGCAAAAGGCCGTGGATGATATTTCATTCCATGTGAAACCCGGTGAAATCGTTGGTTTCCTTGGACCGAATGGCGCCGGAAAAACGACAACCATGAAGATGATCACGCACTATCTGGAAATGGATGGTGGTGATATCCTGATCGGGGGGAACTCGATCAGGAAAGTGAATATGCGAAAGCACATCGGATACCTTCCCGAAAACAACCCGCTCTATGAGGATATGCCGGTCATCGATTACCTGGCTTTCTGTGCGGGACTGCATGGTGTCCCGAAGACGGAAATCCCGGGCCGGATCCGGGAAATGGTCAGGCTATGCGGGCTGAATGTCGAAAAACACAAGAAGATCGGTGAACTGTCCAAAGGGTACCGACAGCGGGTGGGCCTTGCCCAGGCCATGATCCACCATCCTGCTGTCCTGGTCCTCGATGAGCCGACCACAGGGCTTGACCCGAACCAGATTGTCGAGATCCGCGAACTTATCAGGAAACTTGGAAGGGAAAAGACAGTGATCCTGTCCACCCATATTCTGCCAGAGGTCGAGGCAACCTGTGACCGCATCCTGATCATCAACAACGGGAAAATCGTAGCTGATGGAACTGCCCAGGATCTGCGCAAACAGGCTTCCGGAAGGCAGATCATCAAGGCGCGCATCCAGGGCGGAAGTGTGCAGGATATCTTTGAAAAACTTGCTGCATTGCCGGGCGTCGCATCCGTAGATCTCGTGAATGCTGATGAATCGAGGTTTGAAATCGAAAGTCACCAGGGGGCAACCAGCAACGAGGCAGTCTTCCATGCCTGTGTCCAGAACAAATGGGTCCTGACCGAGCTGATCCCGATAGAAACGAAGCTTGAAGATATTTTCCGGGATGTGACCCTGAATTGACGAACTCCTTTATTGAATTAAATCGATCCACCAGAAATGAAGGAAATTTGGATTATCGCGAGACGAGAGTTGAACGCATTTTTTGACAGCCTTGTCGCATATATTTTATTGATCGCTTTTTTAGGATTCAGTGGGTACTTTACCTGGCTTGGCGGTTCTGATATCTTCTTTCGGAAACAGGCTGACCTGCAGGTCTTCTTTTCCGTTGCGCTCTGGACCCTGTTCTTTTTCATTCCGGCGCTGACCATGAAGCAACTTGCTGAGGAAAAGAAAACAGGGACGATCGAACTGCTCCTGACAAAGGCGATCTCGGACCGTCAGGTCATCCTCGGGAAATTCCTTGCCTGTCTGATGCTCGTTTTGATCGCCCTGGCTTTGACCATCCCTTATTTTATAACGATCTCTTCGATCGGGGATATGGATCAGGGTGCGACGCTTTCGGGTTACCTTGGACTGATCCTGATGAGTGCTGCGTATATCGCGATCGGGCTTTTCGCCAGCAGTCTGACGAACAACCAGATCGTGGCATTCCTGCTGGCATTGCTGATCGGCATCTTTTTCCAGTTCCTGTTCAATGTGTTTTCTTCCGGGATGACAGGCTGGATGGGTGAATTGATCAGCAACCTGAGCGTGACGAAGCATTATGAGTCCATCAAAAGAGGTGTCATTGACTCCAAGGATATCGTGTATTTCCTGTCCCTGACTTTCCTGGGTCTCATGTTCTCAGAATTAGTGATTTCTAAAAGAAAGTAAACCTGCAATCATGAACAGACTGATTTCCATCCTTCTGATTATTGGAATCGTCATCCTGGCAAACCTGCTTTCGACGCAATACTTTGCCAGGTTGGATATAACGGAAAATCATCAGTACACACTGAGCAGTGCCACGAAGCAGATCCTTTCAAATCTCGAAGACCCGGTTACAGTACAGGCTTATTTTTCAAAGAATTTGCCCGTGGACATCGAGAAAGTGAGAAAGGACTTCCAGGACCTGCTTGTAGAATACAACACCCTCAGCAAAGGAAATGTCGACTATGAGTTTATCGATCCATCCGGCTCGGAAGACGAGGAGCGGTCCGCCATGCAGGAGGGCATCAGGCCTGTCCTGATCAATGTCCGTGAAAAGGACCAGACGACCCAACAAAAAGCATTTATGGGTGCTGTCTTGAGTTTTGGCGACCAGAAAGAAATCATCCCGTTTATTTCCCAGGAGACGCCAATGGAATATGAGCTTACGACGGCAATCAAAAAAATGACGGCGGTTGACAAGCCTTCAGTCGGTTTTATTACCGGGCATGGCGAGCCGGATTTGTCCAGGATGGGACAGGCAGTCCAGGCGCTTTCCGTCATCTTCAGTGTGGAAATGATCGACCTGGATGCGGAACCGGCCATCCCGGCGCGATTCAGGGCCGTTGCCATGATCGCACCCGTGGACAGCCTGCCGCCCGCTCATCTGGGCAAACTCGATGATTATCTCGCAATGGGGGGCAAACTCCTGGTGGCCATGAATGCAGTAACCGGGGATTTTTCCACTGCCCAGGGGACAGCTGTGGAAAGCAACCTGTTTGCCTGGCTTGCTGAGAAGGGTATCCGGGTCGAACCTTCATTTGTCATCGATTCACGTTCAGGCTCTGTGACGGTGCAACAGCAGCAAGGGTTTTTCAGAATGAATACCCAGGTCCAGTTTCCCTATTTTCCGCTTGTGCAGAGTTTTGGCGACCACCCGGTTTCAAAGGGGCTTGACCAGGTCATCTTCCAGTTTGCGAGTCCCATCCAGTTTGCGGGCGATTCAATGAGCCAGTTCACCCCGATCATCCGGAGCTCCGACCGGGCAGGCATACAGCAGGCCCCCACCTTTTTCGATGTACAGAGAAAGTGGTCCAATTCAGATTTCCCGATGTCGAATATTGTGATGGGAGGGGTGCTCGAAGGTGTGATCGAAGGGTCGCCAGAGGCGAAACTCGTTGTCTTTACGGATGGAGATTTTCCCCAGGGGGAACCTGGAAGGGGGATTAATCCGGACAATGCCAACCTGCTGACAAATGCAATTGAATGGCTCTCTGATGATACGGGCCTGAGTGCTTTGCGTACGAAAGCAGTCCTCTCACGACCAATTGATGAACTTGAAGAGGGGAGAAGGACATTCCTCAAATTCCTGAATTTCTTTCTGCCAATCGGCCTTGTGCTCCTGTTTGGCATTTTCAGGTGGCAAAGAAACCGTTCAAAACGGATGAGGAGGATGGTAGAAAACTACACTTAACGAAAAAAAACTGTTTGCATCCAATGAATAACAAGATTTTGCTTGGCATTTTTGCGCTATTGCTTGTCCTTTATGTCGGCTCCAGGCTCTTCAAAGGTAACAGGCAGAGCAGCTTCGATCCTCTGGTGGTCTCTGTAGATACATCTGCTGTAGACCTGATCAGGATCCATCCCAAAGCAAGCCCCGACGGGGTGTTTTCACTTGAAAGACAAGAGGGTAAATGGATGGCAATGAATGACAACATGGAGGTGGATGCCGTAACTTCTTCCGTTCAGTCCCTGTTGAACCAGCTGGTCAGTATTCGGGCAAAACGTGTGGTTTCAAAGTCCCCGGACAAATGGCCTGACTATGAAGTGGATGAATCTGCCGGTACACGCGTCGAAGTGTTTGGACAGGGCAAGCCGATCGTCGATTTTATTGTAGGCGCATTCAAATATGACCAGGCAAACCAGTCTGCTTCCTCTTATATCCGGAAAACGGATGAACAATCAGTCTATGTGGTGGATGGGTTTTTATCCATGTCCTTCAACCAGCAATTCAATAATTTCAGGGACAAAACAATCCTCAAGACAACTGCATCGGACCTCACCACGATCAGGTTGCTCGAGGGTGCAGAAACGGAGACCTTCCAGAAAGTGGGTCAATCATGGCTTTTCGGCGGCATGGAGAATGTAGACTCCACACAAATGGCAAATTATGTGAGTGGGATTTCCAATGTGTCGGGATTCGAATTTGTAGATGATTTCAATCCCTCCGCAGCCTCTCCGTTACGAAAACTGGAAATTGAAGCCAATAACCTGATGTCAGAAATTACGATCACGGCTTACCCGGGCACGGAACCGGAAACCCCGTTCATCATTCATTCCACCATGAACCCTGACGTTTACTTCCGGAGTGATTCAGCCGGTATCTATAACCGCCTTTTTGGAAAGCTGAAAGCGCTTTCACCCGTCTCCATGTAGGGAGCCGGTTCTTGATTTGTTACTTTTCTTTCGACCAGAAACATATGGATAACAAGGAAATCGCGCGCTCATTCCGGCAGTTGGCTGACTTGATGGAGCTACATGGAGAAAATCCATTCAGGACAAGGACATATGCGAATGCGTATATCAGCCTCCGGAAGGTGGACCGGGATATTTCCATGCTGGATGAAGGTAGCCTGGCCTCCATTAAGGGCATTGGCAGTTCGGTTGCAAAGAAGATCCGCGAGCTGGTCGAGCACGGAAAGATGGATGCCCTGGAAAAGTACCGGGAGAAAACACCCGAAGGCATCCGGCAGATCTTATCGATCAAAGGGATCGGCCCGAAAAAGGTCAGGCAAATCTGGGAAGAGCTTGGAGTAGAGTCACCCGGAGAATTGCTTTATGCGTGCCAGGAGAACAGGCTTGTTGACCTGAAGGGATTTGGATTGAAAACACAACAGGACTACATCGCAAAGATCGAGTATTTCCTCGATTCACAGGAAAAGTCCCTGTATGCTTCCATTGAGGATGATGCCCTTGCCTTGCTGGAGATGTTGAGGAATGTCACTTCCGGAAAATGTGTGTTGGTCGGTGAAGTAGCGCGGAAGTGCCCCGTCATTTCTTCTTTTGAGATTCTGGTGGAAAAGCCTGTTTTCCATACGGCATTTCAAAGTCAGGATAACCTCGAGGTTTTGGAGGCGCAAGATGATATCATCAGGATCCGGTATGCGGATAAAATGACCTGGTCCCTGCATCCATGTACAACATCAGATTTTGGGAAAAGGCAATTTGAATTGACAGCGGATGCAGCATTCATTTCTGCATGGAATGAAAAATTCAATCTTCCGGAAGAAGCAGAATCGATGGATCAGGTATTCAGGTCTGCAGGGATCCCTGTTCCGCCATCAGAAATCATGGAGGGAGAGGAGGGCCTCCGGCGAATTCTGGCGGATGAGGCACCCGGCCTGGTTTCTGATTCAGACATCAAGGGCATCTTGCACAACCACAGCACGTACAGTGACGGGCTGCATTCCCTCAGGGAGATGGCTGAATACGTGAAAGCGAGCGGATATGCATACTTCGGGATCTGTGACCATTCACAGTCTGCGTTTTATGCAAACGGGATGCCCCCGGAAAGGGTGCTGGAACAGCATGCGGAGATTGATCTGCTCAACCGTGAACTGGCACCATTCAAGGTATACAAGGGGATTGAATCTGACATCCTCAATGACGGGTCCCTGGACTATGAAGAGGAGATCCTTGCCCGATTTGATTTTGTCGTTGCTTCCATCCATTCGAATCTCAGGATGGACAAGGATAAAGCGACTGAACGGCTCATCAGGGCGATCGAAAATCCGTATACACGGATGCTGGGCCATCCAACAGGCAGGCTTTTGTTGTCAAGGGAGGGGTACCCGATCGACCACATGGAGGTCATTGATGCCTGTGCCCATCATCATGTGGCCATCGAGCTGAATGCAAATCCGCTCCGGCTTGACCTCGAATATACCTGGATTCCGTATGCAGTCGAAAAAGGAGTCCTGATCTCCATCAATCCCGATGCCCATTCAAAAGGGGGGATACACCTGACCCGGTTTGGTGTCATTGCTGCGCGGAAGGGATGGCTGCCGGTAGATAACTGCCTGAATGCATTGGGACCTGATGACTTTCAGGCCTGGATCAATGCGAAGAAAGTGTGATCCGAAAGTGCTATTCCCCAGGATTATCAGTTCATTAACAAACCATTGACAATAAAGCTGAGAATCAGCCTTTCTTATATTATGATTATCAATTAGTTTTGAAGCCGTATTTATTTTGAAACCGAAAAACGCTTTAATAATGAAATCCATGAAAAACTTTTCTTTTTTGATTGCCGCTTTTGCGCTCTTCTTTGTTGTGGCCTGTCAGAGTGATGCTGACGATGCTCGTGCCAAAGCCAGGGAAAGCCTCGCTTCCACTGCACCGGCAGAAAATGTACAGCCAAACCAGCCTGCAAATGCCAAACCAGCCAACCAGGCTCCCGCAGGTCCAACCACAACGATTGATTTTTCAGAAAATTCATTTGATTTCGGAACCGTCTCAGAGGGCGAGAAAGTATCCCATGTGTATAAATTCAAAAATACAGGCAACGAGCCTCTCGTGATCAGCAACGCAAAAGGAAGTTGCGGATGTACGGTGCCTCAATGGCCAAAAACACCAATCGCCCCGGGTGAATCAGGTGAGATCATGGTGGAATTCAATTCCAAGGGAAAGCCCGGCAAGCAAACCAAAAGGGTTACAGTTACGGCAAATACCAATCCTCCGCAATCATTCCTGACGATCACAGGAAATGTGGAGAAAGCAGCACCAGCGAACTAAAAATAAAGGTTTATAAAACCGATCAGGTCTGAACAGGGTTATACTGTTCAGACCTTTTTTGTTATGAAGAAGTACCTTTCACTCATCAAATTCGCACACACGGTTTTTGCCTTGCCTTTTGCGTTGCTTGGCTTTTTCCTGGGGGTGCATTCTGAGGCGGGCGAATGGTCATTGCACAAGTTTGTTCTGGTCATCCTGTGCATGGTTTTTGCGCGCAGCGCGGCAATGGCCTTTAACCGGCTGGTTGACAGGGAGATTGATTCAAGGAATTCCAGGACGGCAGGAAGGGAAATTCCAGCAGGCATCGTGTCACCTGCATCAGCCAGGATTTTTGTCCTGGTCAATTCGATGCTCTTTGTCCTGACCGCATATTTTATCAATCCAATTTGCTTCTACCTTTCACCAGCCGCTTTGCTCATCGTCCTGGGATACAGCTGGACAAAGAGGTTTACGTTCCTTTGTCATTTTGTCCTCGGACTTGGCCTGTCGCTTGCGCCGGTCGGTGCATACCTTGCCGTGACAGGTGAATTTGCTTTGCTTCCGATCCTGTATGGATTCATTGTGCTACTTTGGGTCAGTGGATTTGATATTATCTACGCACTGCAGGATATCGATTTTGACAAATCCCTTTCCCTGCATTCCGTACCTGCATTTTTCGGCAAAAAGACCGGGTTGGTCATATCAACACTATTGCATGTGATCTGTGCGGCCATCCTGATCGTGGCAAGCCAGCTGGTCTCTTCAGCTTACCCACAGCTGAACTGGCTGCACTGGACCGGAAGTATCCTGTTTGTCATACTCCTGGCTTATCAACATCTGATCGTAAAACCAAATGACTTGTCGCGGGTGAATCTGGCATTTTTTACAACCAATGGAATTGCCAGTGTAGCTTTTGCTATGCTTGTCATCGCGGACTTTTATTTCTGATCCAGAACCAGGATTCCTACTCGCTGCAAGCTTCTCACTGGCTACGATATTGTTTCTAAAAAACTGATCAGTTTCGCTGTGGCCCGTGCACGGTGACTGATTTTGTTTTTGATCTCTGCGGGGAGTTCGCCGAAGCTCCTATCATACCCTTCAGGCTGGAATACCGGGTCATATCCAAATCCGCCTTCACCTTTGGGGTCTTCGAGAATGGTGCCTTCCACAATGCCTTCAAATGTATGCATTTGGCCATCCAGGATCAGTGCGATTACCGTCCTGAAGCGTGCGCCCCTGTTGACGGTGCCCTTCATTTCTTCCAGCACCTTCTGCATATTGGCCTGACTTGAGCGCGCATTTCCGGCATACCTTGCCGAATGGACGCCGGGGGCACCACCCAGTGCATCGATTTCAAGGCCTGTGTCTTCCGCGAAGCAGTCTATGCGGTAGCTTTCGAAAAGCGCCTCTGCCTTCTGGATCGCATTGCCTTTGATTGTGTCTTGTGTTTCCGGCAGTTCTCCCGCAAAGCCGATCTCTGACAGACCTGTTACCTCGATGCCTTCGGGAATGATGTTGCGGATTTCCTCTAGCTTATGGGGATTTGAAGTAGCGAAGACGAGTTTCATGCTGATTCTGGTTTCGTTAACCTGGTTGGAACATTTGTTTCAGGGCATTCCAAAGGTGCCGTTTCTTGCCCTGATCTCCATTCAATTCCTTCAATGGATAAGTCCTGAGAAACGATGTCTTGCCAAACGGGAATGGAGCATTTCCCGGTGTGCGCGCCTGGATGCCGATTTGTTTCAAGCAATCTCCAAACACAAGTACTTGCTGAATGTCATGTGTCTCACGGATCTTGTAAAATGGGATGTAATCTGCATCCTCACACGCAAAAACAAGGCAGTCTTTTGTGATGTCGATATCCACTGATTGCATGATCTTACCGAGAAATTCGGAATCTGCATGATAAGCGTCCTTCCGTAAAACGATTAGGATATTTCTCGCGTTCATACCTATGAGAGCATCTGTGTACTGTCCTTGTACGGGAATCTGGTAAATGTTGTATTGCATGCTAAGTGGGTATGAAATATAATTTTACGAATATAATGTTTGCAAAATATAATTCTATTACAAGATAAGATAGAATAAATGTAAAGAATAAAAAATATTTATTTAAATTTGAACAAAATAATGTTCTATGAAGGATATAAAAATAACCCGTACAAAGCAATCCAGGCTTTCCTCCCTGGACTTTAACAACATTCCATTCGGAAAGGTCACCTCAGACCACATGTTTTCTGCAGAATATGTTGATGGCGAATGGATAAATTATGAGATCAAACCGGTAGAAAACCTGTCCCTTCATCCAGCAAACCTTGCACTCCACTATGGTCAATCGATTTTTGAAGGGATGAAAGCTTCCATCACGAAGGAGGGGGTGCCTATGCTGCTTCGTCCTGAAATGCACGCCCGCCGTTTCAATGCATCTGCTACGCGCATGTGCATGCCCACATTCCCGGAGGATGATTTTGTGGAAATCCTCAAACTGCTGGTTGGGATGGAAAAAGACTGGATCCCGCCTGTTACTGGAAGTGCCATGTATATCCGTCCGATCATGTTTGCAAAAGATGCTGCGCTTGGCGTCAAGCCTTCCGACACCTATCAATTCCTTGTGTTGACCTTGCCGGTAGGGCCATATTACAGCCGTCCGGTCAAATTGTTCGCAGAAACGCAATATGTCCGTGCTGTCGAAGGCGGTGTTGGAGAAGCCAAGACAGCCGGAAATTATGCCGCTTCCCTCTACCCAACCAAAAAAGCGATCGAAAAAGGATATGACCAGGTACTCTGGCTGGATTCAGAAGAATTCAAATACATCCACGAAGTCGGCACGATGAATATTTTCTTCGTATTCAATGAAAAAGATGTGGTAACTCCTGCCATCAACGGATGCATCCTGAAAGGGGTCACACGCAATACCGCCATCCACTTGTTAGGGGAGGCTGGCTACAATGTCAAGGAGCGGGACCTTTCAATCCTCGAGGTCGTAGAAGCCTATGACAACGGTACTTTGACAGAAGTTTTTGGCACCGGCACAGCTGCTCTTGTGGCACATGTGGAAGAGATCAACTACAAGGGCAAGCGGATTTTCCTCTCTGAGGACAATTGGGGTGCCAGCGAATACCTGAAAGCCCAGATCAACGGCTTGAGGGACGGTACCATTGAAGATACTCATGGATGGATGGTCCCCATCAAGGAACCCGTTTTAGCCGAATAAACTCAAAAGGAGCACAAGCTGAATACCCGGTTTTCCAGGCATGGAGCACCGGGTATTTTTTTACCTGTCAGAAAACCGGTTTTTTGGGTTTATTCTGCAGAATGTCTTCGATTTTTTCTTCAATTTCCTCGCTGATCAGCGGGATGACATCAAGCGCCGAAAGTGTCTCCTTCAATTGATGGAGTTTTGAAGCTCCCAGGATCACGGTGCTTACAAACGGCCTTTTGGCACACCAGGCCACAGCAAGTTTGGCAAGTGTTGTACCCATTTCTTCAGCCAGGGCGTTGAGTTTCCTGGTTTTATCCAGTTTTTCTTCCGTCAGGGCGATTGATTTCAGCCATTCGAGGTCTTCCATGCTGAGCCGGGTCCCTTCCGGAAACTTCCCAATATACTTGTTTGTCAGGATGCCGGATGCGAGTGGAGACCAGATCGTGGTGCCCAGACCGAAATTTTTGTAAACCTGGTCATATTCCACTTCGACCCTTCGCCTGTGGAACATGTTATATTGTGGCTGTTCCATCGTGGGCCCGATCAGGTGGTTTTCTTTTGCTGCCACATGGGCGGCCATGATCTCCTGGGCGGACCATTCCGAAGTGCCCCAATAAAGCACCTTCCCCTGCTGGATCAACTGGTTCATTGCCCATACGGTTTCCTCGATCGGTGTTTGCTTGTCCGGCCTGTGGCAAAAATACAGGTCGAGATAATCTACATTGAGTCGCCTCAATGCTGCATGGCATGCCTCGTACACATGTTTTTTACTCAGCCCGGTCTGGTTTGGTTTGCTGCCGCCGTCACCGAAGAATACCTTGCTTGATACCAGGTACGAGCTCCTTTCCCAGTTCATTTTTTTCAGGATATTGCCCATGACGATTTCGGACTTCCCCTGCGCATATGCCTCAGCGTTGTCAAAAAAATTCACCCCCTGGCTGTAGGCATAGGCCATGAGGTCTTCCGCCGTCTCATCAGGGATCTGGTTTCCAAATGTGATCCAGGAACCAAAAGATAATGTGCTCACCTGGAGCCCAGATTTTCCCAGTTTTTTGTACTCCATGAAATGTGTTTTATGTGTGAAAAAAAGCGGCCAGGGGAGTCGCCCCTGACCGCTTCAAGATACAAAGTTATCCTCCAGTCCCTTAATGGACCAGGATTTTCTCGTTCAGGATTCCTTCTTCAAACTCAGCTTTCAATACGTACATGCCCGGTGTCAAGTGGCCCACCTGGAATCCAAACTGATTTTCATTGACTTCGATATGCTTGAGGACCAGCCGGCCGTTGAGGTCGTACATGGACACCTGATCGATCGGAAACCCCGCATCGGTGCGGATTTCGATCCTGTCAGTGGCCGGGTTCGGGCCAAAGGAGAATCCGACTTCAGACGGATCGAGTTCC
>JARQTN010000254.1:0-2394 GCA_029976695.1 Lewinellaceae bacterium
GGGGTGTCACGCTGCAGCGTGACACCCCGCACGCCGTGTACTCCGAGTCAGATCTTCCGGATCAACGGATTAAACGACTTCGACGCCACCAGCACCTTGTCGCCTACCACAAACTCCCTGGCCTCCTTCTCAGTAGCGACAACCTTGATGATCGAACGGCCAATCAGGACACTGATGATGCAAATTGTCTCTGCCGGCTCGATGTGGACAATGTCGCCCGTAAACTGGAACTTGTTCGTAAGCTTCTCCTGTGAAAACAGGTCTATCGGCTTTCCCTGGCGGGCAATGCGCCCCTTGTCCAGCTCTACCACGATGTCCGACAACCGTATGATCTCAGAAATGTCATGGCTCACCAGGATTGTCGTGAGGTGGAACCGGTCATGGATATCCAGGATGTATTGCTGTAATTTGGCGCGCATTTCGTAGTCCAGCGCACTCAGGGGTTCATCGAGCAGCAATAATGAGGGATTGCGGACCAGCGTGCGCGCAAGGGCGACCCGCTGCTTCTGGCCTCCTGAAAGTGTCTCCGGCTTGCGATCCTGGAGCGATCCAAGCTCTACCATGTCAATCAGTGTATCGATATCATGCATGTCCTGGCCGCGCTGCATCGCATATTCCAGGTTTTCACGCACGGTCATGTTCGGAAACAACGCGTAGTCCTGGAACAAAAAGCCGATGGAACGCTCCTGCGGGCGCAGGTTCCTTTTTGCATTGCTGTCAAACCACGTTTTACCACCAACCCGGATCAATCCGCTGTCCGGCTTCATCAACCCGGAAAGCATGCGCAGGATGGATGTTTTCCCGGCTCCGGAAGGCCCGAATATCGTCACAAGCTGGCCCTTCTCGATTGAAAGCCTGATCTCTAAATCCATCTCCCCCTCCGAGGCGACGAGTTTCTTGTGCAGTTCAAATTCGATCATCGCCAAAACCGCTTTAAAAAACCGCCATTCACCAGGTAGACGGTCAGGAGGATGAAAAATGCAATCACGAACAAGACCATTGAATAGAAATTTGCAACGTCATAGTTTAATGCCTCCACCTCATCGTAAATGGCAATAGACGCTACGCGGGTTTTGTCCGGGATATTCCCGCCGATCATCAGGACAACGCCAAATTCGCCGACCGTATGTGCAAACGCCAGGACAATGCCAGTAAGCAAGGAAGGTTTGATATTCGGGAGCAAGACTTTTCTCAGGGTCGTCATCCTGGACTTTCCCAACACGAAAGACGCTTCAGTCAGGCTTCCCGGCAAATTCGCAAAACCAGCCTGGATCGGGTGCACCATAAATGGCAGACTGTATATGATGCTGCCAACCACAAGGCCCCCGAATGAAAACACAAGTTGAAAACCAAATGTGTCTTCAAGCCAGCCGCCAAACCATCCCCTTGGCGAGAAAATCACGAGCAGGTAAAAGCCGATTACGGTCGGCGGAAGGACCAGCGGCATGCTGACCAGAGTTTCGATCACCGGTTTGATCCTGCTCTTTGTGAAAGCCAGCCAATAGGCCAGGGGGATGCTCAGGACAAACAGGATGACCGTTACCACCAGTGCAAGCTGCATTGTCAGTATGATGGGTCCCCAGTTCATGATGCAGAAAGCATGATTTCATTCGTTTTGATCATGGCCAGGACTTCCACGCCTGGCTTGAGGTCCAGCTGGCCAACCGCCCTTACGGTGATGACGGATTCAATGATCCCGATCGGATGCTGCAATGTCACCGTGGCAAGGAGTTTCCCCTTCCGCACTTCCAAAACCCGGCAAAGCAGCTTGTTCTGCAAACTCACCCTGGTCTCAACGGGCCGACTGATCGACACCTCCGTTTCCTTGAACATCACCTCAATACTGGATCCTTGCTTCAGGTAAGGTGCGGATTCCGGTGTTTCAATCACGATCGAGGTAAATGATAGATCACCTACCTGGACATCCACCAATGACAGGCTGCCTTCTGTCTGTACCTGCGTAATCCGACCCTGAAAAGTATTCAACCCGTTGTTTTTTGTGTGCGACAATAATAGAGAAAAAAGGCCAAAGAAGGACACATTACGGGTTTGCTGTGATCAGGTCCGGTATCCCCATTTTTCAAGGATCTCCCGGCTCTTTTCTGAAAAAAGAAAGTCCCTGAATGCACGAGCCTGTTCTTGTTTATGATCATTTCCTGCCTTCAGGATGACCATGCCCTGCTCAATGGGCGGATGGAGGCTGTCCGGCACTTCAATAGAGGATCCAAGGCCCTCAAATTGCGGTGATCTGAGAACAGACAAAGCCGTAAAACCTGCGTCTGCAGATCCTGTGGATATGAACTGGGTCGTCTGTGCAATTGACTCACCAAAGACCAGTTTGTCCTTCACCAGATCATAGATCCCCGCATTCTCCAACACTTTGACCGCCGCCTC
>JARQTN010000254.1:2494-5023 GCA_029976695.1 Lewinellaceae bacterium
GCCTCCATGAATGCCAGGCAGATCGTGGATCCCACAAACTTGAACCCGCGCCTTTTCAGGTCCTTGCTCATCGCATCAGATTCCGGTGTGGTCGGGGTGTATTCCTCCATCGATGATAATCTCCTGTCGATGACCTGATGATTCGTAAAGGACCAGATGTACTCATTGAAAGGCAGGCCACCGGTAACCATTTCCAGGTAACATTGGGCATTCACAATGAATGCGTTTACCTTCAGTTTGTTGCGGATGATGCCTGCATTCTGAAGCAGTGCTGACCGTTTTTGATCGTCATATACAGCGATCTTTTCAGGATCAAAATGGTCAAATGCTTCCCGGTAATTTTCCCTTTTCTTCAATACAGTATGCCAGCTCAACCCTGCCTGGGCACCCTCGAGGCATAGCATTTCAAACAGGTGCCTGTCGTCATGATTTGGCACGCCCCATTCGTGATCGTGATAATCCATGTACAACTGGTCCACATCGCACCAAATGCAGCGGTACCTGCCATCATGAGCCTTGAATACAGAATTCCCCATCCCTATACTTTCTGCCTGACAAGTTCTTTCAGGATCAGGAAATCATCCTGGATCTCCGTTTCGAGGCCTTCCGGCGATTCTGAGGTGATCGCCTTGCTCTGGCCCTCCATCTCCTCCAGGTGCTTCAGGCTTCCCTTGAGGTCCGTGATCTCGGTGGGACCGGAGATCTGGTCATAATAGGAAATCTTGAGGTTCGTCTTGATCTCGTTCCGCATTTGCTCGACCTGGAACAAGGCATCGGAAATTTCTTCCGTGGTCACGGTCTGGTTTCCGTGTTTGGCCTTGAATTTCAACACCTGTGACTTGTCCTGCAAAACTTCTTTATACTGCGTGTATAACTGGATGATCTTCCTGTACAGCCTGATTTCCTTCTGGACCACCTTTCGCCTCAATTCATAGAGTTCCTGCACATCTTCCGGGGGATATTTGATTGCCGAAAAGGAGCGCCTCAGGTCCTCCTTTTTCAATTCAAGCCGTTGAGCTTCCTGTTTGTATTTGTTGATCTCTTCATCCAGTTTCTCCACGTCCTTGTCAATTTTATAATACATGCTGTTCCGGTACCTGACCCAGGCAATGATCTGGGACACGATGTATACAAGACCGACAACAAGGAAAAGAAATAACAGAATTCGGATCATGGATCAGTATTGTTAGAAAATAAAGATAGCATGTTAGCCCGGAATATGCATATGCTGGAATGGAAGCAGCAACTTGCCAGCATATTGATTCATTTTACCAAACTGTTTTATGACACTTTATATCATTCATATGTAGCTGGAACAAATTATTTTTTCGTACAAGACAGCTTAATCTTTACTTTTGGTTTTTGCATGCCTGGTAAAAAAAACAAATATCTCCTTGTTTGGTTCCTCTCGCTGGCCATCGTCCTGGGACCTGCCTATACGCTTTTCGACAATTACAATTATGACTTCGTGGAGAACCCGGATATCGAAACATACATGGGCCTGGCTTCATTCGATTTTGACCAGAGCCCTGTCCGCAGGTATCGCGTGCTGGTGCCTTTCGCTGCTGCCGGAGTCAATTTTATCCTGTCGCCCATCCTTGACCGGGTCCAGCCATGGACCTTTCCGGGGCCGGATTTTTCCCTTGGATTCAGTTTTCTGCTGGTCAACAGCATCCTGGTGGCTCTTTGCGGCTTGCTGGTTTTTCAGCTGTGCCAGCAGTTCGGCATATCTGTCCCTGGGTCCATCCTGGGCTCGCTGAGTTTCCTGACATGCCGGTGGACGGCTTATGCAGCCGGGTTGCCTTTGGTGGACAGCCTGTATCTCCTCGTGATCATCATGGTCTTACTGGCCATCAAAACCAGGCGGGATTCCCTCATCATCCTGGCGATCATGTTGGGTCCCTGGGCCAAGGAATCATTCATTTTCATTGCCCCCCTGATCTTCTTTTTCCACCCAATGAAAAAAGGAAAACTTCTCTTCTGGTTTGTGCTGTCCGGCGCAATTGTCTTTTCATTCCGATATGCATTCGACCAGTTGAATGGTTTTTCAGCTTCAGAATCCATTCAAAAGGATCTCGGCCACTTTGATCAGATCGGACCAAGTCTGCAAAGGCTATTCAGTTTTCACGGGCTATATGAGATCCTCTCAATCATTGGCCTGTGGGGTGCGGGATTTCTCTTGCTGATCAAAAAGGAATTCCGCATTTCACTGAAGCAGTTGACCCCGGTCTATTTCTATTTCTTCCTGGGGATTGTGCTGGTCCATGCCCTGCTTTCATATGACCTGGCCAGGATGTTTTTCCTGGCTACACCACTGCTTGCCGTTTGGTATGGGAAATTCGCCGATGACCTGGTGAAAAAATCGGGCCTCCAATTTTTTCAGGATGAATAATGGTAGTCATTGGGACAATCGGGTCAATCCGGGAAATAAAAGACAATATCGTCCCCTGTTTTTCCATTTCATACAAAAATGAGAATCATGCTTTTCTGGATAGTTTCCTTTCTCCTTAGCCTGACACTCCCTCAAAA
>JARQTN010000254.1:5123-11173 GCA_029976695.1 Lewinellaceae bacterium
CTCCGCATTTTCAGGGAACCTGCCTGGAACAACCCTGTCGTCCGTGTTGTAAATCGGGAGCTTAAAGAAATCCTGCCCCGATTAAATGCTGACTATACCAAACCCGGATTGACAAATTACATCACGCGGGCACTCATCCGGGAAAACGGGATGGCTCCAAAATGGCTACACCTCGTGAATGATGCTTGGAATACTGCACCATCGAATATCGAAACCACTGTGTACAGCATGTACTGTTTCTGGTCGGGCGAAGCACATTTTGGCAAACTCAACGGTGTCCTTGCCACAGAGCCGGGATTTGCCCATGGAAAAGAAGTCGTGAAAGTAACCTTTGACTCATCCATCATCACCAAAAAGCAACTGGATGCCTATGCAAAAACAGCTTCTTGCCATGCCATGGAATCGGGTGACGGGTACCGTCCGGACAGTACGCCGCAGTATTACCTTTCAAACAGTCCCTATGCCAAAATTGAAATGACCCCGATCCAGCGGACGCGCGTAAACAGCGCCCTGGGAGATGGTCAGGATCCATCCGAATTCCTTTCTCCCGGGCAACTGAGCAAATTGAAAAGCTGATTCTATCTACCAAAAAACGAACTGCACATTTTTCCCTGAAAAAATCGTTTGAAGGAGTAACCGGGTTGAATAATTTGTACATTTATATATTAAAATAAATTATAATTTGTTAGGATGCTACATGTCGCAATTCTGACGGGCGGGCCTTCGGCAGAAAGGGAAGTTTCGGAAAATAGCGCAAAACTGGTTGAGAAATACCTGTCGCCGGAGAAATACCGCAGCAGGATGATCCTGATGGAAAAGGAAGGGTGGCTTGACCGGGATTCAGGCCAAAAGGTCGACCTGAATGATTTCAGCCTGACCCTGGGAGAGGAGAAAACGAAGTTTGACTTTGTCTTCCTGATGATCCATGGTTCACCAGCAGAGGATGGCAAACTACAGGGGTATTTTGAAATGATGGGCATCCCGCATTCGACCTGTCACACGCTTTCAAGCGCACTGACATTCAACAAGCAAATGTGCAAAAACTACCTCGCCAATTTTGATATCCCCATGGCTGAATCGGTAATCCTGCAAAGGGGGGATTCAGCAGCGGATGTCAAGCTTCCTGTTCCCGTTTTCGTTAAACCCAATCAAAACGGCTCCAGCTATGGCGTGACCAAGGTAACGGACAGGGAAATGCTCCAGCAAGCGATTGACTTCGCATTCACATTCGATGATGAGGTCATGGTGGAGTCATTCATCGAAGGCCGCGAATTCGGGTGCGGCGTCATCCGCGAGGGGTATGTCACCCATGCTTTCCCGGTCACAGAGATCATCCCGGCAGAAGGAAAAGCATTCTTTGATTATGAAGCGAAGTATTTAGGGGCCAGCCAGGAAATCACCCCCGCAGTCCTGTCGGGTGATCACACCCTGCGGATCCAGGAGCGATCCAAAAAGATCTACAAGCTGCTCCAGTGCCGCGGGGTCGTACGCATGGATTACATCCTGAAAGACAACGAATTTTACCTCCTTGAAGTCAACACCATACCCGGGATGTCCGAGGCCAGCATTGTCCCACAGCAGGCACGTGCGTATGGATGGGATATCCCGCATTTACTCGATGTCATCATCAAAGACTGCATTTCACTCCCGGTGCGACAGATGTAGTTAGAATCATTACTTTTACTCCAAAACCGGTGCATGCGTATTCTGGTCTATGGTCAACGATTGAAGGAATCCGACGCGAAGTATGTCGAGGAACTATTCCATGCCCTGATTGAACATCATTTTAGTGTCTGGATATACGGGCCTTTTATCAAGGATATCAGGGAAATGATGCCTTTGCCGGATACATTCCAGCCATTTAGCGGTACGGACGATTTTATACAAATCCCGGTTGACATCGTCATTACCCTTGGAGGAGACGGCACCATCCTCAGTGCGATTACGCTGATCAAGGACCACACCATTCCGATTATGGGAATTAATCTCGGTCGCCTGGGTTTCCTGGCTGCCATTGAAAAAAAGATCATCTCCCAGGCAATCAGTGAACTTGCGGCAGGAAATTACAGGATCGAGGCAAGGAGCATGCTCACCCTGGAGACAAACGACTCCACATTATTCAGCGAGGGGCGCTTTGCACTCAATGATTTCACCCTGCACAAAAGGGACACCTCATCAATGATCACGATCCATACTTTCATTGACGGCCAGTTTCTGAACAGCTACTGGGCGGATGGCGTGATCCTTTCCACGCCGACGGGTTCGACCGGCTACAGCCTGAGTTGCGGGGGGCCGATCATCCACCCCGGATCTGGCAATTTTGTAATTACGCCTGTGGCCCCGCATAACCTGACCGTCCGGCCGATCGTGATCTCGGATTCGCATGTGGTCTCTTTCCAGATTGAGGGGCGAACGGAGAATTTCCTGGCAACCCTGGACAGCCGGTTTGAATCCATCACCGCCGAGCATCAGCTCTCACTGAGCAAATGCAATTTCCCCGCGAGACTGGTTTTGCTGGACAGCTTTTCTTTTCTGCGGACGATCCGCGAAAAACTGGCCTGGGGAAAGGACATGCGGAATTCATATGTGGAGTAATCTATATTTCGAACCATTATTTCTGAACGAATGAAGACGATTCTGATTATCGGTGTATTGGCAATTGCTGTAAGCTTGATCATCATAGCCTGTGGCGGACTGAACAAACAAAAAGACGCCGGGCAAAAAGGGCATGCAGGGCCGAATGTTGAGCGGCCGAATGTACCTGAATGGCACAAAAATGCGACGATCTACGAGGTGAACCTTAGGCACTATACAGAAGAAGGGACATTCAGTTCCTTTCACAAACATCTGCCCCGGCTAAAGGAAATGGGCGTGGACATCCTCTGGTTTATGCCGATCCAGCCCGTGAGTGTGAAAAAGAGGAAGGGTAAACTGGGCAGTCCCTATGCGGTAGGGAACTATACAGAGGTAAATCCGGATTATGGCACGATGGAAGACTTTCGGGAACTGGTGGATGCGATCCATGCTGCGGGGATGCATTGCATCATTGACTGGGTCCCGAACCATACCGGCTGGGACAATCCCTGGATCGAGGAACACCCGGATTGGTTTACCCAGGATGCTGAGGGGAATATCGTCGATCCGCTCAATCCGGAAACTGGTGAGTCCTGGGGCTGGACGGATGTGGCCGACCTGAATTACGATGTGCCTGAAATGCGGATGGCCATGATCGAGGCCATGCGGTTCTGGATCGAGGATGTCGGCATTGACGGTTTCCGTGTGGATGTGGCGCATAATGTGCCGACCGATTTCTTCGAGCAATGCACGGATACGCTGTACAGCATCAAACCGGTTTTCATGCTTGCCGAAGCAGAGTATCCTCCTTTGCGGAATACCGGATCTTTTATCGCGGATTATGGGTGGGAGATGCATCATGTATTCAATAACATCGCCAGGACCCAGGGCGAGCAGGAAAGCGCCAAAAAGCTTGTCAAGGGGAATGTGGTTGTCGTAGATGATAAAGAAGATGAAATTCAACCCATGACCGCACTGGATATTGACCGCGTCCTGGAAAAGAACAAAAAGAGGTACAAAAAAGGATACCAGATGCATTTCACCTCCAACCACGATGAAAATTCATGGGCGGGCACGGAGATGCAGCGGATGGGCGCCGGACACAAGGCATTTGCCGTCCTTGCGGCCACTTTCGACGGAATGCCGCTCATCTACACCGGACAGGAATCCGCACTGAACAAACAACTGGCCTTTTTCGACCGGGATGTAATTGACTGGGGGGATTATGCATATGCCGGTTTTTACAAAACGCTGTTCGACCTCAAGCACCGTAATGAGGCCCTGTGGAACGGAAAGCACGGCGGTGAGCTCGTCAAGATCCCGACAGGAAATGATACACACATCTATGCATTCACGCGGAGGAAAGGCGATGACCAGGTCGTTGTGGTCATCAACTTGTCCAGTGAGCCGCAAAAAGGAATACTCGGCGGAAACGAGTATGGGGGGGAATACCTGAATATTTTTGAAGGCAAAAAGGAAACCATTCGGGAGGGGCAGGAACTCGCAATGGAGCCGTGGGAGTACCGCGTGTATTCCAACCGGTAAATTCAGGCTGTCACGCTGGCAGCGTGACAGCCTGCCACCCCGTGTACCGTTTTTCACATCAATTTTGCAAGAATTTGAAATTAAAGTGCAATGACATTAGATTGTTTCTCAAATATTTACACTCGTTCGAGATTTATGAAATCCGGAATTGTCCTGATCCTTGCTTTGAACATCTTCGTGTCAAATTCAATTTCCAGCCAATCGGACCAGGAGTTTTTTCAAAATTCGGACCAGTTCTTCAAGATGTTCGTAAAGGATGGCCTGGTCGAATACAAGGCTGTAATAAAGGATCACTCACTCAACTCCCTGGTAAACCAGATCGCGCAGGCGGATATCTCGCAAATGGACGAGTCAGGCAAAAAGGCTTTTTACATCAATGCCTACAACCTGCTCGTCATCCATTCGGTGGTTCGTAATTATCCGCTTAAGTCAGTCCTGGACGTCGAAGGATTCTTTGACCAGAAAGAACACCTCGTTGCCGGTAAATTGATCACGCTGGATCAACTGGAAAAAGAATGGCTCTTCGGACTTGAGCAAGACCCAAGGTTTCATTTTGTGCTTGTTTGCGGGGCAATGGGCTGTCCCATGATCGAGCCTTTCGCCTACCTGCCGGATGAGCTGGAAAATCAGCTGACCACCCAAACGCGCAAGGCTTTGAATGACCCGGAATTTATCCGAATGAGCAGGAAAGGTGTCGAAATGAGCCAGATCTTCCAGTGGTACGCCAGTGATTTTGGGAACAATCCCCGGGAAATCATCTCCTACCTCAATAAATATCGAAACACGCCCATTCCTGGAAATGCGAAAGTCGGGTATTATGACTATGACTGGAGTTTGAATGAAAAAGGATGATTGGCTTGGGTACTTTTTTGATTTTAATGGACGTGGGAAATTTGGGCGATGATGAGCAGAGGGGCCCGTTCTAAAAGAGAGTAACTAAAGTTTTAGTTATTCGTTACGAATAACCAGAACATTAGTTATTTATCAGGCTAATAGCACTACTTTTTACTCTGTTTAAAGCTTGCTAAGCAACTGCCACGGAGCCGAAAAATTGTCCATTTCCAACTTTCAATTCTCATTTCCTAAGGAACCGGCTCCCCGTTGGACGCCTCCAGCAAGGCATACCAGTCTTCCTTTGAAAGCTCGATTTCCCGGGCTGCCCTTGCCGCCTTTACGCGGCTAATCTTCGAAGTTCCGATCACAGGCACAATCTCCGCAGGGTGGGCAAACAGCCAACTCAGCATGATCTGGTCCGGTTCAGCATTGTACGCTGCGCACAATTCCTTCACCCTCTTCTGAATGCGCCTGATCCGTTCATCGTCGGTGCGCTGGAAAACTTCCCCGCCCCCGAATGGAGACCAGGCTGTCGGCTGGATCCCCTTGCGGATGCATTGCTCGAGCGTGCCGTCATAAAGCGGATCCGGGTGGAGGAGCGACATTTCCACCTGGTTTGTTTCAAGCGGAAACTGGTCATTCAGCAAATCAAACTGGGCAGTCGTGAAATTGGAAACCCCGAAATGCCTGACCTTGCCCGCCTCACTCAATTCTTCGAAAGCATCGGAAATATCATACGGATCCATGAGAAAATCCGGGCGGTGGAGCAGCAGCAGGTCGATCTGCTCAATGCCCAGGTTTGTGAGCGACTGATCGACAGACTCCAGGATATGCGCCGACCCGGAATCATAAGAAGTCAGCTGATGTTTCGGTCGTTCATTGCTGACAAGCTTGATCCCGCATTTTGTCGTAATCCGGATACGATTTTTCAGGTCCGGCCGACGCTTGATCACTTCCCCAAATTGGCTTTCCGTCGTATAATGCCCATAAATGTCTGCATGGTCAAAATCCTTCAGCCCAAGGTCAAGACATTCATCGATAAACCACTCCATTTCTGCGGTGGACATTTTTGCACCCCAGCTCCCCAGACGCATTGT
>JARQTN010000255.1 GCA_029976695.1 Lewinellaceae bacterium
AGCCCGGGCACAAACTGCAGCACTTCCGACACATTCCCGGTACCGGATGCCGTGATGATCTCCTGGTCGATCGCCGTCACATTGAATGTGGATGCCGACATTTCCTGGGCCTCGTACTGGCCGGTTACGACCATTTCATCAAGGGTAAAAGCCTTTTCTTTTAGCGCAATGCGTGAGGGCCATGTGGCAAAGGTTGTATCGAGTAACTGGAAGTTCAGGTGCTGGGCAAAAATGCGGACAGGCAACACAGCTGTAGAGGCATTGATCAGCCCGTTTCCGTCACTGATCAGGTGAAATTCCTTCTGGTCAGCATCCTCGATCATCACATAGCAATCCTGGATCGGGGTGCCCGAAACTGGATTGTAAAAGATGACATCCTGGGCATTCAGGTGCAGATTCAGGATGAAGATGAATGAGATGATTAATTTTGTGTCCATGATTTTGTCCAATCCGGTACAAAACTATAGGGCCGGAAGGGTGAAAAATACCCACAGAGCGGAAAAAAATGCCACTTTGTACATCCCCCTGGCGGGTAGATTTGTTAACTGTCTGCTGATGGACAAATAAAATTTTGAAGCGGGAAATGAAAAAGATGCTGATTGCAATTGAGCAGGATGTCGAAATCGCCGACTATTCGGGCGAGAAAGGCCAGGATGACCACTACGAATGTACCCGGAAATGCATTTATATCGTCTGCTGCAAGTCCGGGAGGCTTGACCTGGTGACCACCTTCATCCCCCACCCCATTACCCTTTCACATGGCGAGGTGATCTTCCTGGCGCACCCGACATCATCCTGGCAGATGACGACTTTATTGCAGGAGGACAGCCGGTATTATATCCTGCGGCTCACGCTCGAAAGACTGCACGCCCTGATTTCGGCCAGCTTCCGCGAAGAGGCCGAAGGGGAACAAAACATCACATACAAAGACCTGATGAAAGTGCTTCCTGTCTCGCCCACCACGGTTTCCATTTTTGACCAGTTGCTCTATAACGAATTGTCTCCGCCCTTCCACAAGATCTATGCGCAGGCCAAATTCCTTGAACTCTTCAGCCTGATCATGAATGCCTCTTTCGGAAAGCGAATGGATGAATGCCCGGTGATCATCAACAGAGAGGTCGAACAGAAGCTGCAACGGGTCAGGCGGTATGTGATCGAAAACATCCAGGATACGCCGGACCCTGACCACATCGCAGTCGAACTGGATATCCCCCGCAATACACTGAAAGAAGGATTCAAGTACATCTACGGGAAATCTATCTACCAGTTTCATAACGACTATAAAATGGAGGCTGCGCTGACCATGCTGAAAAGCGGCACCAAACTGGTCAAGGAAGTCGCCTACGAGATCGGGTACCAGAACCCGAGCCATTTCATCGCTGCCTTCAAAAGGAAGTACGGGAAGACCCCGAAACAATATATGAAAACGCTCTATGGTGCCGGCTCTGACGGAGCTCATGCCAGTGCCTGACCTGTTACGATTGAGATTCGGCTAAATCCTTCAAGCTTGCAAGTTGCCTCGCCATTTGCTTTTTCATTTGTCCTGCAATCAAAGGTTTCAGGAGAAAGCTCCAGGGCCCGGCTGGACTCCCGACTACCTGCACCTTTACCCTACTGGCGGTTTCTGTCTGCTGAATGGCAAAATAAAAATCGATATACCTGAATGTCGGTACGGATACTGTCCTCTCGGCAAAGATGCGCCTCCCCTGCTTGTCAAGGTCCGGTTTCAGCGTCTCGAAAACAACATCCTGGCGACCGATCACGCATACATGCTTTTCACCCCTTCGGTTTACCCTCCCTTTCTTGTAGTCGACCTGATCCACCCCGGGAAACCATTTTTCCCGATACTTCAGATTTGAAATGAGTTCAAAAAGGAGGTCAAGATCCCTGGCAATTTCTATGGTGGATGTAAAAAGAAGTGTCTCTTTTCCCTTTTTGACGGGTAATTCGATTGACTCTAGGTTTGCTTTCCATTCTTCAATCTGCGCAAACCAGTACCGGACCTCACCCAGATCAAGCATCTCCGAACCGGCGGACCACGTAAAATCCCCCGTGAGATGCGCGTCACGTGATTCCCAGATCTGCTTCAGGTCATCAGATACCAGGATGTATTCGTCACTTTCTACGTTGTTCTTCATTAACCGGTGCGCCTTGATCACTTCTGCCCCGTGCGGTTTTATGATTTCCTTGACCCGCACAAAATCGAACTCACCGCCATGGATAATGAATTTGAGCTTGAGGTTGGTCGCTGAGATACAAGCTCCGCATTGACAGATCCGGTTCGTTTCATATTGGGTAAGGTGCTTGTGAAAGGCGCGAAACATCTGCCGCGCCTGTTTGAGCACCTTTTCCGGTGTTGGCACATCCCTGAATTTGAAATAGAACAAGGCATCTCCTTCTATCTCTGCCAGTTCAAGGCCCAGCTCATTCTGGTCAATCAGGAGCTCGAGCAGCTCGGAAATGATATGCTGGCTGTGCTCAATCTCCACGCTTTGCACAAACTGCGTGAAGCCACTGATATCCGGCATAAAAATGAGCGAGGCCATGTTTAAATCATCTGTTCGGGAAATGAAAGTACGCCGAAAAAATGGAATTCCAGGGCGCTGATATTGATACATTCCCTTCTTCCATCGACCAGGAAAGCGGTGATTATTCAGTAGTCTATTATCTTTCA
>JARQTN010000256.1 GCA_029976695.1 Lewinellaceae bacterium
GGTGGAATACTGATATGCCAATGCATCGTCAGCAGCCGACATCTGCCGGAGACCGTCTAAAGCTTTAAAAGAATGGCAGCTAATCTCAGATCGCGGCCACTTTGGAAGTGGCGGCTATCGAGTCGGTCGATCAATACAACAATTTATTCCATATCATTGCATCCAAATTCACAGGTCGTGCCGCTGGTTAAAAAATCGACATACAAAGCCCGGGGTGCATTCAGGAACCATCACTTCAACACAATGTTTGCGGGTCTCGTGCGCGCTCCATCGATGCCATCTTATACAAGGCACAGGATCGATACCCCTGATGGTGACTTCCTGGACATTGACTGCCTGCTGGGCGGAAGACCGCGGGCATTGATCCTCCTGCACGGGCTTGAAGGACACAGCAAACGGCCCTACATGACAGGCATGGCAAACTGTGCCGACCAGCATGGATTTGATGTCATTGCCATGAATTTCCGGGGATGCAGCGGAGAACCGAACAGGTTGCCTGCGACCTACCATATCGGGCAAACCATTGACCTCGAAACGGTGATCGCCTATGCTCTGGCACAATTCCACCATACGGACCTGGCGATTATCGGCTTCAGTGTCGGCGGCAATGTCACTTTGAAATACCTGGGTGAACGCGGGTACAATGTCCCGGATGAGGTCAAAGCAGCTGTCGCTTTCTCGGCGCCGGTAGATGTCGTTTCCTCAAATACGGAAATCGACAAATGGTACAACTGGCATTACCGCAAAAACCTCGTGGACGCCCTGAATGCAAAGTACCGCCAGAAAGCTGAAATGTTTCC
Source organism: Lewinellaceae bacterium (assembly GCA_029976695.1). Classification (GTDB taxonomy): domain Bacteria; phylum Bacteroidota; class Bacteroidia; order Chitinophagales; family Saprospiraceae; genus JARQTN01. The sequence continues at coordinate 801 of JARQTN010000256.1, forward strand.
GGAGATGTTTGATAAACCGTCGGGCGGATGGCCGAAGTCATTCCGTGAGTTTGACAACCTGTATACAGCCCCTGTAAACGGGTACCAGGACGCAACTGAATACTGGAGTAAAAACTCAAGCATCCATTTCATCCCGAAAATCAGCACCCCTACCCTCCTTGTGAATGCCCTGGATGACACCTTTCTGAGCCCTGAGTGCTACCCATATCAGCTCGCAGAAAACCATCCTTACTTTCATCTTGAAACACCCGAAAAAGGCGGGCATCTTGGCTTTGCGGGAAGGAATACTGACGGGATCTACTGGTCTGAAAAGCGCGCCATCGAATTTATTACAGGTTATGTGTAACCTACTGAAAAGATGGTGCAATTCCGGCCCACTGCCAATCCTCTGTGACTACCCTGACCAGATATAAACCATTTACATCCGCCTGAAATGGAAGTACAAATATCTCCTCCCCTGACAGGGATGCCTTTTGGTTCAGCAAAGATTTGCCCGACAGATCTGATACAAGGACATTGATTTCGCCAGAGACTGGTTGATGAAAAAATAAAGTGCATCCAGTGCCAAAATGCACATCCATCAGACCTCTGTTTCCTTTCAGGTCTGCCGTTCCCACTAAATTACAAGCTTCACCTGGTTGGCAAAATGCACGCACGGCCAGGGTTGGATCAAGGATATAGGGATTCTTTTTTCCATCCTGGTATTGCGCAACGCGTTCGTTTCGCAGGCGTTCGAACGGATCTGCAGGGTCAGTGGCATGCCACTCCAGCAAGGTGAGGCGCTGTTGCTCAAAAAAATCAGGATCAGCGGCCATCGCATCATCACGGTACATGGTAAAGAAATACATTACCGCCCTGGCCACATCACCCTTGAAATCCTCCCTGGGTTCAAACAGGGCATTGTTCCATTCACTGTACTGGTCAATATTGATTGGCGGGATGGTTCCCATAACATCCGTTTTATAATACCACCGAAGTGTTTGGGCATCGGGGATTTCCCCGAAAGGAAAACTCGCCCTGTCGCTGTTTACCTTGACCCTGGTGGGAAACAAGTGGTGCATATCCGTATGTCCCTGTGTCCAATCATGGGCGCCCTTTGATACGGGGTAAACATGTTCCAGATTGATGCCTTCTGTCTCACCGTCCATAAACAACCACTGGGAAGGATCCACGGCATCAGGCAATACCAGATAGTGCCCTGAATAGACACATCGCACCGTATCATCCTCATTCTGGACAACAGCGTAGAGCGTATCTTTTGATTCCGACGAATTCAGCACAAAAGCGGGCCTGTAAGCATCCCTGAGCTGAATGACCAGTTCCTCCCCTTGAATTCCGGGAAGGATCAATTCTTGTGCCCTGCTGTCAAACAACCCTGCAAAAAAAATGAGGGCCAGCATCCATCCCCTACTCATCAGAATCATATTCATCGTCATTGATCAGGCCCAGTTTTTTTGCCCTGCTTTCCCAGTTCAGGCGGGCCAGCCTCTGGAGGTCAGCCACATTATCCATCTCATCCATGATCTCAAGCCCGAAAATCGTTTCCACAAGGTCTTCCATTGTGGCAATACCAACCAGGCTGCCGAATTCATCGACCACGGCGCACAGATGCGACCTGGACTGCATCATCAGGTTGTAGAATTCCGGGAGTGCGATGTGGTTGTGCACGACGGTAATATTCCGTCTGATCTCGGAGAGGGGCCTCTGTCCTTTGCCCTCGATGATCTGCTGGAGGATCTCGTCCTTGAGCACAAGCCCCGTCAGATGGTCCATTTTGTCTGAATACAAGGGAATCCTTGAAAACCGCAAGGGGTTTGATATCTGGTGAAACTCTTCGATCGTCGTGTTCTCCTCTGCTGCCACGATGAGGACACGGGGAGTCATGATGTCCTGCACCTTGAGCTGATCAAGTTTTAGCAAGTTGTCGATGATCCCGAATTCTGTTTTATGGAGTGCGCCAGTCTCGGCCACAACTTCAACCATTGCCAGAAAATCAGCCCTGCTCAGCACACTCCTGGACTTGTCCTTTTTCAGGTTTTTTGTGATCAGCTGGCTGAGCCAGACCAGGGGTTTGAGGATCAGGATCAGCAGTTTGAGGGACCTTAGTGTAAACGGAGTAAGGCGCTTCCACATATTGGCCCCGATCGTTTTTGGAATGATCTCCGAAAGGGTGAGGATCGCGAGGGTCATGATCACGGCAATGATCGATTCATAACTGACCTCGGCAAACCCGAGATTAATCGTTTTCGTCCCGTAGAGTTTACCCGCCTGCGCACCCACACCGATCGCGCCCACGGTATGTGCTATTGTATTCAGGGTCAGGATGGCAGAAAGCGGCATATCGATATCTTCCTTGTATGCCCTGAGCTGCTTTCCCAACTTTGGGGAGTGCTTGTCAATCCGTGCGGCATATGAAGGCGTAATGCTGAGCAGGACTGCTTCCCACATGCTGCAAAGGAATGAGAATACAATTGCTAACAGGAAAAAAAGTAAAAGAGTGAACATGTAAGGTTCATTGGTTCACCTGCAAAAGTAAGAAAACGTACATGGTCATTTCACCTTGAATTATGGTTTCACGCTTTTTATCTGGATCCTGTTCATCCCGGATGTGAGCGTATTAATCACAGATATTTCCCTTTCAATGAGCGCTTCAAAGGCGTTTACGGCCTCACGGGTTTCTTCGGAAAGGGATACTACGCGTGCAACCTGGGCAATCGTTGGTGGCGCCTGCACCTGATTAATGGCTCGAATCAGCGAACGGATCTCTTCTCGCAGCTGAGGTTTCTGGCGATATGTCATGGCAGGTGGCGGCCGTTGCCAGGTATTCCTGAGCGCCTCCAGGTTTTCAACGGCACTGTCAATTTTCGAGATAACCTCTTCATCCGCATGTCCGGGATCCGCAATATTGATCGTTGCCCTCAGGGTCTTTAGCTGGTCTAAAAGCAGATCGGACTCATTGATCAACTGGTTGGTCTGCGAAAGGAGGTCGATCAGGCTTTTTGTTTCCCTGTACTGCACTTCGTAATCCTTTTGGGTCATATCCAGCCTGGGATCACCCTTCACAGTGATATCTGCTTGCCCGGAGATACCATTTGCGCTGAGTTCTGCGACGTAGTTACCGGGAACCACAAAGGGCCTCATCGTCCCTGACCACCAGCCCGTGGCCCTGTCATTCTTCAATTTTTCAGCCCCCTCACCCTGGAGATCCCAAATGATCCTGTTCAGCCCGGACACCGCATTAGAATCGGTCAAGGTCCTGACCACCATTCCATTCTGGTCCTTCACTTCCACGGTTACAGGTCCTTTCGGTTTTTCGTTCAGCCAAAAATTAATGATCGCCCCTTCAGGCGGGTTTTTTGCGATATATGCCCGCTGCCCCATGTTTTCCACCTGGCTGTACATATTCCACCGTGTGGCAGGCCTGACGGGAAATACGTGCATCTCCTTTTCGTTTACCTTGCGGTACTCTGACACCGGCCTGGCGTCATCCAGGATCCAGACACCCCTGCCGTGCGTGCCTACAATGATATCACGCTCGCGCGGGTGGATGCGCAGGTCACGGACTGAAACCGGGGGAAGGTTCTGATTGATCCTCGTCCAGTGTCCGCCCTTGTCCCATGAAATATAAACCCCGTGCTCCATCCCGACATACAGTACATCCGGATCGTGCGGATCCTGCCTGATCACCTTGACATAATCATCCACGGGCAGCCCATTTACGATCTGCTTCCATGTTTTTCCGTAATTCTCCGTCATGTATGCATGCGGCGTAAAGTCGTCGCTTCGGTGGTTGTCCACAGCTACAAAAGCGGTCCCTCCGTCATGCTCCGATGCATGGATCTTCCCGATCCAGGCAAAGTCAGGCAAGCCAGGCACGTTCTTGTTGACGTTCTTCCAATTCTCACCCCCGTCCCGGGTAACCTGGAGGTTGCCGTCATCCGTACCTAACCAGATCACACCCTCTTCCACGGGTGATTCAGCAATTGTCAGGATGGTACAGTGAAATTCAGCAGCAGTGTTGTCCTGGTAGATCTCCCCGCCCGATGTCCGCTGTTTTGTTTTGTCATCCGTAGTCACATCCGGGCTGATCACATCCCAGGAATGCCCCTTGTCACGGCTACGGAAAAGGACATTCCCGCCAAAGTAGACGGTAATCGGATCGTGGGGTGAAATATGGAGGGGCGCATCCCAGTTGAACCGGTATTTATGGTCCTCGATCGCATCCCCGGCAGAGCCAATGATCCTGGGGAATGGATGGATGCTGCGGACCACGCCGGTCTCGCTGTTCACATGAAAAGGCACCCCACCCTGCAGGTTTGTGTAGACCTCGTGCTCACTGCCGGGTATCGGTACGGCATAATATCCATCCCCGTAGGACAGGCGCTTCCAGTGGCGCTTCAGGATGCCTTTATCGTACAATGAATTGCTGGGGCCCCTCCAGCAGCCGTTGTCCTGGAGGCCGCCATAGACAAAATAGGGGTCCTGCATATCGATATCCAGCTGGTAGAACTGCGAAAGGGCGACATTATTGATGATATCCCATGTCTCGCCCTGGTCATATGACACCTGGAATCCCCCGTCACTGCCACATAGCAGCCTGTCTGAATTCTCGGGATCGATCCAGAAGGACTGGTAATCGCCATGCACATCCCGTGCAATAGTCTCAAACGTTTTTCCTCCGTCGGTGGATTTGGAAAGCCGCCCGGAGAGGGTATACAGAATATTTGGGTTGTTCGGATCCACGCGCACGTCACTGTAATAGAAGGGCCTGAAATTGATATTCGGGTCCTTGTTTACGAGCGTCCATGTATTGCCGCGATTTTCAGATTTGAACAGCGTGCCACTCGTGTTCGGGAATTCAGTGATCAAATACACAATGTTCGGATGGCTCCTGGATACGGAGAGCCCGATCCTTGCCATCGGCCCATCCGGCAGTCCTTTCATCATCTTTTCCCAGGTTTGTCCGCCGTCCTTTGACCGGTACACGGCTGTCTCACCACCGCCCCCGTCAAAACGCCATGGCTTGCGCCTGAATGTCCACATGCCGGCATACAAGATCCGTGGATTGGTCATATCCATCGCCAGGTCAGAGCACCCGGTATCCTCATTGATCGACAGGACATGGTCCCAGGATTTTCCACCATCGGTTGTGCGGAATACGCCCCGCTCCGGGTTTGGCCCCCACTCTTTTCCCAGTGCACAAACACAGGCCACATCGGGATCGTCAGGATGCACCACAACGCGCTTGATACGTTCCGTCCGGTCAAGACCGACATGTTCCCAGGTCTCGCCTCCGTCTATGGAACGATATACTCCATTGCCGTATCCCACACTGTTTCGCGGGTCTCCTTCTCCGCTGCCCAGCCAGACGACATTCCTGTCAGAGGGTGCAACCGCAAGCGCACCTACAGAGTAAGCCCGCTGGTCCGTGAACAGGGCATCAAAGGTCGTCCCGCCATTTGTGGTTTTGAATACGCCCCCGTCTGCACCGCCGAAATAAAAAGTGGTCGGATCCCCCGGGATGCCCACAATATCGGTCACCCGCCCGCCCATATTGGCCGGGCCAATCTCGCGCCACTCCAGCTTCTTCATGATTTCGGAAAATTCCTGGGCCTGGAACAGTGCTGTGCACAAAAGGGTGGCAATGATGGAAAGGAAGACTTGTTTTTTCATCTTGTCTGGTTGATTGAATGATCGGGTGCCCTTACAAGATAATCGATTTCGAAAAAAGCACGGTTCAATCTTCTACTTCATAGACCCCTTTCCTGAGGCCCGAAAGAAAACGGCTCGGCTTTGTGAAGAATGAATCCCATTGCGATACATAGGACGGCATGGTGATGTACAGGTTTTCTTTCGGCCGGCTGCAGGCGACGTAAAAGAGGCGCCGCTCCTCCTCCACCTGGTCGATCGTGCCCAGGGAACGCGCGGAGGGAAAAAGCCCGTCGAGGGCAAAAGGAATAAATACCGTATGCCATTCAAGGCCCTTTGCGGAATGGATGGTGGATACGGTGACCGCTCCATCTTCCGACTGGTCGATCATGGGCGTGGTCTTTTCCTGGAATTTATTTGAAGGAGGTTCGAGCGCAAATTCGCTGAGGAATTTTTCGAGTGACTCATACTTCCCTGCGATCTGCGCGATCACTTCGAGGTCCTTCAGCCGGTTCTGGTAATCATCCTCTACCATCTTCAGGATGGGGCCATAATACTCCAATACCAGGTTGACTGAAGTTGCAGGCGTCTGGTGTCCGTCGACCAGTTTATTTATGACAACCTCTAGCTGCTTCAGTCCGCTGTAGAACTTTTTCCCGCTAAATGCGGAGAAATCAACCCTGCCCTGGTTTTTCATGATTTCGGCGATCAACTCCCTGCTCCGCACCTGCCCGACACCATTGATCAGGCGCAGGATCCGGTGCCAGGAAATCGCATCGAGCTGGTTCAGGCCAAGCCTGAGAAAGGCAAGGACGTCCTTCACGTGCCGGCGCTCGATAAACTTGATACCACCCACCACAACATAGGGAATGGCCCTTTTCGTCAATTCGGCCTGGACATAATTTGAATGCCAGCTCGCCCTGGACAAAACAGCAAAATCCGAGAAGGTCAGGTTGTTCTCACGTAATTCGAGAATCTTGTCCACAATGAAACCAGCCTCCAGCTGGGCATCCCCGAATTTCCTTACCAGGGGTACCTGTCCGCTTTCCCGATTGCTCTTGAGCCGCTTTTTAAATCCAAGGACGGATGTATCGACAATATTATTTGTCAAGTCAAGGATCCCCTCGCTGCTCCGGTAATTGTGTTCGATCTTGACCACCTTGCATGCCGGGTAGCGCTGGGGGAATCGCAGGATATTCTCGAAATTCGCACCCCTGAACGAGTAAATGCTCTGGGTATCATCGCCGACCACCGTAACACAGGATCGGTTTCCGGTGATCAATGTGACAATTTCATTTTGCACATCATTGGTATCCTGAAATTCGTCCACCAGTAAATACTTGATCTTTGCCTGGATCGCTTCGCGGAAACGTGTATTCTCCTTCAGCTTGTCCCTGAGTACCTCCATCAGGTCATCATAGTCAAACAGGTTCGCCAGTGACTTGTATTTCGCAAATGCACTTCCGATCGCTTCCAGTTCATCTGCAAAGTCCATCAGACCGTCAAAATACCTTTCGATCACTTCGGTAATTGAAATGCCGATATTCCGGGATTTCGAGATGATGGTGTAGATCCGGTCCTTCCGGGGAAATGCTTTGCCTTCCTTCTTTTTGGGCAGCGTCATTTCTGATTTGATCAGGTCGACAATGTCCGCTGCATCCTGTGTGTCGATGATCGTGAAATTGTTAGGTAATCCAACCATGTTTGCATACTTGCGCAGGATATGGTTGGCAAATGAGTGGAAGGTACCGCCGAGGACATTTCCTGAATAATCGCCGCCCAGCAACTGGTCAACCCTCTGGAGCATTTCCTGGGATGCCTTTCGCGTAAAGGTCAGCAAGAGGATCTCCTCTGGCTGGTAGCCATTCTCGATCAGGTAGCTTACTTTATACGTAATGACCCTTGTCTTTCCACTGCCCGCGCCCGCGATCACAAGCAAGGGAGCATCCGTGATCAGCACAGCACTCAATTGCTGCGGATTGAGCACTTTCCTGTACGGGATCCTGAATTTCCTGTCGCCCGGCTTGAATGCCTTTTGTGCAACTTTCTGTTCGATGGATTCTGCGATCTCCTGGAGTTCCCTGATGCGCTGCTGTGTCTCATCATCCACAACCGCCTCCTCGAATTCAGCTGTTCTGATCAGTTCGGTCAGGCTCAGCCCTTCCGGGGACCTGCTGGGCCCGGGCTGCCCGCTGATCAGGCTGAACAGGTCCTCCAGCCCCGAGAAAGGCGATTTCTTTCCATGCTCGTCACTCATGCGCAAATTCTTTCAGGCCATAAGACATAATACATATGGCATTTTCAAAAATACGTAAAATACGGTCAGGAAATGATTCAGGTGAATTGGGTGTGAATAAAATTGAATTTGTATGCCTGGAATACCTTCCTTCCTCAGACACGGATGTTGAGCCAGGCGACAAATGCCCCACCGGTATGATCCGGCTCAAAGTCAGTGACAGCGCGATCCATATCAAGCAGGTGGGCAACTTCTGCTTTCAGGATGCCCTCCCCCTTGCCATGGATGATCCGGATGCGGCCCACCCCAAGCTTGTCAGCCTCCCTGATAAACCTGGCACAAATACGCAACTGGAACTGAAGGATCGTTTCATAATTGAACTGTACATACCCTGCATTTTCAAGGGCTTCAAGGTGCAGATCAAGTTCGTCATGAAATTCAGCCTGCTTTTCCGGGTCGATGCGTTCAGGTACATCACCAACACCCGAATTGAATATCTGCATGCGCTCAGCCTCTTCATCCGGAACGATCTCAAGGTTCGCTTTTTCTGCGTACCAGATCTTCTCACCGACTTTCACTTTGGCCTGTTCACCCTCGATGCCATCAAAACGACCGATCACGCCTTTTGACAGGATCCTGAGATAATCACCGATAAAGAGGTCATCAAGATTCACCGCACAAAAATAGGATGAATTCGATCGAAAATGGATCAACTTATTATTTTGCGCCATGCGAATGACAGGACCATTTCATTTTTTGATTTCCATCATTTTATCCTTCAGCCTCTTGTCCGGGAAAAGTAATGGAGGAACTTCACTTGAACAAGTGGCTGAAAAGCCCAATATTATCTATATCCTGGCGGATGACCTGGGGTACGGCGAACTTGGATGTTATGGCCAGGAAATCATCGAGACGCCGCACATCGATGCACTTGCTGAAGCCGGCATGCAATTTACACAGCATTATTCGGGGGCGCCGGTCTGTGCGCCGGCCAGGTGTGTCCTGCTGACGGGCCAGCACAGCGGCCATGCATACATTCGCGGAAATGATGAAATGGCGAGCCGCGGAGATGTTTGGTCCTGGGAGGCCATGTACCAGGATTCCTCGCTGGAGGGGCAACGGCCCATCCCGGATACTGTCCTGACCATTGGTGAAGTCCTGCAGCATGCCGGTTACAAAACAGGCATGGTGGGTAAATGGGGGCTTGGCTATCCGGGATCGGAAGGCACCCCAAACCGTCAGGGCTTTGACTTTTTCTGCGGGTATAATTGCCAGCGCCAGGCCCACACCTATTACCCGAGGCACTTGTGGCTGAACGATCAGCGGATCTACCTCGAAAACAAAAATGTCCCGATCCATACGAGGCTCGACAGCACGGCTGATGTGCATGACCCGGCCAGCTATGCGGACTTTCACCTGAAAGAATATGCACCGGATATCATGCATCGCAAGGCAAAGGAGTTTATCAGGTCAAACAACCAGGGTCCGTTTTTCCTGTATTATGCCAGCCCCATCCCCCACCTGCCCCTGCAGGCTCCCCTGAAATGGGTGGACCATTACCGCAAGAAGATTGGGGAAGAAGAGCCTTACACTGGCAACAGGGGCTATTTCCCCTGCCAATACCCCCGAGCTACCTATGCGGCCATGATTTCATACCTGGACGAGCAGGTTGGCGATCTTGTCAGCCTGCTCAGCGAATTGGGGATTTCTGAAAACACACTGATCATTTTCTCGAGCGATAACGGGCCTACCTATACGGGCGGCGCCGATACGGGATACTTTGACAGCGCTTCGCCATTTGTCACGAAAAATGGCCGAATCAAGGGATATGTCCATGAAGGCGGAATCCGTGTGCCCATGATCGCCTCGTGGCCAGGCAAGATCGCCGCCGGCTCAACGTCATCTCATCTTTCCGCATTTTACGATGTCTTTCCGACCTTGTGCGCAGTGGCTGGTGCGCAGATTCCTGAACATACCGATGGCATCAGTTTCCTGCCTGTGCTTACCGGGAAGCAACAGGAGAGCACCCATGATTTTCTGTACTGGGAATTCCCGGCCTATGGCGGCCAGCAGGCCGTCCGGATGAACGACTGGAAAGGTATCCGGATGGACATGCAGGAAGGGAATACGGACATTGAGCTCTATCATCTGTCCCGGGATCCGAAGGAACAATTCAATGTGGCGGATAACCACCCTGCCATCGTGCGTGAGATCGAACAGCTCATGCGCCGGGAGCATGTGCCTTCCCCGGTTGAGCGGTTCCGGATCACGGCGATTGATGGGGAATGATGGGAAATGGGAAATGGGAAATGGAAAATGGAAAATGGAAAATGGAAAATGGAAAATGGAAAATGGAAAATGG
>JARQTN010000257.1 GCA_029976695.1 Lewinellaceae bacterium
CATGTTCATTTGTTCGGATCAGAATAATTGAGTACGCGAACAACAGAATGCACGACCAATCGAACCGATCACCTTCCGGTTCGATCGTTCGAGTCTTGAATTTATCAGGATAGAATTATTCTCCTTTGTCTAAAAATTCCTTCACCCATTTGTAGGTGACTGACTTTGGCCTTTCCAGCGGGAAGCCCAGCGCCCGTGACCAGCACAGCTGCGAAAGTACGCCGAGCGCTCTCGAGACGCCAAAAAGCACGGTATAGTATCCATACTCTTTCAGTCCATAATACACAAGGATGGCGCCGGAGTGGGCATCCACGTTCGGCCACGGATTCTTTACTTTGCCAAGATCCTGGAGTATTGGCGGTACGAGCCTGAAGAGCTGCCAGACGATATTGACGTAGTCTGAAGCATCCTTGATGTTCTCCTCGGCAAACGACTTCTGGGCAGTAAAGCGCGGATCAGGCTGTCGCAACACAGCATGCCCGTAGCCCGGGATCACCTTGCCGCTTTCAATTGTGGCATGGATATAGTCGCTGATCTGTTCGTCGGTCAGTTTCGTCGTGCCCAGGGAATCCACCATTTCGTAGATCCACTTGATCACTTCCTGGTTTGCCAGGCCATGCAGCGGACCTGCCAAAGAACCCATGCCTGCAGCAAGGCTGAGGTACGGGTCGCTCAATGTGGAGCCGACCAGATGCACGGTATGTGCCGATGCGTTCCCGCCTTCATGGTCGGCATGGATGGTCATATACAACCGCATGAGATCGGAAAAGTCAGGATGGTCGCTGACCCCTAACATGTGGCCGTAATTGGCTGCCCAGTCCATATTTTCCGCAGGTGCGATCTGTTCATTATTGTGGAAAGACCTGCGATAGATATACGCAGCCACCAGCGGCAGGGATGCGACCAGGTTCATCGTATCTTCATACATCGCATCCCAGTAATCCTGCTTGCCCATCCCCTCCGCATAGCGCAGGGAGAAAATGGAATTGCTTTGCATGGAATTGATCGCGATGATAAACTGGGTCATCGGGTGTGTGTCCGGGGAGAGGCTGTCCAGTACCTTGAACGTGTGGTCAGGGATATTTCTCCTTCTTTCCCATTCCTGGCTCAACCATCGGACCTGTTCTGTTGTCGGGATCTCATCAACAAGCATGAGCCAGAATAGTCCTTCGGGCAGGGGTTCTTTACCACCATCTACGCGCGGGAGCATCTCCCTCAACTGCGGGATGGAATATCCGCGGAAACGGATCCCTTCAAACGGATCAAGTGCAGAGGTTTCCCAGATCATGGCTTTGATGCCGCGCATTCCCCCGAAAATTTGTGACAGCGAGACCTCATCTACTTTCCGGGTTCCATTTTCTTTCAGCAATGCCCGCATTTCCTGTTTCAATGCATCGCTTTTTTCTTTAAACTTGAGCTTCAATTCGTTCATATGGCAAGGATTATATCATTGATTGAGTTAATTACAAATTCCTGTTTGCTGTGCAATCATGCGTATCGGATAGAAACTATTGCTTGCTTAAGGTCCTGTGATGTTGACGTGGTTTTGACAAAAAAGCTTGCCTCAGGATGCCAGCTCTCCACAGGTTTAATCAGTGACCGAAAATACAATTTTATTTACGTTCTGTGCACACTTAAACGCGGTTTTCAGGATGGTACTCATTGAAGGTGTATTGATCAGCGATGACCTCTTTGAAGCGCACTTCATGTGTGATCTGAACAGGTGCAAAGGAGCCTGTTGCTGGGAAGGGGATTTCGGTGCCCCGCTCAGCACTGCCGAGACGGAAAACCTTGAACAGGTCTACGCACAGGTGAAATACCTGCTCTCTTCCGCATCAAGGGAAAGGATTGAAAAGGAAGGGCCATTTGCTGAATACGATGATCCGCCATTCAAGGGGACAACCCTCATGCCGGACGGGGCCTGCGCGTTTCTCACGTATGACCGGAACGGGATCGCCAAATGTGCGATCCAACAGGCATATGCGGAGGGAAAAGGTGACTGGGAAAAGCCCGTTTCATGCCACCTTTACCCTGTGCGTGTGGTTGAGAACGAGGAAACCGGATTCATCGCGATGAATTACGACCGCTGGGATATCTGCTCGGCAGCCTGCAGCCTGGGGGAGCGCAAGCGCATGCCGCTCTTCCGGTTCGTAAAATCAGGGATCATCCGCAGGTTCGGGGAGGCATTCTATGAAGCGATGGAAGCCTACTATCATACCTATTGTGGCGGGGACATATAATAATCAACTTCATTTCTTGAATATCAGGGCCAAAGATTATACCTTTGCGAGGCTTTTCAAAAAGCAGTAAAATTTTATTTTATAATAATTATCTACAATACGTAAATCCCTTGTTTTTAGATAGATAAGTGTGATTTTGATTAAAAACTGAGGAAATGGCATTAATTGGGACGATACGAAAGAATAGCTGGTTACTTGTGGTCCTGATCGGTTTGGCCCTCGCGGCGTTCATTATAATGGACATGACTTCCAACCGGACTGGTGTCGGAAGCAACGAATTCACGATCGGGGAGGTGAACGGGGAAAAGATCTCCTGGCCGGAATTTCAAAGGACAGAAAGTGTCCTTTATGCCAATTCGAATACGGATGTATTTGGCAGGAGGAACTTCCTCTGGAATTATTTCGTGGAGGAAAAAATCGTGGAGGGCGAAGCTGAAGAGTTGGGTCTGAACGTGGGGGACGAAGAACTCGAGGAGTTGTTGTTCGGCACCCGGGTCAGCCCGATCGTACAGCGCAATTTCACGAACCAGCAAACCGGCCAGTTTGACAGGAACAGCCTGAATGAATTCAAGACCGCTCTGGACAACGGGCAGCTCACACAGCAGTATGTTGAATTCTGGGAGATGCAGAAGAATGAGGTTGTCAAGGACAGGCTGCAGAACAAACTGACGAACATGGTGAAGAAGGCGATCTATACCCCGACCTGGATGGCTGAGCAGGCTCAAAAGGACATGGGCTCCTCCCTTGATTTTGCATTTGTCAAAGTACCATTCGATGCGATCGAGGATTCCGAGGTCACGGTTACGGAAGATGATTATGAGGCATACCTCAAAGAAAACAGTGCGCTCTTCAAAGTTGATGAGCAGCGCCGTGCTGCCGACTATGTTGTCTTTGATGTGGTCCCGACGGCAACTGACTCACAAGATATCCGGAATGCGATCGCAAACCTGGTTCCCGCGTTTGCTGAAACAGATGACGATTCGATGTTCGTGGAAAACAATTTTGGGCTCTATGACGTGGCTTATGTGAAAAAGGACTTGCTCAGCCCCGCGATATCCGATACGGTTTTTGACATGTCGGTTGGTTCGGTTTATGGTCCTTATATCGATGAAGGTGCATTCAAGGCTGTAAAAGTTGTGGACAGGAAATTAATTCCGGATTCAGTCCGTTCGCGGCATATCCTGATGCGTGTCGAGACGGCGGAACAGTTTGCTCCGGCAAAGGCGAAAATCGACAGTATCAAAAACCTCATTGAGACTGGTGCCGAGCCTTTTGATTCATTGGCGATCAAAACGAGCCAGGATATCGGGTCCGGTGCAAAAGGTGGTGACCTCGGGTATGCCAGCCAGGGGATGATGGTCAAGCCTTTTAACGATATGATCTTTTACCAGGCAGAAGAAGGTGAGCTGAATATCGTGTATACACAGTTCGGGATTCACCTGGTAGAAGTGACCGACCGTAAATACATCGAAAATGAAGAAGGCGTCCAGGTGGCCTATCTCCAGGAGCCGATCGTGCCCAGCGAGAATACCCAGGATGCCATTTATGACCAGGCCCTTGATTTTGTGGCCGATCACCGTACGCTTGATGAATTGACCGCCGCCGTGGAAGAAAACCCTTCCCTGTCCCTGGAAACTGCTGAAGGGCTTGACAAGAATGGATATATTTTTGGTGCGCTGGGTGGCGGAAATACATCGCGGGATATCATCCGGTGGATCTTTGACCCGGGTACCAGCGAAGGCGATGTTTCGCCCGAGGTTTACATCTACGAAGATCCGGATCTCTATTTCAACAGCAAATATGTGATTCCTGCATTAAGGAGTGTTTCGGAAGCTGGATTGCCGACGGTTGCGGATGTACGCCAGACAATTGAACAGGCGGTCATCAACCGCAAAAAAGGTGAAATGATCAAGTCCAGAATTTCAGGAAATGACCTTGTCGCGATTGCCGGACAGTTCGATGCAGAGGTGGACACCCTTGAAAACGTCAATTTCAATATGTCCTACATGCCGCAATTGGGGCAGGAACCAAAAGTACTTGCATACATGGATGCACTTGAAAAAGGTGAAACCGGAGGACCCGTTGTGGGGAACACCGGGGTATATGTATTCAAATTGACAGAGAAGACAATCGCCTCCCTGCCGTCCAATATGTCCAGCCTGCGGAACCAGGTTGCGGCCCCTGTCCGTCAGGCAGCTGATTTCCAGTTGATGGATGCACTGAAAAAGGCAGCTGAAATCGAGGATAACCGGTTTACGTACTACTAATGATCCAGCCCCGTAAAGGGTGCAAGGTCGGTATACGCTGCGAAGAAATAGCGAAAATGGGTGGAATTGAAGTTTCACCCATTTTCTTTTGCAGACTGCGTTCAGGATTTTTACGTTCTATATCACATGAATCACGTGTATCTCTCATTTTCGATGTTTTCTCTTCTCCTGCTTTTGTCCCTGACCCGTTGCGGGGGAGGCCCGGAGGCGGTCAGCTTGTATGATGATACAGGAAACCTCACGGAGAAATACGAAACCAAAGGGGACAGTATCCGGCACGGCATCAGTGAAAAATTTGATGCCGACGGGAGCCTGGTCTCAAGGCAGGAATACCGGAACGGGATCCTGCACGGGGAGCGGCAGATCTTTGACGGGGACGGCAATATCCAGGTGCGTGAGCACTACCGCAATGGGAATTTTGAAGGGGCGTACCTGTACTACTACCCCTCGGGGCAGGTGGAGATGGAAGGAACCTATCGCAACAACGTGATGGTCGGCGACTGGAAGCGGTATTACGAGAACGGGCAATTGCAGGAAATTGTGCATTTCGAGGACAACCAGGAGAACGGGCCATTTGTCGAATACCATGAAAATGGCAAATTGAAGGCTGAAGGACAATATTACCATGGTGATAATGAACATGGTTTATTAAAATTGTACGATGAAAACGGTGAACTTTACCGGAAGATGGAATGCGACAGCGGAAAATGCCATACAATCTGGAAGCGGAATGATCAGGAGTAGTACTTTTTTCCTTTTTTTCTTTTTTATTTCCGCGGCCTCTGCCCAGTTTGGCGGGAGCGAGGTGTTCACCTTTCTCAATACTCCCGGTTCTGCCAGGACCACAGCACTCGGCGGCTACCAGATTGCAGTCCTTGATGAGGACCAGAACTTTGCACTGAATAATCCCGCGCTTCTCAATCCCGAAATGAGCGGGAGCCTCTCTGTCAATCACAATTTTCACTATGCCGGGATCAGTAACGGGTTTGCTTCATACGCCCATTTCATGAAAAAATGGGACGTCACCATGCATGGGGGCATCCAGTACATCAGCTACGGCGAATTTACCCGGGCTGATGACCGTGGAAATATAGAAGGTACCTTCCGCGCCAATGAATTCGCGTTTGTCGTGGGCGGCGGAAAAAAGATCAATGAACGCATGCACCTGGGCCTCAACCTGAAATTCATCACGTCAAGGCTGGAGAGCTACAACTCCGCAGGCCTGGTGGCTGATATCGGCGGTACGTACGAAAGTGCAGACAGGTCCGCGCTGTATTCCATTGTCCTGCGGAATGTGGGCGGCCAGCTTTCGCCTTATTACCCGGATGGCCCGATCGAAAAGGTCCCCTTCGATTTGCAAATCGGTTTTTCAAAGAGGTTGAAATACCTCCCGTTCAGGTTGTCTGTGATTGCCCACAGCCTGCATCGCTGGAACCTGTTGTACGACAGCCCGATTTCAGATGAGCGGGCCACGATCATCGGACAGGAGGATACAGAACCCAGCGCATTCAATGAGCAGTTGGACAATTTATTCAGGCACCTTGTATTCAGCGGCGAATTCCTGCTGGGAAAGGAGGAAAACCTGCAGATCAGGTTTGCCTACAACCATCGCCGTAAAAAAGAACTTACGGTGCCCAACGTGCGCAGCCTTGCCGGATTTTCCGTGGGTTTTGGCATCCGGATCAGCCATTTCAAGCTTGACTATGGCATGGGGATCCACCACATCGCCGGCTCGGTAAAACATATCGGGATCCGGACCAACCTCAACCACTTTGGCAAAAAGGAGATCCTGTAGACTCCGTTCAATGTCTTGCCTCATTTCATGTATTGATCCGGGTCATTCGAGATTTCCCGCGGTTTGCCGATTTTCCATCGGATGGAAGAAACATCCCGTTGGAAAGGATTGTCTGCAGTAGAAGCCCGTGCCCGGCTGAAGGTTCACGGCCCCAACCGCCTCCCCTCTGCGAAGCCGAAAAGCCTGTTGGGGATCGCACGGGAGGTGATGAGCGAACCCATGTTCCTGCTGCTCATCGCATGTGGCGTGATCTACCTCCTGCTGGGCGACTACCAGGAAGGATTGATCCTGAGTATTGCGGTGTGCGTGATCATCGGCATTACCTTCTATCAATACCGGAGAACGGAGCGCGCACTGGATTCCCTGAAAAAACTTTCCAGCCCGAGGGCGCTCGTGATCCGGGATGGGAAGGAAACCAGGATTCCCGGGGTTGATGTTGTGCCCGGTGATCTCCTGATCCTGAATGAAGGCGACAGGATCGCTGCTGATGCAACACTGCTGGAAACGGCTCATCTTGAAGTGGACGAATCCATCCTGACAGGGGAATCTGTACCGGTCATGAAAAAAATGGATAACGCGGATGATCCCGAAGGAAAATCGAAGAGTCTCTCCCGCGGAAGCCTCGTTGTGCGCGGGATGGCCGTGGCAGAGGTGCTGCGAACAGGAGTGGAGACGGAAATTGGCAAGATCGGCAAATCGCTGCAGGAAATTGATCGCGGGAAGACAAGGTTGCAGGCAGAGACCAAAAGGCTCATCCGGAACCTGGCCATCGGGGGGGTGCTCATCTCGATCCTGGTGGTGGTCCTGTTTTATGTGAACCGGGGCGATCTCCTGCAGGCACTCCTCAATGGCCTGGCTTCTGCAATGGCTATCTTGCCTGAGGAATTTCCCGTCGTGATGACGGTGTTCATCGCCCTGGGTGCCTGGCGCCTCTCCAGGAAAAAGGTGCTCACAAGGAAACCGGCGAGCATTGAAACACTGGGCTCGACCACGGTCCTGTGTACCGACAAGACAGGCACATTGACCAGGAATGTCATGGCTGTTGTATCCGTATTTCAGGATGGCCGTTATGTCGGTCGTGATGAACTCATCCAGCAGGGTCAGGTGGTTGGAAGGACACTAGATGCTGCCGTACATGCGACGGAAAGGGGGACGGTTGATCAAACGGACATTGCCATTCTGAATGCAGCTGGCAAGGGAAAGGAAGAAGCGATTCAGATCATCCGCACGTATCCGCTCTCAGCCTCCGTGCTGGCAATGACAATCGTATCGAGGGAGCATCAATCCGGGCGCATGTACGCATCATGCAAGGGTGCCCCGGAGCATGTTTTTGCACTCTGTAGACTGCATGGGCAAGAGCTCGGCAAATTGCAGAACGTCACGAAGGAGATGGCTTCTGAAGGACTCAGGGTCATCGGTGTTGCGGAGGCAATTGCCGTTGATGAACCGCTGCCTCCTGAACAGGCAGGATTCAACTTCAGGTTTACCGGGCTCATCGGGCTGGAGGACCCCATTCGGCCCGAAGTCCCGGATGCCATCCACCAGTGTGAAAAAGCGGGTATCCGCGTCATGATGATCACGGGCGATTATCCTGTCACCGCGATGAGCATTGCCCGCCAGGCAGGCTTGCCAGCCACACCCGAACCACTGACCGGCAACCAGTTGGCGTTGCTCAACGATGCTGAATTGGAGGAAAGGGTCGCCCGGATCCACGTCATCGCACGGGTGATTCCAGACCAGAAACTCCGGATTGTCCGTGCCCTTGAGGCAAACAGGGAAGTCGTCGCCATGACCGGTGACGGCGTGAACGATGCACCGGCACTGAAAGCTGCGGATATCGGCATTGCCATGGGAAAAAAGGGTACGGACGTTGCCCGGGAGGCCGCATCCCTCGTCCTCCTGGATGATCACTTTGCATCTATTGTCACCGGCATCAGGCTGGGCCGGCGCATCTATGATAACCTGCAAAAGGCAATGACCTACATCCTTTCAGTTCATGTGCCGATCGTAGGGCTGGCTCTTTTGCCAGCTTTTTTCAGTGAAATTCCCGTGCTGATGTTTCCGGTGCATATCGTTTTCCTGGAATTGATCATAGACCCTGTTTGTTCAGTAGCTTTCGAGGCAGAGGAGGATGAAAAGGGCATCATGGACCGTCCTCCGCGAAGCAAGGACGATCCGTTTTTCAGTGGAAGGAGGATTTGGTACAGCCTTTTCCAGGGTTTCCTCCTGCTCGGGATCGTCCTGGCAGTGTATTTCTATATGCTGGGACATGACTTCCGGGATGGAGAGGTCCGGGCGATTGCCTTTGCCTCACTGATCATCGGGAATGTCTTCCTGATCATGTCCAACCTCTCCGCAACCAGGAGTTTCCTGCACGTGCTGACTTCAAGGAACATCGCCGTAAAACTGATTTTGGGCGGGGCTTTGATTGTCCTCACACTGATCAACCTGGTGCCGCCCCTTCAGGAAGTCTTCAGTTTTGAATACCCGGGAATCCATGCCATGGGTGTCTCCCTGGCAGGGGGCGTTATCCTGCTCATCATACTGGAGGGCATCAAGTGGTTCAGGAACCATTCACAGAACTCATGAGATTCCAGTATATTTCCAACCGGATACAGGCAAGATGAGATGACAACCATGTTGCAGGGAGAAAAGCATGCAGAAAAGGCCGGTGCGCAACATCACCATGCCGCCCATGGGGACGGGCATGGCGAACACAACAGAATTGAGTTGATTTTTTCCCTGGCTTGCGGGGCATTTTTGGGTATTGGATTCTGGTTGTCCTTCGTGTCCGGGGTGCCTCGCTGGATCATCCTTGCCTTGTATGTCCTGACATACCTGTTCGGCGGCGTATTTACGGTCCGGGAGGCATATCACGCCTTGCGGAAGGGAAGGTTTGAAATTGATTTTCTCATGCTTTTCGCTGCTGTCGGTGCAGCGATTCTGGGCGCCTGGGCAGAAGGGGGGCTGTTGCTTTTCCTGTTCAGCCTGGGGCATGCGCTGGAACACTATGCCATGAACCGGGCGAGGCAGGCGATTACGGCGCTTTCGGACCTGGCGCCGGATGATGCGATCCTGCTGGAAGACGGCGTGCAGAAGGAAGTACAGATCAGCGATCTGAAGGTAGGCGATACCATCCTGGTCAAGCCAAACTCAAAAATACCGGCAGACGGTGTGGTCCGCGAGGGGAGCAGCGAGGTCAACCAGGCTCCGATCACGGGCGAAAGCATCCCGGTCGGGAAAGTGCCGGCAGTGGGCGGGCAGGTTTTTTCATCGTTTGATGAGGTGCCGAAAGCCAGCCAGGTCTATACCGGGACTATCAACGGGGCGCAAGCGCTGGAAGTGGAGGTGCTCAGGGTCGGCAGGGGTAGCACCCTTGCGCGCCTGATCCGCCTGGTGCAGGAATCGGAAACGCAGCAGTCCCCGACCCAGCAGTTTGCAAAAAAGTTTGAAAAGTACTTCGTACCTGCGGTTCTCATCCTGGTACTCCTGCTGATGTTTGCCTTTGTGGTGCTGGAAGAGCCGTTCAGCAAGAGCTTTTACAGGGCGATGGCGGTCCTTGTCGCCTCTTCTCCCTGTGCATTGGCCATTTCGACGCCGAGTGCCATCCTGGCGGGTGTGGCCCGGGCTGCGCGGGCCGGGCTGCTCGTGAAGGGTGGCAAACCGCTGGAAAACCTCGGGATCGTCAGGGCAATCGCATTCGACAAGACGGGGACGCTTACCCGTGGAAGGCCCCAGTTGACCTATGCGATACCGCATGCGGGCGTAGACCCGGCAAAATTGCTCAGGACGGCAATCGCCGTGGAAAGCCTGAGCGATCACCCGTTGGCAGAGGCCATCGTGGCGGGCTGCAGGGAGGAACTGGGGGATGCGCCTGTTGGCGAGGCGACTGGCCTGGAAGCTATCACGGCAAGAGGTGTGAAAGCTTCCTTTGAAGGTGAAGTGGTGCATATCGGAAACCGGAGGCTGTTTGAAGAATTGGACTATTGGCCCATTCCTGGAGACCTTGAAGAAACGCTGATAAAACTTGAATCTGAGGGGAATACATCGATGATCGTGCACAGCGGCGACCTTTTTTTGGGCATTCTGGGCGTGATGGATATTGCGCGCCCGGAAGCGAAGGTCACCCTCGAGCGGCTCAAGGAACTGGAAATAGCCCATATGGTCATGCTGACGGGCGATCACCAGAATGTGGCGGATGCGGTCGCTGCCTCGATCGGAATCACGGAGCCGCAGGGGAGCCTGTTGCCTGAAGACAAGGTCACCACGATTGACAACCTCCTCAAGCGGCACGGCAAGGTAGCCATGGTCGGTGACGGCGTGAATGACGCGCCGGCCATGGTCAGGAGCACGGTCGGCATTGCCATGGGTGCAGCCGGATCAGACGTCGCCCTGGAGACCGCGGATGTGGCGCTTCTGGGCGACCATCTGAGCCGGCTTCCCTTTGCCATCCAGCTCAGCCGGCAGACCCGCCGGATCATCAAGCAGAACCTGCTCATCAGCCTGGGCATGGTCGCGATCCTCATCCCGCTGACCATCCTGGGGATTGCCGAGATCGGCCCCGCCGTGATCGGCCATGAAGGTTCTACGCTAGTGGTCGTGTTGAATGCGCTGAGGTTGCTGGGTTTTAAGGGGGAGGAA
>JARQTN010000258.1:0-8046 GCA_029976695.1 Lewinellaceae bacterium
GGACCGTACACGTATGCAGCGTCACGGTCAGCCCCCGGGTCGAAATTATTTCTTCCGTACCTGGATCATCTCAAAACTCTCCGCCCATTCGGTCCCGATCCCTTTCCAGTACATCGTGTCCCCGCGCATGTCGACCAGCCATTTGCTGTCATCTTCCGGGCCGGCATCGCTGTCCATAAAGAGGATCCGGTCTGATGTGTCAAACGTATATGTCCCCGTATTCTTTCCGTAGGGCCTCCCGCCGCTTTCAAATGTGTTGTCTTCCCTCAGGATCAGGTAGCGCTCCTTGTACGGGTTGTGCTGTGGGGTCACTTCACGGCCATACTGGATGACCTTGTGAAGCTCCCAGGTCCCGGTGATATCGATATCTGTTGCCGGAGAAAGGAAAGGAAGCAGAAAAAACAGGAAATGTGCAATCATGATTTCATTTTTTATCCAGGTTCCCGGTCCTTTGATCCTTCATTTGTAAAGCGGGCTCCCGGGTGATCTTTAAAAAAGTGCCGGGTAAAAATAATACAATCCGCCTGACCATATGGAGCCGGCAGTCCTGGTTTTCTGTCAAGCCACCGATTGCATCTTGATGATGAGGCAGCTTGATTACAGTTCCAGCATAACCGTGATCACGCTTGATGGCGGGATGCCCGGGAAGACGGCATTGTCCTCAACTGCGACGCTTTTTGATAAGCGGTCCAGTGTCAGGGATGTGGTCCAGGACTGGGCGGATTTGATCTGCTGGCCGCTGACCTCGATCCGGCTTGCTGCGGCGGTACCAGTGGGGTTGATGATGACCACAACCACTTCGCCGTCTCCGAAATAGGCCGTGACCAGCAGGCCGGTGTTTTCTTCGATGTCAAGGCCAACCCGCGTGTAGCCCGGCCGCACGTACTTTGAAAAATGCGAAAAGGCATAGCCTCGCTTCAGGATCTCGCCGTCCTGCGTGCCTTGAAGGCCCTCACCGATGAAAGAGTAATACCGTTTCAGGTACCACCACACATAGGCATTCCAGTTGCTTTCCATGGCTTCGTGGATCGTTTCCAGCATGTCGATGGTCTCGTCCCATTTCCTGCTTTCATCGATATTGCTCCAGTTGCTGGTGGCATCCAGGTTCAGCAGGTATTCGGTCATCCAGATCTCCTTGCCCTTTTCTTCTGCCAGTGGGAAAGTGCCCAGGCCGTTTCCGTAGATATGGCCGCCCACAATATCCACATTGTTCACTGCCACCGGGTCGTTGAGGATGGATGTATAGTACGAGCGGTTGAAATTGAATGATTCAGCTGTGATCACCCTGTTCTGGATCCTGTCCGCATGATTTTTCGTGAAATCGGCCACTTCAAAGGCTGTCCACTGCGTCCATTCCCCGATATCCGGCTCATTCTGGATGGAGATGGCATGCAGGTTCACCCCCTGGTTTTCCATGTATGCATCGAAAGCATTCAGGTGATCCACGTACGCATCGTACATGGATGGAAGGATCCGCTTCTCATCGTGGTCCGGATCCAGCATATTGGACGGCGCGTCCCATGGAGAGGCAAACACGAGGGCGCCCCTTGCCTGGGCATAAAGGGCCACTTCGGCGATGGCTGCCCATTGGGATTGCACGGGTGGTATGCTGACCCTGAACATGCTGAGGCCCAGCTCATTTTCCCCTGTCCCGTAGGCTTTTTGCATGTCGCTTTCATTGGGGAAGTTGGCAGCGCCCCTGAATACCGTGTTGCAGCCGCCAAACCCGACGATCTCCTGTCGGGTGTCATTCAGGTCGATGGACATCAGGTTGGTCGTCACCGTCCTTGGCCTGTCTACGGGGTCGTCTGATGAACAGGACCAGGTGAAAAGGAGTGAGAAGAAGAAAAGGAAAAGAAAGGTTTGCCTCAGCATATTCATCGGTATGTTTTTTCGTAAAAGAGGTTAACGCAATCGATTGCGTAGCCAAAAATATGGAATCTGGCTCAATATGTAAAGAAGTGGATTCGGGTATGCTTCTGTTGTGTGCGCATGCGGGGCACAACAGGTACTCTGAGAAATGCGTGCATCCGGAAATTCGGATGGAACAAACGTATAAACACATAAACGAATTTGCCCGGCATGATCCGGTTGTGACAAAATGAATATCTTGCACAGCGATCAGAATAAAGAATGCAGAACTGGCCAAAAGTAGAACTCCATGTCCACCTGGATTGCTCATTGACTTACGATGTGGTCAAGCTGATTGATCCGGCCATTACCCGCGACCAGTACCGGCAGGCATTCGTCGGCCCGGTCAAATGCCTTGACCTGGCCGACTTCCTGGATTGTACCAATGCTGCTGTCCAGCTGCTGCAAACGAAAAAGGCGCTTTCATTGGCTGTGCACGGCCTGTTCAGCCAGTGGAAAAGGGACCATGTCGTGTATGGCGAATTGCGTTTTGCGCCGTTGCTGCATACGCAGGGAGGGTTAACGCCGGATGAAGTGATCACAACCGTGATCGAAGCTGCGGAAACCTGTAAGAAGGAAAAGGACATCGAGGCCGGGATCATCCTGTGCACCTTGCGGCATTTCAATGAAAGCCAGAGCATGGAGACCATCCGGCTGGTGGAAAAGTACCTGGGGGATCATATCGTCGGTTTTGATATTGCATCGGATGAGGCCGGCTACCCGATCGATGCCCATGTCGGTGCTTTTCATTACGCAAATGATAAAGGGATTCCCTGCACTGCGCACGCAGGCGAGGCCAAAGGCCCTGAAAGCGTATGGGAAACGCTCGAAAACTTTTTCCCGCGCCGCATCGGGCATGGCGCAAGGGCCATGGAAGATCCGAAACTCGTGAACCATTTAAGGGCCGAACAAATCCACCTGGAGGTTTGCCCGACAAGCAATATCCAGACGAATGTATTTGCTTCCTACACCGATCATTGCATTGACAGGATGTATGCGGAAGGCCTTTCCATCAGCATCAATACGGATGCCCGCGCCATTGCAGATGTCACGCTGACTGAAGAATACCGGAAGTTGTGCGAGACCTTTGGCTGGGCGCCTGCTCATTTCATGAAGTGCAACATGGAAGCAATCAAGCATGCGTTTACGACCCCGGCGATCAGGCAAAAAGTCCGGCTCCGGATGATGGAAGAGTTTACAAGATAACTGCCCATGAGTATCAAGAGAATGAGCGACAGGAGAAAACGGGGTATGGTGCTGGTTGTCATCGGCATCTGCCTGGTTATGACCCGTTTGCTGGGTATCGAGAAGATATTCCTCTATGCGGGCATTGTGTTTCTCGTGCTTGGCCTGAGCGATATGTTTTACATCAATAAGTATAAAGGGTTGGGAAAGAGGTAGTGATGCGGCTCAAATCACGATTTGAGACCTGTCAAACCTGATTTGAGACTTCACTTTATGATTTTGAGGCGCGTATCCAGGGTTGGGCCTGCAACTTTGAGGCATCTTTTAACCTAAAAATTCTTTACCATGCAAAAGATGCAAATCACAAATCCATCGAAAAATCCTGTTACCCTTTTCCTGGTCCTCTTCCTGTGTATCGGGTTTTCATTCACGCATATCGCGCAGACACATATCCAGGCGGATATCATTATGAAAGAGATCAGCAAGGGGAACCGCGTGGACTACGAGAACCTGACAATCCGTGGAAATCTTGATTTCACGCTGATCACCAATAAATCCAGGGGTGGCTCATATGGCGTGCGCGATGGTGTTGTCAGGGAATACATCGGCAAGGTCACGGCCCCTGTCACATTCACCAATTGCACATTCCTTGGGGAGGTCATTACAAAGACGGAAAGCCGCGTGCCCGGGGTCAGGAAAGAAAATTTTACCTGGTTTGAGGCACCGGTCACTTTTGCCGGATGCACATTCCAGGAGCGCGTTGAATTTCTCAACATGCGGATCGGGGATCAGCTGGAAATCACGAACAGTATCTTTGAGGACGATATCCGGTTTGACAAGGTCCATTTTGATACCGCCCCGGTATTTGCGGGCAACAAGCTTGATGGCAGCTTCAGGAACAAGCGGACAAACTGGATCGCTGAAGCCGGGAGCCTGATGGAGGAAGAGGCGCAGCCAGAAAATGCCGTATATCTCAAGCTGAAAAATCCTTCCTTCCAGAAGATCAGGATCCGGTTTGGAAACAATACCTGGACCCTGTCTCCATTAGGTACTTCCGGGCTGAATACAGTTGCGGGGGAAGAGATCTATTTGGTGGAAAATGGGAAAAAATCAAAGCTCCTCCTGAAGGTCAGCAAGGATATGGATGGAGAAACGATCGATGTGGCGAAATTGAAAGCCTGACCCGGTAATTCCGACACGAAACAAATGCAGGCTGCAGTTTTTCTGCAGCCTGCATTTGTTGTATGCACATTGTCAGTGTGCATGTGGTGAATGCATGCAGGACATCCGTACCCTGTACCAGCAGATCGGGAGAAAATAACACCGATCCGGGGTGTCCTCATGCATTTCATATCTGATAAATTCGCATCTTCTCGAATATTTGATAATTTTGTCTTTGGTCAACACATGGCCTCCCTGGGCAATTTGATGTCATCCATTTTTTTCACCGGCAAAAAAGAGGAATAGATAAACACCCCAAGTGCAAAAAAATTGGTGGTTTCTTGTCCTTTTTGAACGTGCTAAATCAGATTAAGCTATATGAAGACTTTAGGAATTATTCATGATCCCGTATTCACCAAAAGAGATGACTATTCAGCTGCAGACAGGTTTTTCATTTCCATGATCAGGGATGAGCGGGATCTGCCTTTCGTGTATCTGACACTGCGCATTACGTTCATCATGATTCCTGTCGGACTGGCCATGTATTTCACCTCTGGCTGGATATTTGCCATCCTTGCAGTCGCCTACTTCTATTTGAACAATTTTGTGTTCAAGGGCCCGTTTGGCCTGATGCTGCACTGCACCAGCCACCGCAAATGGTTCAAGGACAAATATGAGTGGATGAACCATTATTTGCCATGGGTGGTCGGTCCCTTTTTCGGCCAAACGCCGGAGACTTACTACAGCCACCACATCCATATGCATCATGCCGAAAACAACCTGCCGGATGACCTGAGCACAACGATGTTCTTCCAGCGGGACAGCTTCCGTGACTGGTTCAGGTATTTCTGGGTTTTCTTCTGGCAGGGGGCTTCTGACCTTGTCCAGTATTTCTGGAACAGGAACCGGAAAAAGCTGAGCCGCAAGGTCGTCATCGGCGAGGCATCCTTTATCCTGATGGTTATCCTCCTTTCATTCCTGAACTTCTGGGCAACGTTTATGGTCTTTATCCTGCCTTTCCTCTTGTCCCGGATCATCATGATGATGGGCAACTGGACCCAGCACAGCTTTATCGATCCCGCAGACCCGGGCAATCCCTATTACAACAGCATTACCTGCATCAACCACAAGTACAATCACAAGTGCTGGAATGACGGCTACCACATCAGCCACCACCAGCGGCCTCATATGCACTGGACCGAACATCCCCTTTACTTCAGGAAGACAATCGATCAATATGCCGAACACAAGGCATTGATCTTTGACGGCCTTGATTTCCTTGGTGTCTTCTTCGCACTCATGCGTGGGAAATACGAGTTCCTGGCTGACCATGTGGTGAATGTCAACGGGATGTTCAAGGACCGGGAGGAAGCCATCAGCCTGATGAAAAAGCGGGTGAAGCGGTTTGATAAAAGCTGGAGCCCGTCGCAGGCACCGCAGCCTGCCGTAGCCTGATCCAGAAATGCCTGGCACCCCAGCCAATTTGATGCTCAGGCAGGATCCGCGCCTGTTTTCCTTTGGGCCGAATATGCCGAAGGAGAATTTCCCGTATGCTTTTTGAATGCCCTGTTGAAGGTTGCCTTGCTGTTGAAGCCACAATCCAGGGCAATAGCCAGCAATGACAAGTGGGAGTCTGATGCAGAATCGAGCTTTTCACGAACTGCTTCCACCCTGAACCGGTTGATGAAATCATTGAAATTCATCTGTTGTGTCGCATTGATTGTCCGCGAGACGATTGCAGGGCTTGCATTAATGGATTTTGACAACCGGGTCAGGTTCATCCCCGGATCAAGAAATGGTTTTTCCTGCTCCATGAATGCCATCAGTTTTGTGGCCAGTTTTTCCAACTCTTCGTCTTGTTCAGCCTGGACTTTAGCTGCATCATCCGCAGGCTCGCCGGGATTGAAATGGAGGTCAGCTTCCTGTCTTTCCAGGGGCCGTGAGCCATACCCGGAAATGCTGAGATAGTAGATCAGGATACCAAGGAAGAAATAGGAATACCAGCCCTGGATGTAGGTCAATGGCTCCTCCCTGATCAGGTCAGCCACATCGAAGAAAAGCCAGATGAGATGGCCGATCAGGTTGGCGATAATGAAGTTCCGCAGCCAGCGGAAATCGATCTCCTCTGTATTTGAAAATTCATTTGCAAGGTATGTGCGATACCTGCTGTACAAACGCAGAGTGAGCACCAGGTAAGTAAAAACCGAAATATATTCCATTACCGACCAGAACTGCCAGGGTAAACCGATCCCTTCCTCGTGCAACCTTCCGTGGGTGTTGTCGAAATATGGAAGTGGCTCCCCGGAAATCCAGTGATTGGCGACGATATCCACAGCGAAGATGATCACCCATCTGAGCAGCCAGATGAATTCGGGTAAAAAATGCAGCAAATCCTTTCTGCGAAAGCGGAAGTCCGTATTCGTGACGCTCAGGAAGTAAAAGTAGATCAGCGGCCCGATGGCCAGCCAGTGGCTGAAGGGCAGGTAAAACATGAATGTCGTGTGCCAGTCACGTGCATCATACCACCCGGCAAATCCAAGCATCCACTGGCATATGCGCAGGGTATAGAGTACGAGGATAACGGCCAGGATGCCGTCTGCAATGCGCTGGTTTTTCCTGCTGCGTGCATAAAGCAGGATGGCAAATATAGTTCCCTGGAGGACAAAGGGAAGGAGCAGGCTGCTGTATATGTTGAATTCGAAGAGCAGGTCAAGTACAGTTTAGGGAAATCCGGATTTAATGAAATGGTTTGACAATGTAAAGTAACTGAAATTCATGTGTTTGAACGGCAGGAAATGGTTTTCCGGTCGGATTGATTATTTTCGGAGGCATGCACATGAAGGAAATGGAGCTTGTCAGGGAGGCAAAGCGCATCCTGTCCCTGAACTGGAAAGGCGGCTATACGATCCCGCGAGCAGGGCTGTATCCGTTTCAGTGGAACTGGGATTCCGGTTTCATTGCCCTGGGCTGGTCCCATTTTGATCCCGGCCGGGCGATGACCGAGTTCAAATCCCTCTTCTCCGGGCAGTGGGAAAACGGCATGCTGCCGCACATCATTTTTCACAGCGAAAAAGAGACGACGTATTTTCCGAATTATGATTTCTGGGAGGCGCATGTCAATCCCGGTGCCCCGGAAAACCCGAAGACAAGCGGCATCAGCCAGCCGCCCGTCCATGCGATCATGCTGGAGCGGATCCTGGAGCACCACGGGGAAGACCAGGAGCTGCAGGCGTTTGCATCAGACATCTTTGATCCACTGCTCAGGATGCACCAGTGGTGGTATACTTACCGGGATCCCCTTGAAGAAGGGCTGGTTGCCATTGTGCACCCCTGGGAATCCGGGCGGGACAATTCACCCCTGTGGGACTGGCCGATGGATAAAATTGATTTATCAAAGGAGGTGTTGCCTCCATACCAACGGAAAGATACCGCACTTGCAGATGCAGCTGAACGGCCGACCAATGACCATTATGACAAATATGTCTATCTCCTTGAGCTGGCAAAGAAGTACCGCTATGACGGACCTGAGATCCTCGCGGAAAGTCCCTTTTGTGTCCAGGACACCATGATGAATGCGATCCTGATCAGTGCAAATGACAGCTTATCGCGCATTGGAAAGTCGCTCGGCCGGAACACAGATGAGGTTGAAGCATGGAACAGGAAGGCGAAAAATGCATTTCACAACAAGCTCTGGAATGAGGAAACCGGATCCTATTGCTGTTTTGACATGCGAAACGGGACACAGATCCCTGCGCCTGAAATAGGCGCCTTTGTTGCTTTCCTTGCCGG
>JARQTN010000258.1:8146-10920 GCA_029976695.1 Lewinellaceae bacterium
CGGCAGATGGGCTTTTATGAGTATTTTGAACCGCAGAAGGAACGTGCCAGCAAGCTGTCGAAAGGGTATGGAGGCAGCCTGTTTTCATGGACAGCTGCGGTTATTCTTGACTTTATCTATGCACCATGAATATTCTCGATTACATCATCATTGTCCTGTACATCACCGGGTTTCTGTTTTTGGGCAGGCTGTTCCGGGAGAACAAATCCGGCCAGGACTATTTCCTGGGGGGGAAGAGCTTTGGATGGTTTCCCCTTGCCATGAGTACGGCGGCCACGCAGCTTTCAGCGATCAGTTTCATCTCCGCCCCTGCATTCGTGGGATTGAAGCAGGGCGGAGGCATGAAATGGCTGACCTATGAATTTGCCGTACCCCTGGCCATGCTTTTTCTCATGATCTTCCTGGTGCCGCCCATGTACAAGGCAGGGATCGTAAGCGTTTACGGTTACCTTGAAAAGCGCTTTAACGCATCTACACGGGTGCTGCTGAGCATCGTGTTCCAGATCAGCCGGGCGTTCGCGACAGGGGTAATGATCTACACCGTGGCCCTGATCCTGACCAGTGTGCTCTCCATCCCCATGTGGCAGACGATCCTCGTGATCGGCGTGGTGACATTGATCTATTCATACCAGGGAGGCATGAAGGCGGTGGTGTATGGGGATGTGATCCAGATGCTCATCCTGTTTGTCGGCATCGCGGTTTGTTTGGGTTTCGGGCTCCATTATGCTGGCGGCTGGGAGAATGTCGTGGCAAATGTCGATCCTTCCAGGCTCAAAGTCGTGGATTTCAGGTCCATGGGTGTTGAGGAAGGTGATGAATTTGGATTCTGGCCCATGGTCCTTGGAGGTTTTTTCCTATATGTGTCTTATTACGGCACGGATCAGAGCCAGGTGCAGCGCCTGTTCTCTGCGAGCAGCATCCAGACGGTCAAATCCACGCTGCTGTGCAACGGCCTGATGCGCTTCCCGATCACCCTGTTTTATTGTCTCATGGGGCTTGTGATCGGGGCCTTTGCACTTTCCGAGCCCGCATTCCTGAACCAGATCCCCGACGACCAGCCGGACCGGATGATCCCGATTTTTATCCGCGACTATCTGCCGAATGGCGTGATCGGGCTGCTCATCGTAGCCATCTTTTCTGCCGCCATGTCGTCGCTCAGTTCCGCGATCAACTCGCTCAGTGCAGCAAGCGTGGAGGATTTCATCCACCGGAAAAACCCGTTGTCTGACCAGCAATATATGCGGTATTCAAAGTATTTCGCCCTCTTCTGGGGTGTGGTCTCCATTACACTCGCCTTTTTTGTTGGCGATATCGCAAAGACGGTGATCGAAGCGATCAACAAGATCGGATCGGTCTTCTTCGGGCCGATCCTGGCCACCTTCATTTCCGCCATCGCGATCCGAAGAGTGCATGCGATTGGTGCAAATGTGGGCCTGCTATCCGGTGTACTGGTGAATGTACTGCTCTGGCAGTTTGTGCCTGACGTGTTCTGGTTCTGGTGGAATGCGATCGGGGCCGTCGTGACCATGTCAGTAGGTATTCTGGCGAGTTTGCTGATCCCGTATACGACTAAAACGCAACAAATGATCACTTTCGGCAAGCTGGAATGGGAGCCGAAATTCGGTCCGGTCCTGCTGTTGTTTTTCGTCTTTATAGTTGCCTTGAGCGTGTTCCTGCCTTCTCTGTTGTCCTGATCCTGGAAACAGAAAGCAAAATCGGCCAGGTCGGTAAAAATCGGATTCAGCGGCACAATATGCAATAGGATTCTGCAGTTATCCTGATACCAAACCTGCACAAATGAAATACAATTTGCATTCACTGGGGAATACCCGGATTCTCGAGATCGACCCGCCAAACCTGTTACCCGCAAATACCACATTCCGCTTGATGATCAAGGACCTGAAAGGTAGCCTGCTTTATCTGTGGGAAGGCATTTCGCTGCCGCATAAGCTGAAATTGGAAAACCTGAAAGCGGGGAAATATATCCTGACCCTGGTCGGGGGCGGGCAGTTCTTTTCGGAGCTGATCTCTGCATGAGATTGCGGGATTTTTGAGTTGCACTTTCCCCGGATTTCTTCTTTAAGATCCCTACTTTTATCCGGTGAACAAGATCGGACAAGAAACACGCTATCTCTTTTTCTACTTCATTTTCTTTAGCCCGGGATTCCTCCCGGCCCAATCGTTTTTCGATACCTCGAAGGTGCACAGGATTGTGCTTGAGATCGACCTGACCGGATGGGCGGATACCCTGATGATGTACAAGAAGACACATTCGAAGCGGAGGATCGGGGGGAACCTCATCCTTGACGATGTGGTCTTTGACCCGGTCGGGATCCGGTACAAGGGACATAGTTCATTTTTCAATTTTGCCCGTGAAGAGAAGTGCAAGCTTCCGTTCAACCTGAACATGAAATACTTCGTAAAGGACCAGTCGCTCGGGTCCGGGATCACAAAGCTCAAGTTGTCCAACAATTACCGGGACCTGAGCTATATCCGTGAAATGCTTGCCCGGGCCATAGTCGATAGGTATGTCCACATCCCGGAGATGGCTTTTGCGGAGGTGCATGCAAATGATGCATACCTGGGCCTGTATACGATGGTCGAGGGCCTTGAGGACGAATTCCTGAAACGACAGTTTGGAACAAGCAAGGGCACGCTGGTCAAGTGCGATCCCGTCTGGAGGTCCCCCAAAGTGAAAGGCTGCAAATTGTCCGACAACGCCTCACTGGAATACCTGGGTGAGAATATTGCCTGCTACAAAAAATGGTATGAAC
>JARQTN010000259.1:0-226 GCA_029976695.1 Lewinellaceae bacterium
TAGATATTGTCCAGCCAGATCGTCGAGGGCGTTACGCCCGCCTGGCCGTCAAACTTTAGCTGATGCAGGTCATTGAGTGTCAGTCCCGCGTCCGTGAAGGTGCTCAGCGGAATGTCGTAACTGTTCCACTGGCCAGGCACGATCGGATCCAGCGACACAAGGTTTTCCCCTGTCCCGATACTGATCGGCGTGGCCTGGACGACTGTCGCATCCGAAGTCCACATGT
>JARQTN010000259.1:326-10742 GCA_029976695.1 Lewinellaceae bacterium
TCATCGAGGAAGCATCCACTGACCCGGCAAACTGCGTGCCCTGGTAGTTGAAGTTATCATACTTCAGCGTGTTGTTCCCTGCAATATCCTCGATCGTCACAGCTGTGCTCTGTCCCCAATCCGGGTTGAAATCCGTATCTGCCAGGTCGGTATAAGCATCACTGAACACAGAGATCACGTCCGCTGCATCAACAGTCGGTGTGGGAGCTGGCTCCGTTGGTTCTGTGGCCGTTCCGCCCCCTGTATAAAAATAGATATTGTCCAGCCAGATCGTCGAAGGCGTCACACCTGCCTGGCCGTCAAATTTCAGTTGGTGCAAATCTCCCATCGATACCCCCGCATCCGTAAATGCACTCAGCGGGATATCATAACTGTTCCACTGCCCGGCCACGATCGGTTCGAGGGAAACAAGATTCTCCCCGGTCCCGATACTGATCGGCGTGGCCTGGACGACTGTCGCATCCGAAGTCCACATGTCCACGTGCATGAACATCATCGAGGAAGCATCCACTGACCCGGCAAACTGCGTGCCCTGGTAGTTGAAGTTCGCATATTTCAATGTGCTGTTCCCTGCAATATCCTCGATCGTCACAGCTGTGCTCTGGCCCCAGTCCGGGTTGAAGTCCGTATCTGCCAGGTCGGTGTAGGCATCACTGAATATGGAAATCACATTCGCGGCATCTACAGTCGGTGTGGGCGCAGGTTCGGCCGGTTCACTGCCAGTATTGCCGCCGCCACTATTGTAGAAATAGACATTATCCACATACACACTCGGAAGGTCGCCTGACAGGACAAGCTGGGCCAGGTTTGCCCGCCTCGTTAAACCTGTAAAATTGGAAAGGGGTATATCAAGGCTTACCCATTCCCCGGTTTTCAGGGTTGGGCTCGAAAATGTCAATTCGTGTGAAGAGTCATCGTCACCGCCAAACGATCCGTCCGGGCCGAAATCAACCAGGAGGACCCGGAATACAGCCGGCGGATCAGTCGGATCCGGTGTCCAGATATCCAGGTGATAATGGGTCATGTTTGTCGCGTCAATCGTCTGTGATGCAAACTCAATCCCAACAAAATTGAGGTCCCTGTACCGCTTGACATCATCCCCGTCAATCTGGATATCCTGGAGAACTGCGGTCGAAAACTCCCAGCCCGTATTCCATGTATCGATGGGAACATCTGTATATGCATTGCTGAACATCGAGATCACGCTGTCGGGATCTACTGTGGGCACCGGTGCCGGGGTGGCCGGTCTTGGAAAAGATCCGATGCCGTTGATCGTCAATGAGCCTGCCGCATCGATGTCCAGCAATTTGGCTGTGATGACTGCCTGCCCGCTGTCCACAACAGAAACAACACCCAAATCATTGACCGTAGCCACTGAAGCGTTTGACGTGCCAAATGCAAAATAACCAGGCGCGGCATTTACTCTTTGATTGATCCCTGTTGGCAGGTTAAACTCAACAAAAGTCCCGCCAATCGTCAGCTCGTCACCAGTCTCCACAGTACGCTCCTGAGCCTGTTTTTCCAGGATGGCGGGTTTCGGATGGGCGATGGTGCCCAGTTTTTCGAATTTTACTTCATCCAGCCAGAATGTGTATCCCGAGCCTTCTTCCGGACCTTCAGAATAATAGAGCATGCCTTTTTCTTCAGTAAGCTTGGAGGGATCAGGTATCGGAATGAAATACTTCTGCCAGTTGGTATTGACCTTCACACCGTTCAGGGTGGCTACGTACTTGTTTTCCCCAAGGTCATTTCCAAACCCAATGACATCAATGGTTGCCGCCTTTGTCGCCCTTGCCCAGAATGTCAGGGCGGTGTAACCCGTCAGGTCACGGCCTACCGTTGTAAAAAAGGCCCCTCCTGCATACGCGCCCTCCGGATCGCCGGCATCGGGCACTTCAAAACGCATGGATTGCGAACCGGCGTATCTGACCTCACTGTCCACATCAAAAGCTGTGGGTTTTGCCCCTGCAAAAACAGCATATTCGAGACCTGCACTGAAATCGTCAATAAACACCTCAGCTGTTGTGGGAAATTTGGCCGGCTCAAGTTCATCTACATCCCGCGAACAACCAATTGCCAGGAGCAGGACCATGAGTGCAAGGGCCTGAAGGATATGAATAGTATATTTTTTACGTGTGATCATCATCTTCCTCTTTTATTTAGTTGAAAAGGTTTATCTGGAAATATGTTCTGAGTTCCCATTCATTTCCGTCTGGAAATCCGGGAGCTGTCGGATCGCATACAAGTACGCCATCTGGTCCAATGGTTTGAGTCGGGCAATACCGGTTGGAAAATTGATCCAGAGAGCGCCATGTAAAGCGGAGTCCCATCCTGGTATCCGGAAGGTTAAACCACCCCTGTTTCCCAACTGAAGTGGACAGGTCGAACATGAGCTGAAGCGGGAATGTCAGGTTAAAATCCCTGTGGTAATCATAAGGGCCCCAGTCATCTACCTTCACCATGGAGGTGAATTTTGTGCGTTTGTAGATCATGCGGAGATCGCCGCCAAATCGTTCGATCAGCCTTGGATCACTCCCGTTTGCCTGAGCGTTTCCGGCCAACAGGTTGACAATAAAGCCGAAATCGGGATTGATCTTGGAAACGATCCTTGTATTCACTTCCCAAAGATCCTGGGCGGGTGGTGCTCCGGGAAACGCAAACAGGCTCCTGCCGTCTGCAAAAATCCCGATACCTGCATCCTGCGTGGTAGGCAGGTGACGGAAAACCAGGCCGGCACTTACAGCGAAGCCTGCATCTTCCACATCATCATTGTTCCACTCGTACATCCAGGTGCCAGGTGTGGGGTCATACGTGATCAACAACTCTCCGGCTACCGTTTCCCTGTTTGATCGTACTGAAAACGGATCATCCAGGATGTTTCTTGGCCTGCCAGGGGCCAGTACATCAGCAGGAATCGGGCCTTCGACTGGTTTTTGCCAGAGGAAGTTCGGCGCAATCTGGAAGTCACCAATACTGTAGGTAAACCCGCTGAGCACATTGAACTGGTTGCCATTCCCCATATCCTTCAGCCTCCAGCCTGCAAAGGTCTGTGTCTGGTCAGCACCTGTAATCGCCACCAGCCCCAAAGCAGCTGCCTGGCCATACCAGTTGAACGGTCCGGAAGAATAGGTCAGCTTCACTTTTCCACCCCAGTTGTCTTTTGGCTGGATTTCGTCCTGATAGGCAATAAAGCCCTCGTCGGTTTCTTCCACAACCTGGAAAGTTCTTCCATTCAGTGGCTGTCCTGCCCAGATACCACCGACTTCAACACCAAGTTTTCCAACGGTTGTCTCAAGATGGAGGGTTGCTTTCCGGTTTCTCGGCATGGGTACCGCAAAAGAACTCACTGTTGAGGGGGCATCGTCAATATCTTCATGGAAAATCCCGGTCACATCAAAGGGGCCAAGTTTCCGCGAATACTTGAGGAGTACCGCAGGGTTGGCACCCCACCACAACTCAGGCCCAAAGGCGACCTTCAGGCCCTTCAATCCT
The DNA here is from genome assembly GCA_029976695.1 of Lewinellaceae bacterium. GTDB lineage: Bacteria > Bacteroidota > Bacteroidia > Chitinophagales > Saprospiraceae > JARQTN01. Next base: position 3,819 of record JARQTN010000259.1, read on the forward strand.
TTCTTGCCCTCGATCTCGAATCCGAAGGGCGCATTGCCGTTATAGATATCAATGTTGGGTCCATAGTTGGCTTCCGGATACAAACCGAAGAAATCCCCCTCATAGCCCCAGTGGTAGTGCCCGGTCCGGTAAAACCCGGTCAGGTCAAAATATTCGTGCTTCCAAAAGAAGTCCGCCTGGTAGATCTGGACACGGTTGATGGACGGAATGACAAGTTCGCCCTGGTTCGTATTTACGGCCCTGGTACGGCCCCTGTTTTCGTAGAAGATCTCATTGATCGGGTTTTGTGCCACATTCCCAAGGACGTTCATCGAGACATTTGCCTGCACGCTTTCACTCGGCTTGGCTTCGACCTCGACAAAAAAGGACTGCATGTGATCAAATCCTGTTTGATCAGGATATTGTAACACCTCAGGATCAGCTTCATCGGGAGTGGTAATCCTTTCCCCACCCGTGTTATAGGTAGAAAGATCAGCTCTCAATCCGCTGATCCGGACCTTACTCAATTTATCCGTGGATAATGCTGCCTTATCACCCCTGGCCTGCAATACAGCCTCCATCAGGTCGATTTGAGCGAAATGCTGCTGGATGCTCTGAAGTGTCACATCCACATCATACGGGTTTAGCCGATGTGCCTCCTTCAGGGCATAGTAGGCAGCGCGCGGGTACAGGTCATAAAGCCCCCGGAAGTTGGTCGGACCTTTGGCACAGACACCGAACCATTCCTCGTTCATGTTATTCTTGCCCGGGATATGATCTTCCTTGTAACCGCCATTTTCCCAGGATGCATTGTTGTCATGGATATCCAGGTTTTTGGTTTGCCCGTATTTCCACCAGCCATCACTGAACTGGAAAGTGAATCCACCCAGTGAATTCCCGGTTTTTCCAAGGCCGGCAGCATTCTCATAGATCTCTTTCCAGTTTTCGACCATATAATATGCCTGCATATGCTGATCTTCCGCATTGTTGATTGCGTTAAACGCATCTGCACCGAATTCAGCAAACAGAATAGGCCTGTCGTATTCATCCAGCACACGCTGAAAGGCATCCCCGAATGATGCGCCGCGGTATACATTCGTACCGAAAATGTCAATATCCGGGCACTCCTCAACGATGATATCCATAAACAGCAGGTCACCATTGCAGATTGCGATCGGATGGGTCGTATCGATCTTCTTCATGGCAACTGTCGCTTTGTTGAAAACCTTGTACATGTCACGCGCACGCATGGTTGATTTCCTGTCTTCCATCGGGACGTCCTCAGTCTCCGCACCCTCCCAGAACAGGCCGTAATTGTTCTCGTTGCCGAGCATATAAAGCAGGATGCCAGGCGTATCCTTAAACTCCTCAACCATGGCCGTCGCTTCTGCAATCAGGATCTCCTGTACGCGCGGGTCACCATACTCTGTATTGGGCACATACGTTCCATCAATCGTGACACCATATCTGCCAAAAGTAGTGTTGATCATGGTCCAGATGCCATACTTTTCATAGATGTAGCGAACCCACTTGGGTTTGACACCCAGGTATTGACGGATCGCATTGACGCCCATGTTCTTCAGCATCGACATTTCAGAATCGAGCGCAGCTTTGATAAAATCATCGGACTGGCCCCAGAAATTATAGGAGGGGTTCGTCGTGCCAATCGGGAAATAATCCCAGTTCATCCCATTGATCATAATGGGTTCTCCGTTGACAACAAGCGTGAATCCTTCATTATTCCGCACGACATCCACACGGGCGGACTGTGCCTGAACAAAAGGAATGATCATCGAAAACGCCAAATACATGAAAAATCCGCGAAGTGGCTTTTTCAGTCTGTACTTGGGTAAGAAGGGTGGTAATCCAGCAACATCATTTGGTAGGCTGATCATAGGGAACAGGTTTAGTTAGTTATTCAGACTTAATGCCATGCCTGATGGCAAGGGTGTCCAACGTGCGCGTTAAATGTACTGAAGTAAAGTACGGTTTTCCAAAATTTCTACTTCATCAAGGGTTTCATTATCAAACAAAAAGACTACATCACAACTACATCAATGAATATATAAACCCTTGAATATCAATTGAATCATAAATATCTTAATTTGCACAAAAAAATTGTCAGGAAGACAGGGGGTACATTTTGCCAGATTTGGAAACGATTCATATTCACCAAATTTGGAAATTCATCAGGGACAAAATGCAGAAGCGTAAATTAATAAATCCTTTCGATACACAATGATTATGATTTCGTTTTTGGTCTGGAATTGGTATACTTTTCCTTATTCCCTGGCACAAAATGAGGTGAATAGATGCGAAATCACGGAGTATGGGTAATTTAGACTGATCAAATTTCTTGGCAAAAAGAATTGAGCATGTATCCAATTTCCTACACCAAAATCCTGGTTTTCATTTTTCTTGGCGGTTTTATCTCAACAGGCAACCGGGTCCCATGCCCGGATCAGCATAGCCCGGTCGTCATGGCCTATTACGTGCCGGAAAAAGACTACCAGCCGGAAAAGATCCCGGTGGAAAAATTGACACATATCATTTTCAGCTTTACAAAAGTCATCGACGGTGAAATGAAATTCCGCAACCCGGAAGAATCAGGGAAACAACTGGAGCAGTTGGTCATGCAAAAGAAACGAAACCCGGAACTGAAAGTCATGATCGCCTGCGGCGGGTGGGGGGCAGACGGATTCTCGGACATGGCCCTCACCCGGGAAAGCAGGCAAAAATTCATCAGGAGCGCAGTTGCATTCATAGAAAAATACAAGCTCGATGGACTGGATATCGATTGGGAATACCCGGGGATTTCCGGTGCGGGGACCATGGCGCGTGATGAGGACAGAGCGCATTTTACGTTCCTGATGCAAGAGTTGCGGGAAGCCCTTGACCAGATCGGCCGGCCCCAGGTGCTGACTTTTGCTTCAGCCGGCTGGAAGCGATATTACAACTATGTCGAACTGGACAAGGTCATGCCGGTTGTGGACTTCATGAATGTGATGACCTACGACCAGGTAGGCGGGAACTCTCCTTTTACCGGACATCATACGGCCCTTGGCTGGATCACAGAGAAAGACATGGAAGGCACACCTGCACTTGCTTATTATGAAGGCAGGAGGGAAGAAATGGCCCGGTTGGGGCGTACCTGGGAGCCACGTTCAGCCGCCAAGATCATCGACCTTTGCATTCAGGAAGGCGTGGACCCTTCCAAGATCGTGATCGGTGCGGCTTTCTACGGCCGCGCATGGAAAGGGGTGCATCCCGAAAACAACGGCCTGTACCAGCCAAATGGCGGAGCCTACATCGGCTGGAGCGGGTACAGCCAAATCAGAAAGGAATTTGAACCTGATCCGGCGTATGCCAGGTACTGGGACGATGTCGCAAAAGCCCCATACCTCTTCAATTCGGCTGACAGCATCTTCATCTCCTATGATGACACCGTATCGGTCAGGCTGAAAACGGAATACGCCTTCGACAAGAAACTGGGCGGCATCATGTTCTGGCAACTGGGCAATGATACAAAGGACGGGATCGGGCTGCTGGATGCGATCTATGCAGCTGCGCAGCGGTCCGGGAAATAAGATGTGGAAATCGACCTGTCATTGCGTTTGTTCCAAATACTCCGGAATCGGGAATCCCGTTCAGACCAATCATCCTATACCTGAAATTGGCAAGGGCTACACCGGAATTTATCTCGATGTAGCCCTTGCGCAATGGTTGATCGGGGTTTGGCTTTAGAGCGTCTGCATTCTGGGGTTATGTGTGTGTTATGTGCGTTTTATGAGACCAATATACGCTCGAAGATGGCTGTTGTCAACGAATAGCTATCCATCGGTAGTTGTTTTGATCGAGTAGCTGCAAAACCCCGATCCCGTTGATCAAACGGTCAACCCAGGATACCAACGGTGCATCATACATTAGGAAAAAGCCATCCTCTACACAACTTCTAAAAAGCAATATTCCGTATCTTGAACTGAGAATTCCCTGCTATGAAAACAAGGGTACCCTCCGCTGCGCCAGGCATTGAAGATTACCGAAAACGGTTCTGGAACACCTTTGGTCCAAACCCATTTTTTGTCAGCCTGATCGGGGTGTTCCTGTGGCTTCTTGGAGAACAAGCCATTGCCCTGGCCATGTGGCTCTACGCCCTTGTCCTGCTCATCATTTTAGGTACTGCATGGGCCCGGCCAAAGTACATTCAGGGATGCGCAGGCGCGATTCTCTATTTCCATGTCATTTTTTCGTTTATTACGGTTCTCTGGTTCGGGGGCATCCTGCAGTCAGGCGGAGTGGCATTGATCGGATTGGCTGGCGCCATTTTCTCCCTGTCATTCATGAGTACGGCCCATTCGAGGATCCTGTTTTTCCTTTTCCTGTTCTCGGTCATTGCCGAAATCGCACTCCAGGAATACATCACGCCCCGGGCAACGATAGGCGAGATGACAAACCTGGTGCTTTTTGGCACCCATATCCTTGTGATCGCTTTTGTCATGTACCTGACGATTTCACAGTATCTGAAACAGAGTATCGAAGCAAGGCAGCGGGAAACAGAAAGGCTGAAAGAACTGGATACCCTGAAGACCAACTTTTACACAGGCATCACCCATGAATTCAGGACGCCCCTGACCGTCATCCTGGGCATGGCAGAGCATATCCTGAAGGAGCCTGCCGGATTTGCACGAAAAGGCGCAGGAATGATCCGGGACAGCGGAAACAGGCTGCTTCACCTGGTCAACCAGATGCTGAACCTGTCAAAACTGGAGTCCGGGCAGATGGAGCTTCGACCCATCCAGGCGGACATCATCCCCTTTCTTGAATATCTCCTGGAGCCATTCGAGTGGATGGCGGAGGACCGGGACCTGCAGATCCGCATGACCACCCCGGAAGAGCCGGTATTGATGGATTTTGACCCTGAGAAAATTGAATCCCTGGTCACCAACCTGTTGTCCAATGCAATAAAATATACATGCGACAAGACTGAAATCGATGTTGAAATCAAGAAAACCAATTCCCTTCCGGATCAGGGATCCTATGCTTACCGGCTTTTTTCCGATGCACGGGTTAACAAAGGCCAGGCATACCTCAGGATTGATGTGCGTGACGAAGGAAATGGAATCCCGGAAAATGTACTTCCTTCCATTTTCGAAAGATACACCCAGCTTGAAAATCACAATGCACATCAACTGGGTGGAACCGGGATTGGACTTTCCCTCGTCCGGGAAATCGTGGACTTGCTCCGGGGAAACCTGTACGTCACAACCACCCCGGAAGAGGGGTCGTGTTTTACACTTATCCTGCCCATCACCAATAAGGCTGAAATTTCGGGGATACCTCCGGGCAGAGCCAGGAACTCGATCAATACCGGTCCTGAAGACCTGTACAAGCAGGGTCAAACATGGCCGGCGGGAAAAGCAAAAACCCAGGTCCTGGTGATCGAGGACAACAAGAATGTCAGGACATATCTGTCTGCCATCCTGAGCCAGGATTATCTTGTGACCACCGCACCCAATGGGAACATGGGTACAAAAAAGGCTCTGGAAACACTCCCGGACCTGGTCATCACAGATATCATGATGCCCGGGATGGATGGTTTTGAAGTTTGTGAAACATTGAAACGGGATTTCAGGACAAGCCACATTCCCGTCATCATGCTCACGGCAAAAGCGGATATGACATCACGGATCGAAGGCCTGGAACATGGCGCCGACGATTACCTGGTCAAGCCGTTCAATCAGGAGGAACTGGCCGCCCGCATCAAAAACCTGCTGCTGACCAGGGAGAAACTGCGGATGAAATACCAGCTCGAGCCTTCCAGGGTGCCTGCATCAACCCCGGAAAGCCCCGACGACCTGTTCTTCAGGGATTTCAGGAAGGTCCTCGAGGAAAACCTCGGCAATGAACAATTCAGTACAGGGGAAATGGCCTATCAGCTGCACATGAGCAGGACCCAGCTCTTCCGGAAACTCAAGGCCCTGACCGGCCAGTCTGCCTCGGGACTGTTACGCACATACCGATTGAGAACCGCTCAAAAACTCCTGGAGACTTCTGCATTGAACATTTCTGAGATCGGGTACGAGGTCGGCTACAGGGACCCGGCCTATTTTACAAAAGCCTTCTCCCGTGAATTTGGCCAAACCCCTTCAGAATACCGCCAGGCAGCAGAAAAGACTTTATGAAAACCGATTTGATATGGGAACACCGCTTGATCATTTACCGGATGTGACGTTCAATGGGGTTAGGGAGGACAGGTAGATAAATAGCTGTTTCGGCCCAAAACCCGAAAAGGGCTACACGGCGTTTAGATGCGGTGTAGCCCTATTTCGGTGTTTTTAGTAAAACTGTTTCAGGGTGTAAATCCCTTGGGGTTATTGTTGGTTTTATGTATGTGGTGTTCTGTATGTTTTTGTTTGCTTCGCTAAAGTAGATTGGCTTCGGCCATTTGACAAGAAATAGATATCCAACGGCACATCGATTGATCAAACGGTCAAAATGGGCCGTTTTCCATTGATCAAACGGTAAATTGACCGGTCAATCGGCAATTTTCAGACAAACGGGTAGTTGAAAGGGATCGTGTTACAACCAGTTAATCGACCCTGGATTCCGGATTTTTTAAGCTTGTGCTGCAGTGATTTTACTGATGGAGGAGAGAAAATGGTTCTCGTCGGGCATTTTTACACGATTTCTCGTTATTCCTCCCGGTCATGGCATCCTACTTTCGGATACGAAATCTAAACACCAGTATCCATGCATCCGGTCATCGAGCATATTCCGATCCTGACGACTCTGTTCTCCATCTTTTTCACGATCGAGATCTACAACCACTACAAGGCACGAAAAACGAAGTACCTGCTCTGGTGGACGATCGGGGTCATGACCTTTGGGCTCGGCACCCTGGCCGAAAGCATCCATGCCCTCTTTGGCTGGAATGCGGTAAACCTG
>JARQTN010000260.1 GCA_029976695.1 Lewinellaceae bacterium
ACCTATGGCAGGTAGAAAAGGCATTTAGAATGTCTAAAACGGATTTACGGTTCAGGCCTGTTTATCATTACAAAATAAGTCGGATCAAAGCACATCTCCTTATTTGCTTTACCGCACTCAGCGTATACAAAAGATTAGAGTACTTACTTCTAAAAAACAACATCAAAATCTCAATAGAGACAGCAATTAAGGAGCTCAAAGAAATCCAGCAACTCACTTACAGGCTTCCGTCCAATGGCCAGGTAGTCGAACATCTGCTGAACCTGAATGAGAATCAAAAAGCACTATTAAAAATGATCCAATGACGAGTTGGGTCATGCAATGTTGAAGTCAGGAAACAATTCCTCAGGGACCTGAAATCCGTGTACGGTGCTGTCAACCTGGACGAGGCAACCCGGCATTTTGAAGCGTTCAAAGAACAGTGGAATCCGAAATATGCCTATGCCATCAAAAGCTGGGAGGCAAACTGGCAGTACCTGACTTCCTTTTTTGATTTTCCACAGGAAATCCGGAAGATCATGTACACGACAAATGCCATAGAGGCGCTGAACCGCAACATCAGAAAGTTCATCAAAACAAAATCGATTTTCCCGAATGATCAGGCAGCAGTAAAGTCTGTTTTCCTGGCCATTGAACAGGTGCAGCGCAAGTGGACCATGCCAGTCAGAAACTGGGCCTTAGTCCTCAATCAAATATTGATTAAATTTGAAATCCAATCGTGAGCAAATGAAAAATCCTTCTTTTTCATTTACACAAAAGATCGCTTACAGTCTCTCAACCATTACTGTCCTAAACATTGGGGTATCTCCACCTCATTACTGTTCGATCCATTTAAGTAATTGAGTAATTCGTCCCAGGACCACTTCCATGTTTTTGTATCAACCCTTTATCTACCAGTGTTTTTAGAATTCTTTTTACAGTAGGATTTGGTATTGATAGCTTAGTGGAAATGGTGCCTGATTTGCATCCAGGGTTATTTGCTATCACAGTCAATATTGATTTTTCCCTCGGAGATAGTTCAGCCTCAATTCCTGATTGTTTGAGTTTGAGATCAAGTTTGACTTGGATGTTTTTTAATACATCCAAAAAGAATAAAACCCAATTCGTAATATCTTCATTTGGGCGTTGAGCTTGGCAACTCCTTAGCACCCTGTAGTATTCTGTTTTTCTATTTTCAATTTCGTGTTCAAGACTTACGTATTGAATCCATTTGTATCCATTCTTTAGTAATAGCAGCACAGCAATTAGCCGGCTTAGTCTCCCATTTCCATCCTGAAATGGGTGTATTGAAACAAATTCATAAGAAAAAATTGCTGACTTGATGATTGGATGCGTTTCTTCATCACTTTTATACCAATCAACCAGTTGACTCATTGCGTCGTCTGTTTCATATCCTGGTGGCGTGGTTTCAAAGATTATTTGTTTTGTTCCATCTGCCATGGTGGCTTCCACATTATTGCTATGCTGTTTATAGTCGCCTTTATGCCAATGGTCCTTTTCACTGTACTTCAGCATCTGATTATGTAAGCCCTTGATTTCATTTTGTGTTACTTCAATATCTTCGTATGCATCACCTATTATTTCGAAGACATCAAAATATCCTGCTACCTCCTGAGCATCTCTTTCGGATAGTTTGTCAATGGAAAGGTCTGCCAGCAATACATCTACTTCTTCATTACTCATCTTTGACCCCTCAATTCTTGTCGATGCTCCAACACTTTCGACAGTAGCGATGGATTTCAATTGTTTCAGACTTTGTCCTTCTTTAGCCTCAATTGACGACCAGGATGCGTCAAAACGTTCCAATGAGCTTAATTGATTGATAAGTTTCCAATCTAATTCTAAGTTGAATGTGTGGACATTATTCACATTGCAAATATATTATTTTCTATTCAAAAATGATACGATATGATACGAAAATATACGGTAGTGATACGATAAAATAGTCATGGCTGTAAAGAAAAGACATAGGCTTCCACCACCCCACACGGCAGTTAAGGTTTTTCAGATACTCCCCATGGTCCCATGGAACCAATAGGATGGGACCCAAATACAAAGAAGTAATAGAAAAGGAATATATTGATTGGTCCATGGACCAGGACCAACATTTAAGCTGAGGAGGAGGTTATAGTTTTATCTATTTTTTACCCAAAATAAAAAAAGCCCGCACGAAGCAGGCTCCTATAATTTCACACTCACACCCACACCCAAACTCACACCCCTTTTTGTTGACCCACTCCGCCTTCGCTCGCATTCTTGTCTAACATTGTCTTTTCAGAAAAAGCTTCGGCGGACAAAGTAGGATCCCAACTTTCACAGCGTTCAGACGGGACATGCTCCCTGACGCTCGTGCCTCGGTCAGGACCAGGGTATCATCCTAACGGGTCAAATAAAAAAGCCTGCTCAAAGCAGGCTCCTATAATTTCACACTCACACTCACACCCAAACTCACACCCCTTTTTGTTGACCCACTAGGACTCGAACCTAGAACGACAGGACCAAAACCTGCTGTGTTGCCAATTACACCATGGGTCAATCCCTGAATTTTCGCATCCTCGTCCCGATGGATATCGGGATTTGGTAATGCGGCGGCTCAAAACCGGATGGCAAATTTATATTATTTCTTTTGAATAGAACAATTTCTAAAGGGGGATAATTCCATGAAAATTTCAGGCGGGGTCAGGTTCCTCCGTCCGAAGTGCCGCTTCTTCCAGGCTCATTTTCGGACGGATTCAGCAGGTCATAGAGGATTTTGTGGTAGGCTTTGAAATCCGGCAGGTTATTGTGCCGGCCACCAGGTATCGGATGTAGCATCGTGTTCCCGGGGGCAGTTTCGCTGAGCATTTCACCCTGCTTGTATGAGACGAGAAAATCCCGTGTCCCATGCAAGATGTGCACCGGGCAAGTACACTGCTTCACGAACTGCCAGGTTGGGATCTTGTATTTCAGGAGATAGCGCAGCGGTAACCACCAGGCAAACCGCCGGATCTGGTACACAAAACTGTAATACGGGGAATCCAGGATCAGCATCTTCGGGTCGTTCCAGGAGGCGATGCGGGCGGCAAAGCCGCTGCCGAGTGACCGGCCCATGACGACGATATGTTCTTCGCCATACTGCTGCACCAGCCATTTATACAGGTACTGGGCATCGCTGTACATGATCGACTCGCTGCGGGCGCCTCTGCTCTTTCCGAAACCGCGGTAATCCATCATGAAAAAGTCATACCCCTTCCCGACAAAATCACGGGCAAATTTGCCCCAGCCCTTGATGCTCCGCGAGTTGCCTTTCATGAAATAGACCACCCCCTTCCGGTTGGGCACCCTGAAAAGCACGGCATTGATCCTGCCGCCGTCCTCCATGTCGAAATCCAGCTCCTCGTGTGGAAATTCATACTTGTAATTGAAATACGCGGGCAGGATCTCGGGCCTGAAGAAGAAATAATGCTGGAAGAAATAGAAGCACAGGCAGAGCAGGGCATAAACAATGAGCAACCAAACCAGCACCTGGCCTAACATACCTGGTAGATGGCTTTGAGGTTGCGGCCATGCCCGTCATAGTCCAGCCCGTATCCGACCACGAAGGCATCCGGGATCTCCATGCCGACAAAGCGGATGGGGAAATCGTGCAAATACGCCTCCGGCTTAAAGAGCAAAGTAGCAATATCGAGGGACGCCGGCTGCTTTTCAGCCAGCTTCTTGAGCATCCAGGCCATCGTGTTTCCGGTATCGATGATATCTTCGATCAGGAGGACATGGCGCCCGCGGATATCGAGTTCGAGGCCGATCCGCTCGCTGATATCTCCCGTCGAGTGGAACGCATCATAGCTTTGCGCCTTAATGAATGCGAGTTCGAAGTTCATGGAGAGTTCACGGACAAGGTCCGCGGCAAATATGAAGGAACCATTCAATACCGGGAGCAGGATCGGGTTCAATTCGCCATATGCCTGTTCGATCGCTTCCGCCATGGAAGAAATGCTCTTCCTGATTTTCTGCTCGCTGATGTAAAGCCGAAAGTCCCGGTCATGGACCCGGACCGTTTTCCCGTCACTGTGCTTTTTCTTTCCCATCGAGTCCGTACTGATCGATTAAATATACGACGGAAGTCATGGCCGCCGCGCCCATTTCAAGTTCGCGCTTGTTGACCTTGTCAAATGTATCTTCAGCTGTATGGTGGTAATCAAAATAGCGATGGGAGTCCGGCCGCAGGCCCATCAACAGACCGCCCTGTGATTTCAACGGGTTGATATCCGCGCCGGAACCGCCTGCATTGAGGCTCAATCCGTACGGTGAAAGCAGGTCCCAATGGGCCGAGAGCGACTTGAAATATTCTTCGAATTTCTCGGGTACTGCCGAACAACCAAAACCGCGGGGCGTGAATCCCCCGCCGTCAGATTCGATGGCAGCGAGGTGGAACTCGTCTTTCCGGTTGCTCTCCGCGGCATACTCCCGACCCCCGACCAGGCCATTTTCCTCGTTCATGAACATGACACAGCGGATGGTACGTTTTGGCCTGTACCCGATCTGCTTCAGCGTGTGCAGCACCTGGATGGACTGCATGCATCCTGCCCCATCATCGTGCGCCCCCTGTCCGACATCCCAGGAATCCAGGTGCCCGCCCACGAGGATGATCTCGTCCGGGTAGGTGCTGCCCCGGATCTCGCCGATCACATTAAACGAAGGCGCATCCTCGAGCATCCCGCAGTTCGAACGCATATAAATATGTGTAGGCGCCTGGCTGATCACCGAGGAAAGCAGGTCCGCATCATTGGTACTGATCGCAATGGCCGGAATATTGAAGCCGTCCGGGTCGATCCGCGTGGCTCCCGTGTGGGGGACATCGTCATGCGCCGTGGTCATCGACCGCACGATCGCCCCAACCGCCCCCAGTTTGGCCGCCTCGACGGGCCCGGCGCCCCGCTGTCCCACTGCTCCTCCATAAGCCGAGAAAGTATTGATCTTCTTCGGGTCCATCGGCCGGTTGTAGAAAACGATTTTCCCTTCCACGGCAGCCCTTCCAAGTTCCTTTAATTCATCGATCGACTGAACCTCAATCACTTCAGCAGACAGCCCATCGGGGCCAGTCCCTACCGAATTGCCCAGGGCAATGGATTTCAGGTCCTGCGTACCTAACACGGGCGAATTGATGATGCGCACAACCGATACATCACCGCGTACCCAGTGGGGAACCATTAAGGGCTGTAGCCAGACGCTGTCCAGCTCCAGCGTATCCATGACTTGCCGTGTAAACTCCACTGCTGCAGCGGCTTGTGGTGAACCGGCCAGCCTGCCCCCGATCTCCTGTGTCAGGAATGCCAGCCAGTCATACGCCTGGCTTTTGGTGAATGTCGTCTCGAAAATCTCCTTGATCAGAAAAGCATCTTTTTCGACTTCATTTTGCGCATTTCCTGTGCGGACAGATAACAGGCTGAATATCAATATAATAAAAGAGTATTTTGCAATTATTTTACAGAACCTGCTCATGAAACTGAACATTTTATTTGCGTTTTAGTAGAAAACTGATTAATTTCGTTCTATAGTTATTGTAATATCTACAATAAGCAAGAAATTTGGTTTCATTTGGTTAGGGTAGAGGTAATGCGAAAGTGCGTTACCTCTTTTTTCTTTTTTATGCTTTTTCCAGATGTCCAATTTACTCTTTTCACGAGACTCGTGAAGAAACAGCACGCAATTGCTGTGCAACGCACAAAAGTTGCATTTTTGCAGCAGAATCAAAAAAACGGCCCCGGCACCCTATGACAAGACAGCGCCGGGTTGCATTTTGAAAAATCAAAAATCACAATCGATGAAAAAGATTTCATTCCTCCTGATCCTTGCATTATTATTCAGCCTGAACACACTGACCGCACAGGATGAAGTGCCCACGATTGAAGAACTCAAGGCCATCAGGGCCGAGAAGAAAAAGGAGCTCGATGCTCTGAAAGGCGAGGTGTCCAGCCTGGACAGGCAGATCAAGAACTTTCCGGGATGGAAAACCGGTGCGTTTGGTACGTTAGGTTTTAACCTGGCCAGTTTCAACAACTGGTTCAAGCAGGGAAACCCGAATTCCACCTCCTCCACCATCGCGATCAACCTCAACGGATTTGCCAACTACGACAAAGACAGGTTGTTCTGGCGGAATTCCGGAAACCTGAACCTGGGCTGGCAAAAACTGGTGCTGGACAAAAGCGCGGAAGCTGCTGATACCGCCAGGTTTGAAAACGTAACCGATGTACTAAGGGCTACTTCCCTGGTCGGGTACAAGGTCTTTGATCACATCGCCGTTTCAGGCCTGGTTGAATACAATACCTCGGTCATCAATGGCAGGTTTAACAATCCGGGGATCCTGGATATCGGGATCGGGGCCACGTGGAAACCAATTCCCAACCTGGTCGTCGTCGCCCACCCGTTGAACGCCCACATTATCATGGGCGACAACCCGGATTTTAATTCAGGTATTGGTGCAAAGCTGGTGGTCGATTACGGAACCGAGATTATCCCAGGCCTGAACTGGAAGACAAACCTCACGTCCTTTATCCCGTACAAGCAATTCGAACCGAGCATTTTTGAATATACCTGGACCAACGGCCTTTCCTATAATATCTGGAAAGGACTGGGCATCGGGCTTGACTTTGCGATCCGGGCGGCCGATTTCGAGATCCCCGACGAGGTCCAGAATTACTGGGTTTTCGGGATCTCATACAACATTTGAAGGAATTCGGACCTTTTTGTGCAGGTCGACAAACGGAAGTATATTTGAAAAACCCCTCCCGGATATGTTTTCGGGAGGGGTTTTTCATTTATAGGCGGAATGAATTTCGCATCCCATTTCTTCCATGCGGCAGCTGAAGCAGCCGTTACTAATGCGCCTCCAGCCAGTTGGCCCCGGTCCCCACATCGACTTCGATGGGCACCTGAAGGTCCGGGATAGCTGTTTTCATCAGTTCCTCAATGATGGGCGTGATCCGGTCAAGCTCATCCTTGCGGGCATCGAAGACCAGTTCGTCATGGACCTGCAAAAGCATCCGGCTGTTGAACTTCTCCTTCCGGAAGGCATCATGGATCCGGATCATGGCGATCTTGATCAGGTCTGCGGCACTCCCCTGGATCGGGGTGTTGATCGCGTTGCGCTCGGCCTGTGAGCGCACGGTGTGGTTGCGCGAGTTGATGTCCCGCAGGTAGCGCCTGCGCTTCATCAGGGTTTCCACGTAGCCATGCGCGCGGGCAAATTCGACTGTCTCCTTCATGTAATTGCGGATGCCCGGAAATTTCTCAAAATAGTTATCGATGATTTCCTTTGCCTCCGACCGAGAGATCTTGAGTGTCTGCGACAGCCCGAAGGCAGATTGCCCGTAAGCCAGCCCGAAGTTGACCGCCTTGGCTTTCCTGCGCATGTCGCTGTCGACTTCATCGAGCGCAACGCCAAAGACCTTGGCTGCCGTGCTGCTATGGATATCCTCCCCTTTCCGGAATGCCTCCAGCATCCCTTCATCCTGTGTAATGGCGGCAATGATCCGCAATTCTACCTGTGAATAATCCGCGGCGAGGAGCACGAAGTCATCATCCCTTGGAATGAACGCCTTCCTGATCTCCCGGCCGCGCTCAGTGCGGATGGGGATATTCTGCAGGTTCGGGTTCAGTGAACTCAGGCGCCCCGTCGCCGCAATGGTCTGGTTGAATGTCGTATGCACTCGGCCGGTCCGTGGATTCACAAGTGCAGGCAAGGCATCCACATACGTGGACTTGAGCTTTGTGAGTTCCCGGTAGTCCAGGATATAATCCACGATCTCATGGTCCCCTTCCAGCCCGCGCAATGTGCTTTCGCTCGTCGAAAACTGCCCTGTAGCCGTTTTCTTGCCCACATAGGGGATCTCCATTTTTTCGAACAGAACCTCACCCAATTGTTTTGGTGAATCGAGGTTGAACTCAACGCCTGCAATATCAAACACCTTGTCCCGCATCGCGATCAGGTCGGTATTCAGTTCCGCCGAATAGGCTTTCAGGAAATCCACATCCAGCCTGATCCCTTCACACTCCATATCCGTCAGCACATAGATCAGGGGCAGTTCGATCTCCTGCATCAGCTTTTTTCCGTCCACTTCGTCGATCATCTTTTCGACCACCGGCCTGAGCTGCCAGGTGATGTCCGCATCCTCGGCCGCATATTCCGTGATCTTGTCCAGGGGCACGTCCCGCATCGTTCGCTGGTGCTTGCCCTTCTTCCCGATCAGTTCCTCAATGGGTACCGGCTGGTATCCCAGGTATGCCTCGGCCATCACATCCATCTTGTGCCGGATGGTTGAATTCCCCACATAATGGGCCACCATGGTGTCGTAGATCGGGCCACGGACATGCACGCCGTATAGCCTGAGCACCTGCATGTCGAACTTGATGTTGTGCCCGACCTTTTCAATTTTTTCATTACCGAAAACCCCGGCAAACTTCTGTACCATGTTGCGCGCCCCATCCTGGCTTTCCGGACACGGCACATAATAAGCCACACGCGGCTCCCAGGAAAATGACATCCCCACGATCTCCGTGAGGTGCGGATCAAGCCCGGTGGTTTCTGTATCAAATGCAAAACTTTGCTGCTTTTCCAGGTCGGCGACCAGGCGGTCGATTTTTCCCGGCGAGTCGACACAATGATACGTATGCTTCGTATTGTCGACATTTTTCCCGGTAGCACCAGGCGTGGCTGGCTGTGCTGCCGGCGGCGCAAAAAGGTCACCTTGCTGCCCTGCCGTTGCTGTCGATGTCACATCAAATTCCTCCCCCAGGATGCGCTTGCCGATGGTCCTGAATTCCAGCTCGGCAAAGATCTTTGAAAGCGCTTCCTTGTCCGGTTCTTCGAGCACAAGTTTCTCCGGCTCAAAGGGTACAGGTGCATCCAGCAGGATGGTCGCCAGTTTTTTCGAATCCAGGGCCTGCTGCATGTTCGCCTCGACTTTCTCCTTTTGTTTTCCTTTGAGCTGATCTGTATTCTCCAGCAGGTTCTCGACGCTGCCAAATTGTTTGATCAGCTTGATCGCTGTCTTCTCGCCCACGCCCGGGATGCCTGGTATATTATCGGCTGAATCGCCCATCAGTCCCAGGATATCGATCACCTGTTCCGGGGTTTCCACCTGGAATTTCTCCCTGACCTCATCGACCCCAAGGACCTCGGCGCCGTTCCCCTGCCTGCCGGGTTTGTACATATAGATATGTTCGGATACCAGCTGGGCAAAATCCTTGTCAGGCGTCATCATGTATACCTCGTACCCTTCCTTCTCTGCAACCTTGGCCAGGGTCCCGATCACGTCATCGGCCTCATAGCCCGGGGTTTCGAGGATCGGGATGTGGTAGGCTTCAATGATCTTCCTGATCCAGGGCTCTGAAGCCCGGATATCTTCGGGCGTTTCCTGGCGGTGTGCCTTGTAGTACGGGAACTCCTGCACCCGTACATTCGGACTTTTATGGTCAAACACGACGGCAATATGGGTCGGCTTCTGGTTGCGGAGCACTTCTTCAAGGACATTCACAAAGCCGAACATCGCAGAAGTGTTCAGCCCCCTGGAGTTCATCCTCGGGTTCCGGATAAAGGCGTAATATGCCCTGAAGATCAGTGCATACGCATCCAGCAAAAAGAGTTTTTTGGCTTTTTTCATCTGATTTATTCCTCTGTCTGTCTAATCATTGTCTGCGGGCAAAATACAAAATCATGCGGGAGTTTGGATTATTCCGTTTATATGCGATCTTGCACAGCTTATTTCAGAATATGGACTTTCACCCGGAATTGATCAACCACATCCTCATCCAGTCTGCAGAAGAAGGGGAAAACTGGCACACCAGCAATTACAGCCTGCTGAAGATTTCGGATGATGTCCTCAGGTTTTACGATTTTGAGGAAAAGCTCATCCAGCAATTTCCTTACGAGATAGATGATCAGTCAAATATTCTGATCCTTCCCGACAAGTCCATGTTCGGGAAGATTCTCCAGCAGGGCACCGAACGGCTGATGATCGCGGTACCGGAAGCGAAGCCACTCCACTTCACAAAAGTGCCGGATACCACCCTGCGCATCTCGGCTCCGGATATCGAGTCGCTCATGGCAGATAGCCACTGGACCAGCCATCAACTGGGCATCCACCTTCAGTTCTCCTTTGTATCCACCAGCTGCCTGCATGAGTTCAGTCAAAACACGGGCATCCCGGAAACGACGGAGGAGGAAGAGATCGCCTTCCAGTTTACGATCGTACGTCCATTCGGCAAGTGGTTCCTGCTGATGTTTGCCGAACAGGTGATGGTCGAGGCACTCCCGGTACACATGCTGTCCGACAGCAAGATCGAGGTATATGCTTCATTGCTACCCCCGACCATTCGCGTGCTGAGCCGGGTTGATTAGTTAATGCTGAATCCGGATATACCCAATTAAACGCCGGAATGCATCCGGCGCCTCCCTTTGTTTTTTCTTTCTCCATCATTTTCAATCTGACATCGGTTGATCTGCAATCTGATTTCTAAGATCGGTAAGAAATGTATTTGCGGATATCAGATCGCAGAAACCAGAAATCAGATCGCAGATCTATTGGATTGGCTGGAGTTTTTCATAGTCCATCATGCCGATCAGTTCCATCAGAGTTCAGACAAGGGCAGGGAGTACATGATTACTGAGTACATGAATACTGAGTACATGAATA
>JARQTN010000261.1 GCA_029976695.1 Lewinellaceae bacterium
TCGCTATCCATTTATCACATGCACGAATTGCGGCCCCCGGTATTCCATCATCCGCGCCCTCCCCTATGACAGGGAGCATACGGAGATGGTTAGATTTCACATGTGCCACGAGTGCCAGGAGGAATACCAGAATCCCGAAAATCGCCGGTACTATTCCCAGACAAACTCCTGTCCGGATTGTGCCGTCCGGTTGTCCCTTTATGATCAGGGGAAATCGCCTGTGTCTTCTGACCAGGAAGAAATTATCCAACTCACCGTTGAAGCGTGGAAAGCAGGAAAGATTGTCGCCATCAAAGGCATTGGCGGGTACCTGCTGACGTGCCGGGCCTCAAGCGCTTCCGCAATCCAGACCCTGAGACAAAGGAAACACAGGCCATTCAAGCCATTTGCCCTGATGTTCCCGGATCTGGCATCACTGGAGTCAGTTGCCCGAGTCAATCAATCTGAAATGGCAGAAATCAGTTCTATTGCTGCACCCATCCTGCTGCTGGATGTGAAAAAGGAGGCATGGCAACAGCTGGATATGCAGGGTATTGCACCGGGACTCGACCAGATCGGCTGCATGCTCCCCTATACACCCCTGTACGCTTTACTCCTGGGGGAAATGCAGGAACCTATCGTGGCCACCAGCGGGAACCTCACGAATGCACCGATCGTGTTCAGCGATGAAAAGGCGCTTGGAGAACTCACGGCCATCGCGGACCTCATTCTCCTGAATGACCGCGACATCACGGTCCCGCAGGATGACAGTGTGATCAGGCACGCCCGAATATCAGGACAACGGATCATCATCCGCCGGTCCCGGGGACTTGCGCCTACATTCCTATATCCGGAGACCAGGGATATAAAAACAAGCGTCATCGCCACTGGCGCCATGCTGAAAAACACTTTCTGCGTGCTCCACCAGGGAAATGTCTACCTGAGCCAGTACCTGGGTGATCTCGCGCATTACGACACACAGCAAAGTTACAGGCATGTGATGCAGCACTTCATGCGGCTTTTGGGAATAGAACCTGAAATTATCCTGCATGACCAGCACCCGGATTATCCTTCCTCGCATTTTGCCCGTGAACTGGCACAACAATGGTCGGCCGACAGGCTGTCCTATCAGCATCATGTGGCTCATTTTGCAGCGATCATCGGCGAGCAACGGCTTATCCACACCAGTGAACCCATACTCGGGGTCATCTGGGATGGAACCGGGCTGGGTCCGGACGGACATATCTGGGGTGGTGAGTTTTTCCACTACGAAAAATATTGTTTTACCCGTATTTCGCACTTTGCTTACTTCGATTTTATCCTGGGTGACAAAATGCCGAAAGAACCACGGATCTCGGCACTTGCCCTGACACGTGGCATTGCTTCAGCCGAGCCGTTCCTCAAGGAAAAATTTACCGAAGCTGAATGGAAGCTATACCAACAGGTGCTGCGGAAGGAAAGCAAGCTGAAATCATCCAGCGTGGGCCGCATATTCGACGGCGTGGCATCCCTGCTGGGTGTCCGTGACAAACAGACGTTTGAGGGTGAAGCAGCCATGTTGCTGGAAGCAATGGCAAGAAAACACATGGTGGAATATGGTTTAAAGGATGTCTGTTCCTACCTGCCTGAAAAAATGGAATGGGATACGGTTCCGCTCAACAGTCTGCTCAGCAACATGCTGAAAGATATCATCGATGACAAACCTGCAGGCTCGGTCGCCCTCAACTTCCACCACACGCTGGTGGAGACAATCTGGATACTTGGCCGAAAATCGGGTGCTCGGCAAATCGCATTCAGCGGGGGCGTATTCCAGAATGCCCTGCTGGTCGACCTGATCCACCTGCACCCCAACCCGGAAGGATTTCAGTTCCTGTTCCACAGAGAATTATCACCCAATGACGAATGCATCTCTTTCGGCCAGTTGATGTGTTACCTGATCGACCAGAAGAAATGAGTTACTCATTTCCGTTGAGCAGGATCCGTACAGCCTGGCTCATTTCAATTGTACTACCGGGAACGTTCTCCAGGAGTGTCTGACCGGGGGCAAGCACACCGGGAGATTGCCGGATATCGGCATCTTCCAGATTGAGGGTGCCTGCATTGCGGATTGCGGCACCTGTCAAAGATGATCCGCCGAACAGGGTCAGGTCCTTAATGGAGAGCACAATCCCTGCCTGGACATCAAAAACCCGGCTCACTGCCTGGCCATTGACGTATGTTGTAAACTTACCCGACCCGATGATATTCAGGTCCTTGTCGATCACAAATGGCATGCTCGAAACATGAACCGTATCCCCCGCCAAATGCGGGGAAAAATGAACATACTGGCCGCCTTGCGCACACCCGATAGCTTCCCGGAGGGTTCCCGTACCGCTATCTCCCGGATCACGCACGACCAGGCAGGACAATGTCTTCGCATGGAGGGAAAACTGGGAAAACCCGGTCAGGTTCAACCCGTCATCAAACAGCAGTGAATGCACCATGGCACTGTCTCCCTCATCGATGATGTCCCCAAGGTCATTCCCGTGGGCGTTCGAGCTCCGTTTGTAGAGGGCATATGCACCTGGCTGCTCCGGGTCCCCGACCGGGACGTCGTAAAAGGCGATCGAAGCAAGGGGCGAAAATGTGGCATTTGCACCGTAATTATTGACAACCCAGTAACTGCCGGGAAGGATGCCGGGATACTCCCCTGCCCCATCGGGATTCACATTCAGTCGGGAAACTACCACATCACCACCCGGGTAGGTGCCCCCCGCGGGAAATGCCATCTGCAAGTCAGCCAGTCCAAAGTCGTAGATACCCGCAGCTGAAATGTCTTGAATAGAACTATTCCCTCCCCCAACCGGCGCTGTCCCCGGTTGAAGTGAGGCCCCGTTGACCAGGGTGCCGTGATACGAACCAGCATGGTCAAGCACCTGGTTGTTTTCCTCCTCATTGAACTGGTAATAGGCGATCAGGTCCGGGTCTGCCGTGATGGCATCTTCCTTTGTGAGGTGCCGCAGCAGCCTGACCTCTTCTTCGCTGAGTGCCCTTTTCCAGATCGTCACTTCGTCGATCTCGCCGACAAATGCATGGTTATAATGCCCCTTCCCGATGTGAATGGATTCGATCTGTCCGGTATCCAGGGGAATTGCATGGACAAATTTCTCTTCATTCAGGTATATCGTGGCACCCGATGGCTCGATCACCAGGGCGACATAGCTCCATTCGTCCAGCGGGATCACCATGCCGCTGTTTTCGCCCCAGTTCGCTGCATTTCCTGGCCATTTGTACCAGACCCTCGAACCGAAGTAATCAATGATCAGGCCTTCTGTGTCATCGCAATGGGCACACCAGTCCCCGCTTGAGAACAGTGCGGCAAACCCGGCCTGGCCTCCGGATGGCTTCCACCAGCCGGTCACCGTGAAATGCGTGAGGTCCTCAAGATTCGCATTGCTGGCAACAAAATATTCCTGCTCGGTATCACTGTGAAATGCAAGGCCCGGAATCGTGTCTGGTGCACACCTGTTTTCAAGCGATACCATACCGGCGATCGATTTCATGCTCGAATGACCGTTTCCATCAGTCACAGTGAGGCTCACATCATAACTGCCATCCTGGCCAAAGAGAACCTTTGGGTTTCGCACGTCAGTTGAGCTCACATAATCCGGTGCCGGCGTAAAGGCCCACGACCAGGATGCATTCCCGTGGTCAAGCATGGAAAAATCATCGAAGTAAAACGTATCCCGGCTGCAACTCGAATGCAATTTATCCACTGTCGGTTGTGCAACGGGCATGGAGGACTCAAAAAATGGCGCACTCCAGATACCCCGGTTGTAGGATGCTATGCGCACCTTCGCGTCCCTGTAGAAAGGCCTCATCGACATGGAGGCGAATTTTACCGGGAGCCCTGTCGAATAAACCTGCCAGTCACTATGGGATTCATTGCGGTAAAACACCCCCAGGTTTGTCGCAAGATATACGCCCCCGTCAGTGCCCCCCTGTACCATGACCTGCTCCGGCCAATGCCCATCCAGCAATGGGGTTGTCAGGTTCGTCCAGTTGGCGCCCGCGTTTAGAGTCACAAAAATTTTCTCAGTGCTGCTGCCTCCGTTAGACACGGCAAGAAATAAGTGTTCCGGATCTTCAGGATCCAGGCTGATGAAGATCCCGCCACCTGTTGAGGTTGCTGGAAGGATCAATTCAGCCCAGTTCTCCCCGCCATCAGCTGACTTCCAGAGTTTTGAACTCCCTGATACGCGCTGGCAGACATAAATCAC
This sequence comes from Lewinellaceae bacterium, assembly GCA_029976695.1. Taxonomy (GTDB): domain Bacteria; phylum Bacteroidota; class Bacteroidia; order Chitinophagales; family Saprospiraceae; genus JARQTN01. Next base: position 4,239 of record JARQTN010000261.1, read on the forward strand.
TTCCGGATCGGAACGCGATATTTCGATCCCCGTGGTGCGCTGGCCGGGATCGGCCCCGAATGCATGCACCAAATCAAACGATGTACCGCCATCTGTTGATTTCCGGAGCTCATTGTCCCTGGTCAAATACAAGTGGTTGTAGCAGCGGGGATCCGGTTCGATCTCACCGCTCTGCTCGTTCGATATCGCTTCATTCGGGTACAACCCCAAGTTCCCAATATTCAGCACATTCCCGTTCAGATCTTCAGGAATGAGCTTGCCACCCACATCTGAATGGTAGACTTGCCTGTTCAGCCCCTGGTTGACATATCCGGTTGAAGCTTCCGCGCCACCCAGGTTCCGGCAGATCCCGTCCGGGTAGTTTTGATACAGGACGACATTCCCGTTATGGTATCTTCCCCCGACGAGCACATCCTCATTCCATCCGCTGCCGAAGCCCCAGTATTCGGAGCCATTGATCCCATGGTTGAGGGATTCTTTTGAAGAAAGGTCAGGTGCGTACAGATCCACACCGCCATCCGTCACGACCCAGACATCACCACCATTGATCTCGATCTCCTGGATGTCCGGATGCGAGTACCCTGAAATGCCGGGCTGATAGCCTCCGATCCCGGTGTAGGTTGCTCCGCCATCTTCGGACAGGAAAAGGTTCAGGCAACCGACCATGACCTGTTGCGGATCTGTGGACGACACGGCTATGGCAAGGTTGTAGTACCCCTGGTCATAGTTGCCGCCCCAGTCGAACGTGGGATGGAAGGAAGAAAGGCAGGGATGGGCTGCTGAATAGGGTCCGCCGGGGTCTCCTGCAGGGAGCGACCAGGAACTGCCCGCATCCGTGCTCCGGTATACACCGATCCAGTTGTTGTCCTGCGCATAGCTGACGTCATTTCCCAGCAGGGCGACATACACGAGATCCGGGTCTGCCGGTGTCACTGCCATCCGGGCGCCGTTATTGGAATTGTCCAGTCCGGCGGAACTGCCCGCAAACCATCCTGCATTCAACTCAGTGAATGTAAACCCCCTGTCAATGGAACGGTAAAAACGGATATGCTGTGCACTCGTATTGGTCTGCAGGAGGTATACGGTATCAGCACTGAACGGTTTCCTTTCAATATCCCAGCAGGACGCCGTCGTACGATATGACCAGGACTGCCCTTCATCCGTGCTTCGGAGCAAGCCTTTGGCCGTTGCCGCCATCAGGACCATGTCGCCGGGAAGTTCCCCGGGCAGGAAAAGGAAATCTCGCGGAGTCAGGCCTGATGCACTGAAGACACTTTCCCAGGTCTCCCCGCCATTCAGTGTCCTGTATATATGGCTGCCCTGTCCCAACAGGACAAAGCCCGGATCTGAAGGATGGACCTTGATCGACCCCACACCTCCGATATTGAGCGCATCCCCGACAGGCACCCAGCTTTGTCCTTTATCGGTTGTTTTGAAGACCCCTCCGGTTTCCGTTCCGCAGTACAGGATAGCCGGCGATGAAAGTGACTGGTCGATCGTATACACATTCACCTGTTTGGAAATCCATTGGGAGCCGTCCCATGTTTCCATCGGCCCCATCGGCGACCAGCTCCCCTGCCCATTTCTCAAAGCATCGTTTTTCTTCCGCAGTTCATGCCACGACTGGTTGATCCTTTCAACCTGAGCGAAATCCGGCCGCCTGATGAATCCGTCCTCGCTGATCCAGTGATTCTGCCTGAGCAGGCGCAGCCAGTGCCTGTAGTTCTGCGTATGCGTATTTTTCGCAAAGGGATACTCCTTGTAATAGGCATGATACATACGCTCTACCTCCCGCACATCCGGATCCTCAGAATACATCCTTTCAGCCCATTCGGGCATTGAAGTGCCTTGGGGAGGAATTGTCTTGAAAAAGGATGGATCATTCTGGCTGAAAGCAGTATCTGCCACCGCCACGATGAGCAATATGATCAGAAAACGATGTGACATCATAAATCCCCCTGTAAGAACACTGGCTGAAGGTATCATTTTTGGTCAAATTGACCTACATGAAATCGAAAACGGCTGCCTGTTGATGGGCAGCCGTTCCTTAAAAAATCAATTACTCACCTCAGCGAATTCACGCCGTCATCGGAATAATGTAATATTTCCCTGCGTCTGATATCTTTTATCTCCCGGACATCCAACCGACAGGTAGTAGCCAAACACATCCGGTGTAAGCTGTTCACCATTAAAGGTGCCATCCCACCCCATATTCTGGTCATTTGTAAAGAAAACCTCCTGTCCCCAACGGTTGTAGATGCGCAATTCTACATCGAGGATGAAATTACCCCGGATAAACAACACATCATTTTCACCATCATCGTTGGGTGAAAATGCATTGGGCAGGAAGATATCCTCTTCATTACAGGGTGGGTCAAATGCGTTGATCCCGATAGAGGCAACAGCAGTACAACTCCCGTCATTTGTCACCGTAACCGTATAGGTATAAGCGCCGCCTGCAGGTGGTGTCACGATCGGGTTAAATACATTGTCAATATCATCAGGCGGTGTACTTGTCCATTCGTACATCCAGGAAGGATCCTGATTAACTTCCAGCTGGACCTCATCTACGCCAACAATCACTGAATCACTGCCTGAAACAATATCGATCATTACATCAGGCGGATCGAAGACAAAAACAGTCACCATGATGGTCATCTCTTCAATACAACCAACCTCGCCGTTTTCGACTGTCACCATGTAGGTTGTGGTATTTGACGGGCTCACAATGATGATGCTGGAGTCCGGGTTTGTCAGGATTCCGTCAGTCGGGGTCCAGGAATACGTCAGGTCCTGGTTCGGGTCATTGTTTGTGACCGAAAGTTCCACCTCATCGCCGACACAGATCCCTTCATCATTGGAATAGGTCAAATTGAAGAATGTGGGCGTTAGCGTAATGCTGGCATCCTTTGAACACCCATACGGGTCTGTGCCGGTGACCATGTAACTCGTCTGTTCGGACGGAGACAGGTCTATCGAAGCGCCTGTCCCGATCGAATTTCCATTTTCGTCAAACCACTCGAAGGATATGCCATCGATGGTAGCCCCTGCTGTCACTGTAATGGTCTGCACCCCGCAGTATACGGTATCCTCCTGCAACAGGATCTCGAAATCTTCCGGCACGAAAACAAGAATACTGTCCTCAACCGTACAATTCGGGGGGATATTATCCGTAATGGTGAGGTAGAAAACAGTAGATCCATTAACCGTTGCGATCGGGTTTCCGATCATCGGGTCACTCAGCCCTTCCACGGGTTCCCATTCATAGGTCCAGATCGGGTTAAAATCCGGGTTGAGGGGAACAGGCTCCATGAAACAGCTGATCACGGTATCTTCAAGCATATCGGATACGCTCACCATCGGGTATGAGACCTGGACCGTATCCAGGATGCTGCAGCCCGGGAAAGCATTATCTGTGATCGTGACATAAAAGGTTGTATCCTGGTCCAGGATGACAAGCGGATTCGGATCATTCGGATCCTCGAGCAGGTCCTCCGGCGACCAGGCATAGCTGTATCCCGGGTTAAAATCCGGATTCAGGAACACCGGTTCATTGACACAGCCCAATTGCACATCATCGACAATTTCCTGGATTGCGCTGACTGTAATTTCTCGCGTGGCACTGGTGTCGCAGCCATCATTGGTCTGCAGGGTGACCGTGTACACACCGGGGTTCGCATAGGTATATGTCGGTTCTTTATCGAAGGAAATATCATCTTCCGTATCCGGGTCACCAAAGTCCCAGATGAATAGTCCGCCTTCGGAAAGGTTCTCTGTCGTGATCGTCAGGCTCCTGCAATCCGTAAACACGCTGAAGTCAATGTCAGGCCTCAGCTGTACACCGACAAAGATCGAATCCTCCACGACACAGATACCATCGGTTACGGTCACATAATAGGTCGTGGGCACGGTTGGGGTAGCAATCGGGTTGATGGGTTCCGAGAGGTCCAGCGTTGGATCATCCCCCCAGGTGTATTCGAGATCCGGATCCACAAATGCGATAATCTCCGTGGATTCACCATTGCAGACAAACAAACTGTCTGCAAAAAAGGAAATGTCAATGATCTTTGGACTGAATGTCTGACAGGTCATGGATGAGCATCCGTTCTCATCTGTTACCGTAAGGCAGAGAGTACAATCATCCGGTTCTTCTGTGACATTGAATGTCGGGTTCTGGGCTGAGGAAACCTGGATATCCAGGCCACAGGTCAGGATCCAGTCCCAGCTTTCAATGGCATACCCTTCCGGGGAAGTGGAAGCATCCATTGCCATGATGACAATCTCCTCCTGGCATGCCGGGATGTCGAAACTGAAAGCAGCTTCGGGCCTGAGCCCGACACCCACATAAATGGAGTCTTCCACGGTGCAAATACCATCAGTCACCGTCACCCGGTATGTTGTGGATATGGTTGGAGTAACTACCGGGTTTAGCGGATCTGTGAGATCCAGCCCGGGATCATCGCCCCAAATATACTGGACAGTGGTATCCACAGATGTCACGATCTCTGTAGATTCCCCATCGCAGACAAACAAACTATCGGAAAGGAATCCGATATCTATGAGATGCGGATCGAAAGCCTGGCAGGACACGGCCGTACATCCATTTTCATCAGTCACGGTCAGGCAAAGGTTGCAATCGTCAGGGTCTCCTTCCAGCGTAAAAACAGGAAACTGCTCTGCAGATACCTGGGTATCCTGATCACAGGTGAGGATCCAGTCCCAACTCACAATTTCATAATCCGGATCACTTGACTGATCAATTGGTGATATGACAATTTCTTCTGTGCATGTCGGGATCTCCAGGATAAAGTCAGCTGCAAGCTCGGATTCGAATACCCCGACAGTCTGGATGAGGGTATCAAAACAGATCGAGTCAATATCATTTGTGATCAGGGCGACATCGTAGAAGCCCGGCCCGGGAAATGTATATGTCGGTTCCAATTCATTGGAGATATCACTCCCCGGATTGCCATAGTCAAATATCCACCGGTATTCATCAGAAAAGAGTGAGCTGTTGAAAAATTCAACAGTCAATGTATCACAATACAGGTCCTGTTCGGTGGAAAAATCCGCAACAGGCACATCCCGGCACATCCGGACATTGACCTGGAAATCCCTCTTTTTATAGCCAACAAGCACTCCATCGCGATATGAATCCACCCTGATCCCGACGATAAACTGTCCGACGACATTCGGGACGGCATTGATCACACCCGTATGCGGATCGATGGTAAGGGGTTCGCCACCCAGCAGGTTTTGCGGCCCGTAGGGTGGCTGCCAAACGACCGTATCATATGGCGGATTTGGCGGCGGCTGAGGCATATTGAAATCCTGATCCCCCCCCGCCAGTGGCGTACACAGCGAATAGACCAGTGAATCGCCTTCATCATCCGTGGCACTGTGGTTGAAGGTAAAAGGTTCGTTGGCGCAGATATAAATGGGCGGATATGGCCCGAACTGTGGTCCATTGCCACAATCCGTCATTTCCTGCGGACTCAGGTACGCTGTCAGTGTCATCCCGGTATGCAAGGGATTGGCGACATTCGCCAGGGTCCCGTTGCGGCAACATCGCTGGTATGCCATGATATACCCGTTCGGGCGGAATGGGAGCGTAACCGTATCGACATAAACGGTCTGTTCGACACACACATCATTCCCGGCAATGGTACAGTCACTGATAAAGGTCTGATTGAGGGTATCATTCTCATTCAGGAACATGGGAAGATAACCGCCCACGCCGCCGATCGGGATCAGCTGGTTTGTCACGGCATCGAAAAACCCGACACCTGCAGGGTTGTCAAAGGGTGCATCTTCAGCACCGAGAAGGCAATCCCTGCGCATGGTCAGGCGGATCTCATACCGGTTATTTCCAAGACAGCGGAATGTCAGGTCACCACCCACGATATGTGTGGCACTGAGGTTTGTGGGCACAATGAATCCGGCCAGCAGGATCAGCACGCTTATCCGGCTGAAAAACTTCCAAGTGAACATGTGTTTATGCTTGATATCTTTAATTAGATCCATGATCCTTTTCTTAATTGTCACCATTTATGATTTCAATGATCTCAACCCTTCTTTCAATACTTGCATCAGGGCTGTAAACAGACAACCTCAAGTTCCGGATATCGTCAGAGACGTTTGAAGGCGCATCCTCCTCTCCGAATGACTTCTCCGTAACCGCAAGGCTGCCATCATCAAAGTACTTCATCAGCACCCCTCCTCTGAAGGACCTGAATTCGTTCTGGATGGTATTGATCCTTCGTTGTCCAAGCGCATAATTGTATTTGTTTGAGGCCAGCGGGCTTGCATATCCTTTGAGGTAGATCTGGAAATCAAGCCCTTCCGCGAGGTACTGGTCCAGGATGTTCAGGAAAGACTCGAATTCCTGTTTGCCGACCTTGAGCGAATCCTCGAAAAACCCGTCTACTTTTTGTTCCAGGCCGGCATCGCCGTCCGCATACTTGCGCTTGAATAACCCTTTCTTCCCATAGTATGCATCATAGGTTTCCAGGTAGCGCTTCTCCGTATTATAGGAATTGGACCTTGGATCCGGGTGGTCATTGTCAAAATAGATAGCTAACGGAAGGAAATCCTCAAGGCTCCCAAGGTCGAGGTAGAGATCTTTTTCAATTGTATCGATATCGTTCGTATTGTACGTCTCAAATTCAAGGGATGCATTGCGATATCCTTTTTTGTTCCCTTCAAGGATATATTCTGCATTCCTGTCAATTGGCATGTATACGATATGCCCGTTTCGGTTGTATGCCTCCTGGACACTATTGTCAAACTTGTTGATCAAATCGATATTGACCCTGGGTAGCGGCTGCTGGTTGCGCATTTCAAAGGTGCGTACTTTCAACACAAGGGTGGACGGTTCGAGGTAGAGCCTGATGATGATCTCCTCCGATTCCTGGTAGCCACTTGTCGTGAAGTTTGCAGAATCAGGCTGGTAGCCGGACCTTTCCCCGAGTACATCATAAAACTTGTTCCTGTTCAGGTCCATGGTGACCCAGTTCTTGTTCCCGGTTGTATTGGTCACCAGTACTTCGTCGCCATTGCTCCGTTCTGTCATGTAAATGGTAACTCCTGTCAAAGAATCACCAGTCAGTTTATCATATGTTTCAATGCGCACGGTCAGTTCGATCGGCTTCAGTTCCACCTGGTAGACGTCATAGCAGCATGCTTCCTCGAGGTCATCGATATACATGGACCCAAGCCGGTTTGAGGATATGAAACCAATTGCCTCATCATCGGACAAGGTGAAATGGATGTCGCTCAGGCTCGAATTTACCCCGTAACCCATATTGTCCGGTTCGGCCCAGACACCTCCTGTTACTTCTGCCCGGAAAACATCATGGCTGCCATAACCATTCTTCCCATCTGTGCTGTAAAAGAGCGAACTTGTTGCCCTGTGGTAGAACGGAGAGACATCATCCCCACTCGTATTGAGGGCCTCGAGGTTCTGAGGCTCGGAAAAATTGTCCTTGTCATTCATCACTGTGTACCAGATATCCAGGCCTCCGGAACCACCTTCCCTGTCGGATACAAAATACAGGACGTCCTTGTGCAGCATGTTGTCGTAGCCCACATTCGGCTGTGTGCTTGTATACCCGGGCGCGTTGATCGGCTCCGGCAACCTCATCGGATCACCCCATGTGCCGTCATCCAGGATATCACGATAGTAGAGATCGCAAAGAATGTCTCCCTGTTCATTGTAATCGCAAAGCGTATAGTAGACCCGTCCCTGCTTCTTCGAAAAGGTGAGATGTCCGGTATGCCGTGCCGGATCATTGATCAGGCTATCGAGGGCGACGGCTTCCCCTGTGATATCCTCGGCCTTCAGCACACCACTGTAATACTTGTGCGGAAGGAACTCATCAGGCGGCTCAAGCCTGTACCTGACGGAACTGAAGAAAAGGTGGTTGTCCTCATCCCTGACAGGGCTGAATTCCGAATAGATCGTATTGACATTTGGCCCTAGCCGCTGGATCTTGATGGTGGAGTCTGTCTCTGTGCCCGCATCGATTGCCCATTGCACATTTTCGATTTCCCTCCTGGCGGCCGCTGTCAGCTCCTCATTTTCCCCGTCGTGCTCGGACAGGTAGATCTGGAAGTAATCCATGGCCTCCTGGTATTTCCCAAGGCGCTGCTTTACCGTGCCCAGCCAGAATGCTGTTTCAGGGAATTTATCATTTTCGTCACTCTCCAACACCACAGTATATGCAGTATCCGCTTTCGTGAAAGCAGAAAATTGCCGTGCCGCTTCAGCGTAATTGTAGAGTACTTTTGTATCATTTGCCCTGACATCTTTCACGATTTGCATGAAATGATACGCGGTATAATAATCCGATGTTTCCATGGCCTCCAGCGCCGCTTTCATATACTGTTTGGCAGTCTGGGCCGTAGTTTGGCCAAAAAAGGAAACAAGCAGGAATAAGGAGATCGCAATTCTCATCTGGTATTGCATTTTCAATTAAAAGATTCTACAATTTTTTGTTTCCATCAATGGCCGCGGTGCCTTGATCACGTAGATCAAACTGAGTTCTGGACCACCATTCCTGCCTGTCGCGGCCTGGAAGGGTGAAGTATTGACATCATAACTGAATCCTGCCTGCCATCCATCATACCTGATCGCTACCTGGGGATAGAAACTATCCTCAAGCCGGATACCTGCACCAAGCATGAGTTGCAATTCACGCGCTTTCCTGGTACTGAGATGGATATTCAGATAACCGTTCAATACCGTTTTTTCATACGCATTCTGGCGATGGTGCAGGGCATTGACCATCAGGTCCAGCCCTTCCGAGAGCTGCAGGACTCCCTGCAGGTTATAGGCTAGCCTGATCGGGAGTTTCGAATCCGGATCGTTATAGAAAGAATGCTGTGGCCGGTTCAAGTGAAAAGCCCCGACCCCGATATCCAGTTTGGATCTCGTCCTGTTTGCCTGAATGTGGAGGTTCAGGCCCGCTGAAATATCCGCATGGCCAAAACCATCGGTATCAAAATTTTCATTGGGATCACGGTTTGGATCAAACGCTGATCCGTCCCACTGGTTATCCCAGGTCAGGTTTTCCAGCTGGAAATTGCGTCCGCCGTATCCGACCTGGGCCCCTGCTCCCAGGTAGACATTGTTGGAGAGTTTTTGCGTGTAGGACCCTCCCAGTGTAAAGTTGAACAACGTCAGCTCACTGTCCCCTGCCTGGTCATAATTGAACAGGAACCCGAGGGAAAAGAACCCATTCTGGTTCGGGTTTGCATGATTGATGAAGTTCCGGTCGTAACTCGCCGTAAATGTTTTGTAATCTACCGGGACGGTATGCCATTGGTTCCGGTAGAGTGCGGCAAATCTCTGGTCCCCGTCAAAGATCCCGATGAACGCAGGGTTGTGGTTCATCGGAGAGAACTGAAACTGCGAAAAGTGGATATTCTGGGCGCCAGATTTTTGTATACAAAAACCCATACAGATACCCAAAACGAGCAAATAGGTCAGCCTTTTCAAAACCAGCGTAATTTTATGTTCATGAAATTATATTCGTATCAATCTACTAAACAAACAGTTACATAAAAAACAATGGACATCCATTGATTCAACTGTTCTCTTGCAAAAACCATACAAGTTTTTCCTTTTCACCCAACTTATTGGGTTCCTGTTCTTACTTAAAGGGGTGGTTAGTTCGTCTGTCTGGACGTTATGGTGTCAGCATTCAGGTGGTTTCCTTCGGTGGTTTCGGATGTGTTTCAAGCTTTTCCATGCGGAATGCGACCGAGGGAACAGCGATCATTTCAATACTTTCAAACTGACGGATTAAGAGGCGGTTGTAAGCAGGGTTGCTGAAAACTTCATCCAGCGTCCTGATCTTCCCGTAAGGGATCAATTCGTTATCTAAAATAGGAAATAAATCATTTGATTGTATTGCTTCACATTTTTCTTGCAAAATTTTTGCCAATTCCTTTCTTAAGGAAATCCGCTTTGTATTTGTGGAAAAATGATCAAATGTGCAAACATCTTCGAGTCCGAGGGAATCAAAGAGCCGTCTGAATTGCTGGTTAGTACCGACTGCGATCAGGAATGCCACCCCGTCAGCTGTGGTCAGGACCTCCCCGTACGGGGCAATATTCGGATGTTTTGTCCCCATGCGTTGTGATTGATAGCCAGCCATCAGGTAGTTCGAAGCCTGGTTGACCAGGCCGGTCAGGGCAGCTTCATCCAGGGCAACTGAAACACAGGCGCCCTTTCCTGTGCGCTCACGTCGCCAGAGTGCAGCCAGGATTCCCTCCTTTAGCTGGTGGGCGGCAATTACGTCGAGAAGTGCCACAGGCATCTTGGCAGGTCGGCCATCATCCGTTCCGCACATTGAAATGTACCCCATTTCGGCCTGGAGCACGGCATCATACGCTGGCCGCTCCGGCTGTGTGCGGTAGCCAAACATCTGGCCAAAGATGATTCTCGGGTTTGCCATTCGGATCGTTTGGATATCAATCCCCAATTTTGCCGCCTTTGACGGCAGGTGGTTGCTGATCACGATATCCGCCTGTGCCACCAATTGCATGACCTGCTGATACTCATGGGGATCTTTCAGGTCTGCCATGACCACTTCCTTCCCGATATTCAGGCTTGCATAGTATGCCGAAACCGGCGCATCATCCTGCTCGCAGGGCAATTTCCACTGCCTCGTGACATCACCTCCCCTCGTTTTATTTTCCACTTTGATGACACGGGCACCGCATTCAGCAAAAAACTGCCCAACAGCCGGCCCTGCCAGCACGCTCGCCAGTTCAACCACCAATATACCTTCGAAGATTTTATCCATTCCGTTTTACCATTTTCCGTATTTCCCTATTTTCGGGCAGATAGTCTGTGACCAAGCACAAGAGATGAAATGAAAATACTCAATGCCAGCCAAATCCAGGAACTGGATGCCTATACCATCAAGCATGAACCCATTGATTCTGCTGACCTCATGGAACGGGCAGCTACCCGGTGGACAGAAAAATGCATCGAGCTGGCCCATGAAATCAGCGGGGCGACGATCTTCTGCGGTTCCGGCAACAACGGAGGTGACGGAGCTGTGATCGCACGACTCCTTGCAACACGGGGTATTCCTGTCCGTGTTTACCTGTGTCACATCGGTCCTTTCAGCGAGGACCTCAAAAAGAATCTTGGGAGGCTCAAGACACTCTCATCTGATCAACTGGAGATCATGGACCTGCAAAAGGGAGACCTGTTTCCGGAAATCGCGCAAGGCCACCTGGTCGTAGACGGCATCTTCGGATCCGGGCTGAACAGGCCCGTCACCGGAGAATGGGCTGAGGTGATTACCGCGATTAACAAGGCTCCAAACAGGGTGTACAGCATTGACATTCCTTCCGGGCTCCACCCGGACAGGTCCATGGAGGGAGCGATCATCCGTGCAGATGTGACCATCACGTTTGAATTGCCGAAATATACCTTCATGTTTCCGGAAAATGCGGGCTATGTCGGCCAACTGGAAATCGTTTCGATCGGTCTGCACCAGGAATTCCTTGAAAGGCTCGAATCAAAAAATGAATACCTCACGGGGACCGAGGTCTCACGCCTGATCACCCCCAGGTCAAAATTTGACCACAAAGGAGTCTATGGCCATGGTTTGATCATTGCGGGCAGTGTGGGCAAAATGGGCGCTGCCTTGCTCGCCGGCCGGGGGGCATTGCGCAGCGGGATCGGGCTGCTGACGCTCCATATCCCGCAGAAAGGCGTCATCATCGTCCAGACAGGTTTGCCGGAGGCCATGGTATCCATTGACCGGCACGGGTATTGCTTTTCTGAATGCCCGGATAGCACACCCTACCAGGCCATCGGCATCGGTTGCGGGATCACAACCTCCGAGATCAGCCGGAACGCCCTCAGGGAAACGCTTGACGCCGTTACCGTCCCTATGGTGATCGATGCAGATGCCTTAAACATCATCGGCATGCACCCGGAACTGCTCGAGAAGGTCCCGCATGAAAGCATCCTGACACCACACTTCAAAGAATTTGAACGATTGTTTGGTCCATCCGAAAATCATGAGCAAAGGCTGGAAAAAGCGCGGGTCAATGCACAAAAGTACAACGTCAACATCCTGCTAAAGGGAGCTCACTCCGCTCTGGCTGACACATCAGGGATGATCTTTTTCAATAGCACAGGCAACCCGGGGATGGCGACTGCGGGCAGCGGGGATACGCTGACTGGAATCCTGACCGGCCTGCTCGCACAACGGTACGCCCCCAGGACCGCCGCAATGATCGGAATGTATGTGCACGGTCTGGCCGGAGATCTCGCAGCTGAAAAGGTCGGGCAAAGCGCCCTGATCGCCAGCGACCTGATCGACTCTCTGGGACGAGCATTTCAAACCCTCCAACTATAGATCTGACTGATGAAAAAAGTTGTTGTCTTGACAGGGGCAGGCATCAGTGCAGAGAGCGGCATCAGGACCTTCCGTGAATCGGGCGGGTTATGGGAAGACCATGATGTCATGGAAGTAGCTTCCCCGGAAGGATTCGCCAGGAACCCAGGGCTTGTCCTTGAGTTTTACAATCAGCGACGCAGGCAGCTGATGAATGCGCAACCCAACCAGGCACACATTTCCCTGGTTGACCTCGAATCCCACTTTGAAACGGTCATTATCACCCAGAATATCGATGATTTGCATGAACGGGCCGGCAGCACCAATGTCCTCCACCTGCACGGGGAACTGCTCAAGGCAAGGAGCACTGCCGATCCCTCCCTGGTCTACCCATGGAAGAAAGACCTCGGCATCGGTGACACCTGTGCCGCAGGCAGCCAGCTAAGACCGGATGTGGTCTGGTTTGGCGAGGCCGTCCCGATGCTTGAAACAGCCGCACGCCACCTGGTCGATTGTGCCATCGTGCTGATCATCGGGAGTTCCATGCAGGTCTACCCTGCCGCAAGCCTGGTCTCATTTGCCCCGGCCCAAGCAGAATTGTATTACATTGACCCGAATCCTGCGATCAACTATGAATTGTCCATGCGGCAAGGACTCAGGGTCATAGCCCGGCCCGCCACCATCGGAGTACCCGAGATCGTCTCCATGGTGATCGAATCACATTCGGAATTGCCAACCTAACCCCCGATGGATTACGGAAGACGCATCCTTGAAGACCGGTCCAAAAAAACCTGCCTGGAGATCGCCCGGTATATCGGTGAGGATGATGCCCGTTTCGGCAGCCTGGTCGATGCCTTTTTCAATGCCGAAGGAAAGGAACAAAACTGGCTGATGTGGGTGATCACACATACTGTTGAAAGAAATCCCCGCCTGGTGCTTAGTCACCTCGAGAAATTCGTGCACTTGCTTGGCAAGGAACAGTCGGGTGCCGTGAACAGGGGAATCGTGCGCATCCTGCGGGATGTATCCATCATGCCAGAGGAACTCACCGGGGAAGTCTATGCCAAATGCTTTGACCTGATGTGTGATCCCGGGCAGGCAATCGCAGTTCGTGCTTTCTCCATGAAAGTGCTCGCACGCATTGCCCGCCTTCATCCGGAACTAAAGGCTGAACTCATCCCCATCCTGCAGGATATATACACCTATTCGGAAAAGGCATTATTTGTCAGTGCCCGTGATGCCTTGTGTGACCTGGATGAAAACACCTAAAAGAGGCTGAGCTGAGGATGCTTCAGCTGCCGGTAAAGGCTCCTGTCAAAATCACGCGGCACGGGTTCAGGCAGGAATTTTTGCACGGCCAGGTGAAACTGGTCATTCAGGCTCTCGGCAAATTTCCCCTCCCCTTTCATCCGGACCTTGAACCGGCTGTCGTTTACCTGGCCCCCGTGAAAGTCTGCAATCCGCCCCATTACTTTATTCTTCCGGTCGGGGTGGTACTTTTCCAGCCAGTCTTCAAAGATCTGCGCCACATCGCCGTTCAACCGTGCCACGATATACGAAGCCCCCTGTGCACCTGCCTCGCCAACGGCTTGCAGCAGGTCAAAGATCTCATGGTCATTCAGGCCCGGAATGATCGGGGCCGCAAGCACATGGACGGATATACCCGCATCGGTGAGCGCACGAATGGTCTTAAGCCTTTTCTGAACTGAAGCAGCCCTTGGTTCGAGCATCCTGCGAAATCCATCATCAAGCGTGTTCAGGGAAATCGCCACCCTGAGCAGCCGCTTTTCGGACATCCGTTTGAGGATGTCAAGGTCACGCAGGATCAACTGGCTTTTGGTAACGACACCCACCGGGTTGCCGAATCGCTCCATCACTTCCAGCATCCTGCGCGTCAGCTGTAGTTTCCGCTCAACGGGCTGATAGCAATCCGTATTCCCGCTCATCATGATCGGGGAACCATCCCATTTTTTGGAGACCAACCGCTTGTGCAAGAGTGCCGGCGCGTTTTTCTTGACCATGATCACGGCCTCAAAATCCAGGCCCGCCGAGAATCCCCAGTAAGGATGCGTGTTGCGCGCATAGCAATACACACAGCCATGCTCACACCCCTGGTATGGATTCATTGAATAGTCCATCCCCACGTCCGGAGAGTCTACTTTGTTGACGATCGTCTTTGCATGCGTGGTCACGTACCGTGTCCTGACCTCCCTTTCGCCCTCTTCCATATGATATCTGTCCGTCGTATCCGAACCTACTTTCGCAAAAGGATCCTGTGGGTTCAATTGTGCACCGCGACCGGGGATAATGGGCAATTGTTGCATTATTCGACTTTTTAATGTCGCAATATATGACATTTACCCAATTGTTGCAATAGCGGGTGATCTGTACTGTGCATTCTCCTGATTTCTGCACCGCTACCGTGCTGCGATACCTGGTAGCATTGAATGCATACCTGAACTGCTGTACAATTCACTATTTTGGTGGTCTAAACACATGCATTTGCGTCCATTAGATTGGTCATTCAACAAAGTCATTCTCATTGCATTCAATTGACAAATATGCCTGGATGTGGATTGCCCTCGGGGCGCTGTTCTTTATCCCTTTCCTGGGCGGGGTACACCTTTTCGACTGGGACGAGATCAACTTTGCCGAGATCGCACGCGAAATGATCGAAAGCGGTGATTACCTGAGGATGCAGATCGGGTATTTCACCTTTACTGAAAAACCGCCGCTTTTCTTCTGGCTTCAGGCAATCTTTATGCACCTCTTCGGCATCGGTGAATTTTCTGCCCGGTTTCCGAATGCACTGTTAGGTGTCATCGTACTTCCGCTGCTTTACCTGGGCGGAAAAAGGCTTGTAGACAAAAAATTCGGCATGCTCTGGGCAATGAGCTGGTTTGGCAGTATCCTGCCCTTCCTGTATTTCAAATCCGGCATCATCGACCCCTGGTTCAACTTTTTCACCTTCGCCGGTTTCACATCTGTTATTCTGTATACGTGGAAAAAAGGAGGCCACGGACCAATGCCCCTTCGGAAAAGCCCGGCATTTTACCTGGGCATCGGGGGGCTCATGCTGGGACTTGCTGTCCTGACCAAGGGGCCAGTCGCTTTCCTGGTGGTCGCGATCTGCATTGCTGCCATGTGGTTCGTCAAACGGTCGAAACTCCATTTTTCTTTTATTTCCTTCCTCAAGCTCGGTTTGGTTGCGCTGGGTGTGTTCATGCTCTGGTTTATCGCGGAATTCCTGGCTCGTGGGCCGGCGTTTATTGTGGAATTCACCATCCGCCAATGGGAATTGCTGACAAGGAGTGATGCCGGTCATGGCGGGTTCCCGGGTTACCATCTCGTTGTCCTCCTGATTGGATGTTTCCCGGCAAGCATCTTTGCGATCCGCGGGATGGGGAAATTCCCGCGGCTGCCGGCCAGCGTCCGGGATGTGCAGAAATGGATGATCATATTGCTCTTTACGATCCTGGCATTGTTCAGCCTGGTTGGCACTAAAATCGTCCATTACTCATCTCTGGCCTATTATCCGGTCACGTTCCTCTCGGCCCTGGCCATGTGGCATATCCTGAACAACAAGGCAAAACATGCAGTATGGATCACGCTTTCACTCGTATTCACCGGCCTTGTGCTCATTGTGGTATCCGCGGCCATCCCCTGGTTAGGCATGCACCCGGAAATCCTTCTGCCAGTCCTCGAAAAAGACCCTTTTGCGGCTGCCAACCTGGATGCCGGGGTGGAATGGACGTTCTGGCACTACATCCCTGCCCTTCTCATGGTCTTTGCATTAGCCGGATTCCTGGCATTCCTTCCCCGAAAGAAAAAAACAGCATATCGGATATTTTTCTTTGGCACGGGAACCTGGGTCATGTTCGGGCTCATCTTTTTCATTCAGAATATCGAAGGGATTTCACAGGCAGCTGCAGTGGAATTCTTTGAAAGCCAGCAGGGCAAGGACGCTTACGTGACCACGTATGGGTACAAAAGTTATGTCCCTGTATTTTACGGAAGGATCATGCCCGACCAGAAACCTCCGGAAAAAGCCAGGGAGTGGTTGTACGGCAGCGATATCGACAAGCCAGTGTATATCAGCACGAAAATCACCAAGCGGGAAAGACTCGAAAGTGACATCCCGGATGCGCAATTCCTGTATGAAAAGAACGGGTTCGTCTTTTACAAAAGGATCCCCTGATCCAGTTTCCCACACAACCGTTTCAGCTCGGCCAGGCAATGGTTTTGCCATATTCCCGTTAATTTTTCAGGCTGAGGCAGCATATCACTGCCAGATCGTGTCTACCTTTAGGAATCCGGACTGATATCAGAAAATTCTGCCCTTGGAAACAGCACACATCGTACAACAGTGCCTGCAAAATGACAAGCGTGCCCAAAAGGCGCTGTTTGAACTGTATGCCGGCAAGATGATGGCCCTGTGCAGGCGATACGCCCGTACACAGGAAGAGGCTGAGGATTTCCTGCAGGAAGGCTTTATCCGTTTGTTCCGTTACCTGGGCTCCTATGACGGAAAAGGTTCTTTTGACGGCTGGGTCCGCAGGATCTTTGTCAACACGGCAATACGTCATTACCACCGGCAGAAAAAACACAACCAGGTCAATGATTTCGAAGCCGAGCACCATGAACGGATACCACAGAATGCCATCAGCCAGCTCAGCGAACTGGAATTGATTTCACTCATCAACCGGATGCCGGAAGGATACCGGCTCGTTTTCAACATGTATATCGTTGAAGGGTACAGTCACAGGGAGATCGGTGAGTTATTGGATATCGGTGAAAGCACATCAAGGTCACAACTGCTCAAAGCCAGGAAGTGGCTGCAGCATAAAATTCGGGAAAATCAAAAAGTGTTCCTATGAATCAAAGAACGGACAAAATCATCAGGAAAAAGCTTATGGATGCAGAGCAGGCCTACCCTGCCGGTTTGTGGGAACAGATTGCGCCGCAAATCCCGGATTATCCATCCGGAAAGGCCCAACGATGGAGGCCTGTGTTGCTGTTCACAGCCCTGGGCCTATTCCTGGCTCTCGCCTTTTGGTTCGGTCAAAACGCTAAAGATCGCGGGGAAGTCTTCGACACAAGTCAACAAGCTGCCGGCTTTGTGGTAAACGATCCGGGCACGCCTGCCATATCGGACAATGCCGGCAATGCTGGTGATGATCAGGAAATGAGCAAACCAGCCTTGATTTTAGCGGGTGAGGAACCAGAAAATCCAGAACTCAGCAGTCCGTCGGGCCCAAAAGTAAAAGCCGGTCAACCTGCCCTGGTACAACCTGTAAAAAAGTTCTCAAATCTCAAAGCTGATGCGGCCAACAAGCTGTCTCAGGCCCCGGCTTCCGAAGGAACAGCAGTGCATCCGGTCAGTTTAAAAGCGGATACGCCGGCTAACCGAGATGCCTTGGAAGTGAAAGGCTTCAACCAATTTCAGGGTACAAACCGTACATCTGTGCGTTCCCCTGCCATCACCCAATTGAAGTCGGAATTTACCACTTCTCCATTCATGACATCAGACCGGCAGGATCTTGAAATTGATGGCATCGGCCCCGACCCGGACTGTTACTCATTCGGCAGGCGGCACCAGTCGAATTTTACCATTGATGTCTATACCGGATTGGGGATCGCCCTGCGCCCGATGGGCTCTGCCAACGAGGATGTAAGCAATTACATCGATGCGCGTCAGGAAACGGAAAGTTTCAAATACCTCTTCACTTTTGGCGGGCGCATCAATCTGATGATGAACAACGGGCTCGCATTCAGGGGAGGACTGCATTACACCCAGATCGGGGAAAAGTTTGACTATACCGATACTTCTGCCGTACGGATCATCACGATTATCGACACGACATTTGTAGGCGGGGATACAATCGTCAACACCACACAGGAGGTCCAGGAAGGCACAATCATTAAAAGGATCAACAACCGGTTCCACTCCATCGACATCCCTTTGCTGGTCGGCTATGACGTACCCCTTGGCAGGATGCAGGCGAGCGTGAGTGCAGGACCTGTCCTCAATATCTCGGCATGGCAGCGGGGCCAGTTCCTGAGCCCTTCCCTTGAACCCGTATTCATCGAGACGGATTCCCCGGATTATTATCCCGCTTACAAAACCAGCCTGGGCATCGGGGTATATCTAAGTGCGGCACTTGCCGTCCCCATTACGGAGAAAATGTGGCTTTTTGGCGAGCCATACATGCTCCACCGGTTTAACCCGGTCACCCTGGATGATTATTCCATCCGCCAGCAGAATACGAATATGGGATTAAATGTCGGCTTGAAGCTAAAGATCTGATTAAAAAGGTGACCCGGGCAGCATCGGTTGCCGTACCCGGGTCAATCCTTTCGATAATAGTTTGCACACGTAAAATACATGTTTCACATGAAAAGATCCATTTTTCTTTTTCTCCTCGCACTGGCTGCAGCATTCATTTTTGATGCCTGCCAGAAGGATGTCGACGAGTTCATCCCGAACCCCGTAGAAGAACCCGAAGTGCCAATCGGTGATATCGGTAATTTTTTCAAAGCCCTGGAGGGTGATTTTGACACGAGTCATGACCTGCCCTGCCAATCCTTTTCCGAGCTGGTCATCCTGCCGTCCGGCACGATCATCGAAGTGCGGGCCGACCAGTTTGAGTTGCCAGTTGATATTGACTGCAATGCCAATAACGGGCGCCCCCTCAAAATGACCGTCACAGAGATTGATTCCAAAGGGGAGATCATCATGGGCGGCAAACAGACCGTGTCCAATGGCCGCCTCCTCGAATCCCGGGCGGAATACCGCATCGAAGTGACCTATGGAGGAAAACCTGTTCGTCTGAAGGCAGGAAAGCAGCTGCGCATTCTCGTGGAGGATGATAATCCCGTACAGCAAATGGAGCTTTTCTACGGAGGGCAGGATGCCAACGGATTCAACTGGGAGCAGGCCGATGGTGATGACAATACCTGGGATGGTGCGCGCCCCTCCGAATGGGCATTCCAGGACTCGACAAATACGCTGTTTGGCTTCGGCTATGAATGCTTCAGTGACAGCCTGAACTGGATCAACGTCGACATCTTCAAGGATGTCCCGGAGGACCAGAAAACGACCGCATGCGTCGAATTGCCAGAAATCTTCACCAACACCAACACCGCCGCGTTTCTCGTCTTTGATGACTTCAACGGGGTTGTCGGCATGGTGGGAGATTCAGCCACCATGCAGTTTTGCGAACCCTACGGCCTGGTCCCGATCGGGTTCAATGTCACCTTCATCGTGATCTCCGAGCAGGGAGAGGATAACTACTATTTTGGTATGGCATCGGCAGTGATCGAGGAAAACCACGTTGAATACATCCAACCACAAATGATGTCTCTGGATGCCATCAAAGACATCCTGATGGGGCTATGACACATAAGTCTTTTTGATTACCGTTCTTTGAAGAGGCTGCCGCGAGGCGGCCTTTTTCTTGTACAGAACTGTGATTTGAATCATCCTCGTCGTGATCGGAATCCTGATTCCCCTGCAGATGAACAACTTGTACGGTTTTCATTCTGGCATCAGGGAATTGAGGCAGGTTAATTGCGATTTACACAGGGGTGAGTTCCCACCCATTGTTTACCCGCAATGAGCGCTTGTTCGTCAACTGATCGCAGCATATTCGAATAAACCAAGATAAAAGACCACCCAGTATGCCGGGGAGAATAAAAATGCCATTTCATAGATGCTGTCGTAAGTCAGCGCCGCTGCCTGAAACAATGGTCCTGGCTTTACATACGCCTCGCGCTTTGCATCAAAAATCTCCACGAACCTTGCTCCCAGGCTATAATTGATCAAATAGAAGAGCATGACCAGCAGGGAATAGGCAGCCACAAAAATGAGCGCATGTGTCCTGTAAGGCATGGGCATCAGGAAAAGAGCACCCAGGCTTACGGTATTGATCAGTGCAAGGAACATGACTGCACCGGGATTTGTCATGGTGCGCCGGCTGATCAATGGCGCTTCATTTTCAGGCAGGCGTCGAACGCCATTTCGATCGGTGATGCCCATGTACAGGGAAGCAAGCCCCATAATCAGGGTCGCGATCAAAATCCCTGTCCATGGATGCCCTGACATGATCTGGTCAGCAACAAAAAAAGAGGGCACAAACACAGAAGGACCATCAACCAGCGCACGAAGAAAAATATCGGCAACCCTCGGGAGTTTTCGACCAAATACATAAACAGTTCCCTTCCTGATTTTGCCCACAAAGAGGATTATTTCCAGAAGCAGATGAATCAAACTGCTGGAGATATATATGATGAGGTAGTCCTTTCCATACAGCCAATAAAAAACTGCGGACACGATGAAGGTGCCAATCAGCATGTAAAACTGCGTATTGCCATGACTTCTTGTGTATATGCGGACAGAGTACATCATTGGAATTGTGGGTAGGTGCTTATTACGCTGGACTTAGGTATTGAATCCAGATGTGGGAATAATTGAATGATCATATTTTGCCATCCGTTGTCCGTGTAAGATACAAATCGGGATGCCTTCCAGCAAAAATGCGTGGAAAAGTAATCAATGACCCGAATCGCTTTCAAAACCTGTCATTCGGAATTAAACTTTTCACCTCACCGAATGCAATGACTGCTTTGTTTCATAAAAAATGCCGGATTACGCGTAAAAATGGTCTAGCTGCACCGATATCAAGATAAAAGATGTGCTCCCGATAACATGCAGGGGAAAGATATTGAATGGTGCCAGAATTATAGTAAATTGAATGCACAACCCGGCATACGCTGGTCTCAAAAAGTTCGATCAAAATAATAAGCATGAAACAAATCACCACACTCGGACATAGCGCACATACCGTGAATCGTATCGGCCTCGGCTGCATGGGAATGTCAGAATTCTATGGGTCATTCGATGAAAATGAATCCATCAGGACATTGCACAAGGCGCTCGATATGGGGGTGAATTTTTTCGATACAGCAGATATGTATGGCAGTGGCGCCAACGAAAAGCTGCTTGGTAAAGCATTCAAAGGACGCTGGGATGACCTCGTGCTGGCAACCAAATTTGCGATCATGAGGGGTCCAAAAGGTGAATTTTTAGGCGTGAATGGGAAGCCCGAGTACATCCGCAAAGCTTGTGATCAAAGCCTGCAAAACCTGGGCATAGAATCAATTGACCTGTACTACATGCACCGGAAAGATCCGGAAGTGGAGATAGAAGAAACAGTCGGCGCGATGGCAGAACTGATCAAACTGGGAAAGGTTAAATCAATTGGCCTGTCCGAAGTGGATCCGGAAACACTGAAGCGCGCCCACGCGGTCCATCCCATCACTGCCCTGCAGACCGAATATTCCCTGTGGAGCAGAGAGCCGGAAAATGAACTCTTCGGCATATGCAAAGAGCTGGGCATCACCTTTGTTGCCTATAGCCCGCTCGGAAGGGGTTTCCTGACCGGGGCGATCAAAAGCCGGGCGGATCTGGAAGAAGGTGATTTTCGGTTGAACAACCCGCGGTTTACCGAGGAAGCGATCAGGAAAAACCTGGAGTTTGTTGATGTCATTGACAAGCTCGCGCAAAGCAAGGGAGTGACAAAAGCACAAGTCGCACTGGCCTGGATCCTCAGCCAAAATGATGAGATCACGACAATACCAGGAACAAGGAAGGTGCATCGCCTGGAAGAGAACATGGGTGCTCTGGATGTGGAACTGACCGCTGAAGACCTGGCTTACATTGAAGCATCGATGCCCTCGGAAACGATTGGAACGCGGTACTAGGAAAATGGGGATTGGAAGCACCAAAATCCCGGAAAACTGATCTTGAGAACAAACGCCTTTTCTCCTGTCGGATCGGTAACGGATATATAGGGGAATATAAGTGCAGATCGGGCTATATTTTCCGGAAATCTTTGGACAGATTATTTGCTTTTATTGTTGTACCTTATAAAGATCTTACCGAACTTATGATGTATCATGGATAGAATTCAACAGATCATTTCTGAACAGGTACTCAGCTGGGCACAAAGGGAGGCAAAACACAGGCAGAAAAAAGGTCGTGCGGAAACCTTGCCAGTAATTACAATTTCACGGGAATTCGGCGCTGGTGGCAGCACACTGGCTAAGGAATTGAGTAAGCGGACTGGATTCAAGGTATGGGACAAGGAACTCCTTACCGCCATCACGGAAGTGACAGGTGCCGATGAAAAATTCCTGGCATCGCTGGATGAACGGCGTCGCTCCCTCATCGAAGACACGCTTTACGGAGCTTTTATGGGATTCAAACATAGCAATACCAGTTATTTCAGTTCCCTGTTGCGCATCGTCCATACGATCGGTGCCCATGGCAAAAGCATCATCGTCGGACGCGGCAGCAATTACATCCTTGATGCTGAATCAGCCCTGCATTTGCGCCTGGTTTGTCCGCTTCACAAGCGCACTGCCAGAGTTTCAGGTCAAATGGGCTTATCAGAAAAAGAAGCGGAAAAACTGATTCACACCCGTGATGCAGAAAGAACGGATTTCATTCAGTACAATTTCAAGCGCAACTCTGCAAATCCTGAAGACTACGACCTTGTGCTCAACTCAGGCAATTTCAACATTGGTGAGCTGGCTGACATTCTGTTATATGCCTATGAGAAAAAAGTCGGGGAAAAAATCCTCCAGGAGGTCTGAGCCCTGTATGTTTCAGAATCTGACATTCTATCCGGGAGGAAATTTGACTTTTTATTGAAATGAATCTTTTGACTTTGACATACTGATCACTGTAGCCAGCAGGGCCGACAATTTGATCGGGCCTTTCTCCTCCATACTTTTGCATCAGGACAGAAGCTCCGCACCCTGAAATCAATCCAAAGGCATATTCTTCCGGAGTGCACTGCGAATCTTTCCGGAAGATCCGGGGATTTCTGGTTACCTTCCAGCCATCAAACCTCCAAAACCATGCGCACTCAGATCCTTTGTCTCTTCCTCCCCCTGTTCCTGGCAGGATGCCAGCAAATGCATACCAGGAATGGCATGGAGGACCTTGCCAACGAATTTATCCAGGCCTTTTACTCATTCAATCCCGACGACTTGCACAAAGCCATCCCGGAAGCAGATGAAGAATCAAAGTCTTCCATCCTTTATTACCAGGGATGGGCTGAAGGCGGGAATTACAGGGTCCTGACGCGCCATTCCCTTTTGGTAGAAAATGACTCCATTGTCAAATGCCCCGTCACGGTCAAAGATGACCTCATCGGGGCACTTCAGCTTGAAATGCACGTGACCGATACCTTCCACCTCATGATCAGGGAAGGAGCCATCCGTTCGATTGAAACATCTTCCAATGATCCCCCTCTTTTTTACGAGGCCCGCAAGTGGGTACGCGAAAACCGCCCTGAATTGACTGAGATCCCTTGTGCACAGGATGAAAATGGAGGCACACCGGGTGACTGCTGCCGGGCGGTGGTACAGGGATTCAGGGAGTTTATGGAGAAAGAAACAAGGAACAAGGCCGGAAGTACCAGGTAAGGAACAAGGAACAATTACCGAAGGATCAATGAAGATACGAGAGACAATTCCGGAATGAACATACAATTGATAAGGGAAAAATTCCTCTTCGCATCCACTTACCGAAATCAATCAAAATGACCGTATAGCCCGTCCATTGTAAAACCAGGTTTTATCTTGAGAGAACTGGCTACCCCCCTGGGAAAAATTCTGTGCCCACGCATCAAACTGATCAACCTCGGTTGAACTCCAATATGTAAAATTCAGGGGCGTGCCACCAAATGCCGTCATGGAAGCATTCACTGTGGACAGGTGGATGTAAATCTCATTGAGTTCATCCTTTGCGGGCAGGAACCAGTCGGTATAGCCGCCAAAATTCAGGCTGTCGGCAGCTTCCGCAGCATATTGGCCCGGCAATCCCAGGCTTGCAATGATGGCATCCGTATTCGATTTGCCCGTTCCGATTGCAGTACCGCTGGCATTGGTTTCGGTATAGGATCCTCCATTTGTCCATGAAACGCCCCCCAGATCTGCATCCAGGTCGTTCAACGCACACACGAGTCCGCCACCGCTGCCATCCAGGTAGAAAACGATCCCGCCCTGGAAATAATCCCCAATCTCAAGTGGTTCTGCGGGCGATCCGTCAAAATGCACCCAGACGGAACCATTGAAATAGTTCGGCCTTCTTGTGGTACTGTTAAAGACTTGCAGCCCGGGCTCGGGATCACTGATAGCATCCCGCTGCGCTTCTGTCATCCGTGGCGGGAGGAAACCCCTTGTCGTGCTTTTCACATCAAGCATTGCGCTGGAATTTGGCACATCTCCTTCAGCGCTGATGCTTACCTGGGCAAACAATCCGAAACTGATCAGGAACAAAAAGGGAAAGATCGCAAACGCTTTCATCATCAAAAGTTCAGGTGTTTAATTTGATTTTCATTTCGATGCACGCGGCGGAAAGAGTAGAAACCCAGCGGATGCGGCAGATCCTTGTTTCATCCGGTGAGAAACCCCGGATGAAAGCAAAACACTTTCTGCGCAGGACACCTGTTCATTTCCTTTACTGCCTGTGCGTGGGATGAATCAAGTACAGATGGGGTGAAACTTCTGTGACAAAAAAAAGAAAATTCACAATTCCCCGAAAGTGTTGGGTCATTTTTTTTGTGCAAAAAATTCAAGATCTGCAAAACGGCCATTTTATATCGTTGGCATGATCAGACACAAAAACCTGAAAACTGAACACTCAATACATAAACAAGAATCGTGATTGACTGCCATCATCGCTCGCGAACCCGAAACCCGAAACCCGAAACCTTAAACCCGAAACTCGAAACTCGAAACCCGAAACCTTAAACCCGTAACCTTAAACCCGAAACCTTAAACCCGTAACCCAACCCTACAAATGCTCCAGCTGGTACTCAGATAGCAATAGTGTCCAGTCTTTTGACTCGATGGCCTCCAACATTACTTCTGTGATGATCGCCTCGAGACCGTGGTCGAGCTTTTTCCGCATAGGCATCGCATATTGCTCCATCTGGAAGCGAAGGGGCAGGATCTCAAGCTGCCTGAATGCCGGATTATGATACACCTGGTATGCCAGCCATGGCTCGTCGTATACAAAAATGTCCACCTCCTCATCACGTAATGCAGTTAAGCCCTCTGTCAAGTTCGGGTACAGGTTGATATCCCTGAAAAAATTCCTTTTGAGGTAGTCCTCAGTCGCTGATGCATGGACAGTGGCAACCCTGGATTGTTTGAAATTCTCCGGAGCCAGGTCGGCATCCGTGAGATTTTTCACAGTCAGGCTCGATGTAATGCTCGCCACGAAAAAGGAGATGATGATCAACGAGAAAAGCATCCAGAAAAAGGCAATCAGCCGTCCGACATGGGACTTCGGCACAGTATCCCCGTACCCGACAGTCGTCATGGTCACGGCGGACCACCAGAATCCAGAAAGCAGTCCCCGGATCCCTTTGCCAAAATGTCGGTTGTTCCTTTCCACCCGCCAGATGATCATCCCGAATAAAATGACAAAACCAAAGAGCAGCAGGGTCATGTTCAAAACCCGACGGTTCATGAAGCCCTTGAAAAAATCAGCAAATGATTCCAGCTTCGTCTGTGATAGCCTGGCCATGGTGAGATTCCCGATATAGAACGGAAACGTAAAGTCAATCGAATCATACCTTTCGCTGGTGATCGCTATCGGATTGATCGAAAGATCGATGTGCCCTCCCTCGAGATCATCCAAAAGGTGCTTCAGGGGTTCATCCTGCTGGTAGTGCACAAAAATATGCGGCATCTCGATCTCCTGAGCAAGTCGGCCCCACAGCCATGCACTAACGCCTTCAATTTCATTCTGGTCATCCAGAATGACAAATGGCGGGGAGTGGTACACACCGATGCGCAACGTATCAAGCGGTTTAGCAGATAATCCTGACCCGATGACCATCCAGGCGATGCACAAAAAAGCGATCCTTCTCATCAGTTTTCTTTAGAAACACAAAATTAACGCGGATTGGCCAAAAATGAAACGCGATTCGATTGAAGAATATTCGAAATGCAATGAAAAGTGGTAATTGCGATCAGAAGAATACAAATACGACCGTAAAAGCGATCACGGCACAGATCAGGCCATACATGAAAAAGTTATAACAAAGCCTGAGGTAGTGGTATTTTTTGCCAAGTGCTTTACCCAGGTAAAACAGGTCCCTCGTGATGGCACTGTCAAGTACCTGGTCGTCACCGATCACCTTGTTGATTCCCCTCGCATAATCATCGATGGACATTTTATAGAAGTTCCCGAAGAAGAACAGGTTTGCACGTTTGTTCTCGATTGATTCAATGGTCGTCACACCTTTCATCCGGATGGGACGGGTTGCGAGGGTGGCAAATACGATCGAGATCATGCATACGACAAGCAGGATGATCGTGGGGATGATCACTGTCGGGTCTGTCTTGATCAGATCCCAGAGCGCGGGTAATGCAAACGTGATGATTAATGCATTCACAGAAAGCATGATGTTCGCCTTGTTATCCGCGATGGCGCTCAGGTCTATGTGATTGCGCAAGGCCGTTTTGAATTGTGTCTGAGCTGACTTGCTTGTGCTTATCGTTGCCAATTTCTTCTTTTTTTGGTCTCTTCCCATATCCCGCTTCAACCGCTGGATGTTTTTGAGTTTTCGCTCATTGAAAAGGAGCTTGGCTTCATCCGTGTAGTATTCGTGGTTTTCCAGGAACTCGAGGTTAATTTCCTTCCATTGCGCTTCGGACAGGTTTTCGTTCCGCACATCATTCAGTTCCATCCTGAGTTTCTCCGCCTGTTCGAAGTACGTCCTTTTCCCCAGGTTGCAGAGGTCGGCATCCTTCATGATCCACTCCAGCACGCCCGAAGGCTGATGCGTCACTTTCGTTGCATCAATACAATCCAGCACCTGGTCCAGGTATTCCTTTGGATAGTTTTCCTTTTCAAGGAACTCGCGGGCATACTGTTTGCTTACCTTTTCGTGGCCCTGGTAAACTTCGGCAAAGCCCACATCGTGAAACAAGGTAGCCAACCCGAGGATTTCCTTATCCTGGGCTGACAAGCCGGCCAAACCAGCAATTTCAAGGGCAGAATCATGCACCTGCATTGTATGATCAATGCTGTGGTAGGTATACGAGGCATACGGAATATGGTCTGCAAAAATTTGCCGCACATACCTTTTGGCCTTCTCCATAAGCGTGAGTTCTGCCACTTTTGCTGTCTCCATCTGCGTTTCCTTTCTGGTGTCAAGTTACAATTTTTCCGATTTAGCCGAAAACAGCCTGCAAAGCAGAATTCTGCAACTCCTTAAGCGCGATCATCCTGCCAGTTCCATCCATGGTTGGCAGTTCGCGCTATTTTAGACCATAAGAATAGTGCCAAACTTTCAATTTCATCTCCTGCACAGGGAAAAACGGGCCTCGGGTAACCCGTATATGGATAACTGCTACTCACGCGGGCTGAACTGCAATAGTGTTGCCTTTCCCTTTCTCCCTTCGCTGGAGATGTACAGATTCCCGGATCCATCAAAACAGATTCCCTCCGGCTGGGGAAAAAGCACTGTTGACAACGGCATCAGGTGCTTGAGACGGTAAGCCGTGTCGAGCACACAGAGTTGTTGATTTGGATAGGAAAGAATGTAGAGATCATGGGTCGAGGGTTGTACCGCAACGGCGCTTGGATGGAAGCTATAGTTCCAGTAAGCCGCCTTCAGTGCAAGTCTTTCCGCAGTGGATCGCGCATTGTCCAGGAGAAATTCCTTCATTTCGCCATGTATAAACTCATACAATTCCGCAGGCTTGTTCTCCGGAGATGTAAATGGCACCCCGTACAATTTGCGGTATTGGTCTTTCTTCAGATTTTCTTTCTTGGAGGCAATCAGCAACATGGAATTCAGGGGATCATAGCCAAGCCCTTCCAGATTTCTGTTCTCCTTGATATCCAGCTCTACCTTGATCACATCTTCATTGCTTTCACTGGAGAGGAGCGTAAGATACAGCCTGCTGTCCGATCGGAGCAGGTACAGCATATCCCCGACACATTCAATGCCCTCAAAGTCCCCTTTCCCTTTCATTTCAAATGAGGAAACCATCTGCTCAGCGGACGGGTCATACCTGAATATCGTGCCTTCCTCATCAGAGACCATGTAAAGCAGGCCATCCCTGAATGTCAATCCGCTCACCTCGTTGAGCTCTTCCGGAAGAATCACCTGTTTTTTCGGCCTGGAAATGTCATATGGAAAATCCTCGGCCCGAATTCCCATCTCACATTCCCCAAGGAAGACCGAAAACAGCAGGAACAGGAAGCGCGATATGAAGCCGGACAGAAAGATCATTTATAAAGATGATTGATGTTTAAAAAGTTGTGTAATCAATTTGTTCTGCTTGTTGGCCAATTGAACCCTGATCGCCTTCATGCCCTCCAGGCCCTGCAGGTCATTCAATTCAAGGAATTCAGTTTTTGCTGTCAGCAGCCCTTTATGCTGCAGGTATTCGATGTAGTCCATGTATTCGCTGATGATGGCTGCATTGCTGTACACGATCGCGATGCAGCCGGGTTGTGTCAACCTTTCATTGGTATCCCTGATCGTTGCCTTGTCGAGCCTTTTTTTCACGATCTCGAAACGGGCATTGAATGACCCGTCAACATCAAAGCGTTTCTCATCAAACTTGAATATGATATCGATGGGTGCATTCTGGACAAAAAGCATCTGGGCAGTCTTGAGCGGGATATCCAGCTCACTTTCAAGCTGGCGGAGATACAGGGCAATCTGGACCATATTCTCAAGCTGCCAGAGCCTGAGGTTGCGCAAATATACCGGGCTGAACGGAATCTCCGGGGAAATGGATTCACCGATGAAAATATCATACTCCACACCGTCAGTCCTCGACTTTTCAAAATAATGGGGATAGATTTCCTGTGCGGTCACCTGGTCCCGTTCAAGCATGTTCGAGACGGTGTTATTGATCCGCTCAAGGCTCTTTTCAAATGCCTTGCGTCGCTCATACAGGATACCCTGCAAAGGATCGAGCCTGTCCAGGTAGGTAGACACCCATTGCTGATTTACGCGCGGATCCTTTTCCAATTGGCTGAAAACGGGATTCACCTCTGACTCCAGAAAGTGATAGATCTCATCTCCATCATGTGGGGTGGTAAATTGGCCATGCTCTTTTGCAAAATCCCTTAGGTTATATTCCAGTTGATCAAGGATCCTTAACCTGATTTCCTGTCTCAGATGCTGAATTGCATCCAGGGCCAGGTCCAATTGCATTTTGAGGTCATCCGAAATGGCTTTGTTGAGTTGGATCGTGCTATCCCGGATATCAAAAAGCCCGTAGAGCGGATAGACTTTCTGGAAGGCGATTCTGCCCATTTGGGGAATCACGGGAAAGTGTTCAGATGACTTTTTATACGCCCTGGCTGCCTTCTTCAGGAACTTCCATTCTACGGATGGATGGATTGCTGTACAATTTTCTTTGATAATGGCCTGGATCCGGTTGTGTACAAATTCAATCGCACGCTCCACAGCAAGTTCAAAGAGGGGGATCACCTTGCTGAGTTTGTTCACAGCAAATCCCATTCTGGACTGGGTCTTTGAGGTGAGTTCCAGAATCCCCGTCAATTTCCCTTCTTTCATGAGCGGGGCAAGCATCATGCCCTTTATGCCGGACCTCCGGATCTTCTCGATCATTTCGGCGGGAATAAAAGGGTCGTGCTCCTTGATTATCACAATGTCATATACGGACCTGAACTTTTCGGCAAACAGTTTTTTGATCTTCCGGTGCGAAAACTGCGCATCCAGTCGTACCAGGGCCGAAGACCAGACCTTTTCATCCAGTTTGTACAAATCAAAGTAATCATCAAACGCGATCAAACCGATGCGCAAGTCACGCAATTCCAGGAAATTGCCCATGACTTTCTGGATGTCTTTCATGGCATCGATCGTCATCATGTTCTGCTCCAAAAGGCTGCTGCGGAGGCGCGTGACGGATTCCCTTTCCGTGATATCGATGAATTTGAGCAAGCCGACACCTTTGAAGTGGATCTTTTCCGGGGGCAGGTATTTCAACCAGAGGTCATAGTTGCCATAATTGGCTACGAGTTCCTCGATCTGGCGGGAAGTCAGCCTTGGAAAACTGTCTGATTCAACCTCGATAAATTTTGTGTATAGTTCCTCCGTATAATAGCGCACCAGCCCTGTTTCCGGATTCTTGTACGGAATGATCAGCGGGACATCGGCCTCCTGCAACTCGGTCCCATAGACACGGTGGAAGATAAAACTGTATGCGTGGATCAGGCGGGAGAGCAGGATCCCTTCATCCATATACTTTCTAAAGGCCTCGTCCTCCTGGTCGATATTCTCTACGATGTGCCTGAATTTTTCAGTCTGAAACAAGAATTCAAAGATAAATGGGGCAGAAATGGACAATGCTTCATGTTCTGCAAAGTCAACGGAATATACATCACTGAACAAGTGGTGGATAAACCCTTCTGCCTTGCCCAGGTCCGATGCCTTTTTGAATGGTTTGTCCAGTCCCGGGTATTTTTGAACAAATTTCAGGATCATGCGTGCCTTTTCCGCAATGAAGGAGTCCTGTGAGCCAGCCTTGTCCTTCCAGTTATCGATGACCCGATGAAGGCTGAACCTCGTCCTGTACGGAAAAAGGGCGTCCTTTTCCCTGATTTGCTGATAGATATCTTTATTCATATTCCTTCCCGGAAATGCGGGATTCCCGGCAAAAATACGATCATTGCGCTATTCAGACCCGGAATAAATTCAACCTGGCTGGTGCATGTGCGCCAGATCACACTCGTTCCTTAGGATGGTTTTACCGCCCGGATGAAATCCCTTGCTGCCTTTACGGGATCATCTGAGCCATCAATCGCTTTCAGGAATGCCGACCCGATGATCGCCCCGTCTGCATGATGATAGGCCCGTTCGACACCCTCTTTGTCAGCGATCCCGAAACCGATCAGTTTCTCTGAGGTCAAATGCATGGCATGCAGCCGGTCATAAAAATCACCTTCGGCTTGGCGGGCTTGCTTTGGGGTCCCTGTGATCGTATTTTGGGAAATGATGTACAGATACTGGTCGGATAGCTCGTCCGCCAGCCGGATACGCTCTTCCGAAGTCCCGGGACTGACAAGGAAATTCATGCCCAGTCCATGCCGCTTGAACAGATCCCTGTACTGAGCCAAATAGAGTTCCATGGGAAGGTCTGGCAGGATGCAACCGCGGATGCCGGCTTCCTTTGCCTTGCCGATGAATTTTTCCACACCGTATTTCAGCACCGGGTTCAGATAGCCCATGTAGATCAGGGGGATGCTGACCTCATCCCGGATTTCCATCAATTGCGCGAAAAGCAGGTCCATTTTCATCCCGTTTTCCAGAGCCACTTTGCTGGTATGCTGGATGGTGAGCCCATCGGCCAACGGATCGGAATAAGGCATGCCGATTTCGATGTAGTCCACACCTTCCTGGTCCAGTGTCCGGATCATCCCGGGCATGGATGCGAGATGGGGGAAACCTGCGGTAAGGAAAATGCAAAGTTTTTTGTTATCCATGGCCACCGTTTGATTCATTGAATTGGGAAAATGTCTCGAGGTCCTTGTCTCCCCTGCCGGAGAGGTTGATGACCACGACCTCATCTGGCGAGAAGGAATGTTTTTCAAGAACGGCAAGTGCATGGGCAGTCTCCAGGGCAGGGATGATCCCCTCAAGCCTGCTCAACTCATAAGCCGCCCTCACCGCCTCCTTGTCAGTCACAGGAAATGACTTGAGGCGTCCCGTCGTGATCAGATGTGCGTGCAGGGGTCCGATACCGGGATAGTCAAGACCTGCAGATATACTGTGCGGCTCGGTCACCTGACCGTCAGCATCCTGCATCAAAAGGGTCATGGAAGCGTGCAGCACCCCTTTCGACCCGATGAAACTGGTTGCCGCCGTCTTTCCTGAATGCACACCGTAACCGGCCGCCTCGGCAGCAATCAGGGCCACACCGGGATGATCCAGATAGTGGTAATATGCACCGGCTGCATTGCTCCCTCCACCGACGCAGGCGATGATCGAATCCGGGTAATCCCGGCCGGTCGCGGCTGGAAGCTGTTCTTTCATTTCCGCGCTGATCACGGCTTGCAGCCTGGCCACCATGTCCGGGTATGGATGGGGTCCCACCACGGACCCGATCACATAGTAGGTATCATCCACATGCTGGATCCAGTCCCTGATGGCTTCGTTCGTGGCATCCTTAAGCGTGCGGCTGCCGCTCAACACAGGCCTCACCTCGGCACCCAGCATATGCATCCGCTTGACATTCGGAGCCTGTCTTTCGACATCCTTTTCCCCCATGTATACAATACAGGGCAATCCCATGCGCGCACAAACAGTTGCTGTGGCAACACCATGCTGGCCGGCCCCTGTCTCCGCGATGATCCGTTTTTTCCCTAAGCGCTGTGCGATCAGGATCTGCCCGATCACATTGTTCAGTTTGTGCGAGCCAGTGTGGTTCAGGTCTTCGCGCTTGAGGTAGATTCGGGTTCCATATCGTTCGGATAGCCGCTCCGCGTAATACAGCGGGCTCGGACGGCCGGCATAATGCTTTAGCAAGGCATTGAATTCCTCCTGGAAAGATGCCGACTCCATGATGCCAAGGTAGTTATCCCTTAACTCCCGGATATTTGGAAACAGGATCTCGGGTATGAATGCACCTCCGAAATCACCATAAAAGCCATGTTGGTCAACCTCGTATTTCATCGATAAATTTCTTTAAGCTGTCTATTGATTTTATTCCGGGTGAATCTTCAAAACCACTGTTCAGGTCTATGCCCGCCAGGGCAGGATGCTTGATCGCCAGGATCTCGGAAACCATTCCCGGACGGATGCCGCCACTCAGGAAGAAGGACTTCCCGCTTTGATAGGATTCCAGCAGCGACCAGTCAAACCGCCTGCCTGATCCACCATGATGCACTGTCTTTGTATCCAGCAGGAAAAAATCCACATCGTTCTCATACCTGTGGATATGCTCAAAATCCGGGCTGTCGGCGACAGAAATCACCTTGATGACTTCCTGGCCTGCATTCCTGAGCCGCGCGCAAAGTGAAGGTGGTTCCTGGCCATGCAGCTGTACGGCCTGCAGATCCGACAGCGTACATTTTTCCATGATTTCTTCAAATTGTGCATTGACAAAAACCCCCGTCTTCCGGATCCCGGATGGGAGGTTCACTTTCGGGACGGACTGCACATACCTGGGGGATTTACCGTAGAAAATGAATCCCATGTAATCTATCCCCAGGGATGCCACATCGCACATATTTCCGGCCTCCCGCATGCCACAAACCTTGATTTTCAGATCCTCTCTCATGGACTACTGTTTTGTTTCCAGCATGCGGTGATAAACCAGGTCTTTTGTAAATGAGATGCATGCCGCACCGGGATCTTCTGTTTTCATAAACTGTTCCCCGATCAGGAGTCCGTGATAGCCCTGCGCAAGCAATGCCAGGGCGTCATCTACATTGTGGATCCCGCTTTCCGAGATGTATGCGCTCCCGACTGGCAAAGTGGCATACACATCAAGGGACTGCCGAATATCGGTCCTGAATGTACTCAGGTTGCGGTTGTTCACACCGATAATATCCACGAACGGGCTGTACTTTTCAAGTTCCTCTGCTGCATGCACTTCAAGCAATACTTCAAGTCCGAGGGCACAGGCATGATGTGCCAGGTCGTGAATCTGGCCCGCAGAAAGGCATGCAGCGATCAGCAGGACAACATCCGCCCCGTATGCTTTGGCTTCGTGGAGCTGGAATTCATCGATAATAAAATCCTTTCTGAGCAGTGGCAGGTCTGTATGCTGCCTTGCTGTCTGGAGGTCTGCCAGGTTACCCCCGAAAAAGCGTTCATCCGTCAGAACGGATATTCCAGCACAGTTGCTGGAGGTATATTGTGATACGATGTCCGGCAACGAGGCATCCAGGTTGATCTCTTTTTTCGAAGGGGATTTCCTTTTGAATTCTGCGATCACACCAGTCGAG
>JARQTN010000262.1 GCA_029976695.1 Lewinellaceae bacterium
TATCCACTATCCATTATCCACTATCCATTTCTGGATCCATACGGAACGCATTGCCACGATGTCGTGCTGGTTCGAATTCATTTCCAATACCCGTTCCGCATCGCTTTGACGAGTGGGGCACAATCAGCCGTCACCTGCTCCGCCCGATCCCGTTAAAGGACAAGATGAAATCCCTTTTCGGTCCACCAGGCTGGAGCCATGACGATTCACTGAAGATAACCCGCAAGCTCCAATGCGGAATAGGCGGGAAATCACAGGGAAAATGATTTTTCTCACCCGCCACGATGATCTTTATCTATTGTACAATTTCAATGCTTGACTAATTTTAAAGAATTCTTCATCAAAACGTACTGAAATGCGGTCATTAAAATCAATCCTTGGACTCCTGCTTGTCGCTGCTCCTTTTTCAGTGTTCGCCCATGACGGTCATGGCGTTTTTAACGGGAGTGAAATAGCACATTATGTCACATCACCCGGCCATGCCATTCCGATGCTCGCTATTGTGGTCATTGCCGTAATTGTAATCAGGCATGCGAGGAAATCAGCACGAGGATAACCGGATAAC
The DNA here is from genome assembly GCA_029976695.1 of Lewinellaceae bacterium. Lineage (GTDB taxonomy): Bacteria > Bacteroidota > Bacteroidia > Chitinophagales > Saprospiraceae > JARQTN01. The sequence goes on from JARQTN010000262.1 coordinate 566, forward strand.
GCACAAACGATGCACGAGCTTTCCATAGTCATGAGTGTGGTGGACATTGCCCGGGACCAGGCGATCTCCCACAATGCCAGCAAGGTCGACAAGATCGAACTGGAAATCGGCTCCCTGGCCGGCGTTGAAATGGCCGCCTTCACCTTTGCCTGGAAAGCAGGTGTGCAAAATACCGTACTGGAAAAAGCTGAACGCATCATTCACCACATCCCGGCAAGAGCAAAGTGCATGTCCTGCCAGCATGAATTTGAAATGATGGAGCTATACTCCCCCTGCCCCAACTGCGGGGATTATTTCAATGAAGTCATCCAGGGCAGGGAATTGCGGGTGAAGTCACTGATCGTCAGCTGATTGATTATAAACTTAAAAAACATCTGAACATGTGTAGTACTTGCGGTTGCGGTGGTTCTTCAAACCTGATCACGATCACGAAGATCGGTGATGAAGTGAATCATGAACATTTTCACGCACATGCAGACGCCGTAAACCATGGCCATCATCATCACCACCATCATGGACATGACCACGGACACCATCACCACCACCATCATGGTGAACACGACCATGCTCATTCACACGGCAAGAAAACAGTGATCGAACTGGAACAGGACATCATGCAGGAAAACAACCTGCTTGCCGCCAGGAACAGGGGGTACTTCGAAGCAAAAAACATGAAGGTCCTCAACCTGGTGAGTTCGCCCGGATCGGGAAAAACATCCCTGCTGGAGAAGACTCTCGTGGACCTGAAAGATGAAATCAACTGCTCCGTCATCGAGGGGGACCAGCAGACTTCCAATGATGCGAGCCGTATCGCCGAGACCAGGGTCCCGGTCGTACAGGTCAATACCGGGCACGGGTGCCACCTGGATGCAGACATGATCCATCGCTCACTGCGGCAACTGAACCCGGCTAATGACTCCGTCCTGTTCATTGAAAACGTTGGCAACCTGGTCTGCCCCGCACTCTTTGACCTCGGCGAACAGGCCCGCGTGGTCATCATGAGCGTCACCGAAGGGGATGACAAGCCGATCAAGTACCCGGATATGTTTGACTCTGCACACCTGTGTATCATCAACAAGATCGACCTGCTGCCATACGTCAATTTCGATGTGGAAAAATCCAAAAAATACGCACGGCAGATCAATCCGAAACTCGAATTCATCGAGCTTTCAGCGACCACGGGTGAAGGGATCGAACAATGGTACGACTGGATCCGCAAACTCGAGTAGCAAGATGTTCTGAAATCATCCATTCGCATTCATCTAAAATCCAATACCATGTGTCTTGCAATTCCGGGAAAACTTACTTCTATTGACGGCCAGGCTGGTGATACCTTCCGGACAGGAAAAGTCAGTTTCGGCGGCATCCAGCGCGATGTCAACCTGATGATGATCCCCGATGCCAAAATCGGAGATTACGTCCTGGTCCATGTCGGCGTGGCGATCAGCATTGTGGATGAGGAGGAAGCGAAACTCACCTTCAAATACCTGAAAGAAATGGGTGAACTGGAGGACCTCGATTCGGAACTTGATGGCGGGGGAGGCTCTCCTGTAGAACAAAGCTTCGACCGATGAAGTACCTGTCTGAATACCGGGACGAGAAAGTCGTGAAAGCGTATCTCGGGAAATTGCACGGGATCGTGACACGGCCGTGGAAGATCATGGAGATCTGCGGCGGCCAGACGCACAGCCTCGTAAAGAACGGGGTCCTGCAGATGCTTCCTGAAGAAATTACCATGGTGCATGGCCCCGGCTGCCCGGTTTGCGTGACACCGCTCCATATCATCGATGATGCCATCGACCTGGCACAGCGGGAAAATGTGATCCTTTGTTCTTTCGGTGATATGCTCCGAGTGCCGGGATCAGGCAAAAGCCTGCTCGAGATCAAGGCGTCCGGGGGTGATGTACGCATTGTCTATTCACCACTTGAAGCGGTCAAATTGGCAGCCCAAAACCCGGACAAAGAGGTCGTTTTCTTTGCCGTGGGATTCGAGACGACCGCACCTGCCAATGCACTTTCTGTCGTCCAGGCCAGCAAGCTGGGGCTCGAAAATTACAGCATCCTGGCCTCCCACGTACTGGTGCCCCCAGCCATGGGGGCCATCCTTTCAGACCCGGAAAATGTGATCGACGGTTTCCTTGCCGCCGGGCATGTCTGCACCATCATGGGCACCGATGAATATGACCCGATCGCAGAAAAGTACCGGGTCCCGATCGTGGTGACCGGATTTGAACCGGTCGACCTTGTGCAGGGGATTTACATGGCCGTCAGCCAGCTTGAAAAAGGCACACATCTCGTCGAAAACCAGTATGCACGGATGGTTCAGCGAAAAGGGAATGAACTGGCAAAAGAAACCATTCACGATGTCTTCAGGACCTCCGACCGTGTCTGGCGCGGGATCGGCGAGATCCCTGCCAGTGGCTATGAGGTGAGTGAACAGTACGCAAAATACGATGCACGCAAGAAATTCGGCCTTGCACACCGCGAGGTGCCCGAAAACCCAGAGTGCATTGCCGGCCAGGTCCTGAAAGGACTGAAAAAGCCCCACGAATGCCCGAATTTCGGTACAAAATGTACACCGGAGAACCCGTTGGGCGCCCCGATGGTCTCATCTGAAGGGGCTTGTGCCGCATACTACCATTTTTCCAATTTTGATCAAACCGTGACTGTATCATGACGGGCTCTAAATTCTCCTTCCAACTTGACTGCCCGGTCCCGAAATTTGACTTCGACATGATCACCCTTGGCCACGGCAGCGGCGGCCTGCTGACACACCGTCTGCTGGATGCCGGGGTCTTCACGGTCTTCGACAACGATTACCTCAGGGAGGCACACGACGGGGCCTATCTCGACTTGCAGGGGAAGACTGCTTTTACGACGGACAGCTTTGTGGTGTCCCCCATTCTATTCCCCGGGGGAAATATCGGGGAACTGGCCGTAAACGGCACGGTCAATGATGTCGCCATGTGCGGCGGTATCCCCAAATTCCTTTCCCTGTCCTTTATCCTCGAGGAGGGCCTGAAGATGGACACGTTCAGCACCATCCTGCAGGGTGTCCAGAATGCCTGTTTGGCGGCAGGTGTCCAGATCGTCACCGGAGATACCAAAGTGGTGGAAAAAGGAAAAGGAGACCAGGTCTTTATCAACACGACCGGCCTGGGACCCGTCCACACGAAAGCAAATATCCACATGTCGCGGGTCAGGCCGGGAGATGTCGTGATCACGAGCGGCCTTGTGGCCACACACGGTATTGCGATCATGTCGGTGCGGGAAGGGCTGGAGTTCGAGACGGTGCTGCTAAGTGACACAACCAACCTGAATGGCCTTGTCATGGAACTCCTCGATGCTTTTGGAGAGGATATCCATTTTTTCCGAGATCCGACAAGGGGCGGTGTGGCATCCGCGCTGAACGAGGTCACGAAATCGATCAAGGTGGGCATCGACCTGGACCAGCGGTCAATCCCGATGGAAGAAGGTGTGGAGGGGGCATGCGAGATGTTAGGGCTCGATCCGCTATACGTGGCCAATGAAGGCATTTTGATCACCATCGTCCAAAGGGAAAAATCTGATGCCATCCTGCACCTCATGCGATCCCATGAAAAGGGTAAAAATGCCAGCATCATTGGTGAAGTGACCGAAGAACACCCGGGCCAGGTCGTGATCAGGAGCACGATCGGGGGCCGGCGGGTCGTCCAGATGCTTGCCGGCGAACAACTGCCGCGGATCTGTTAGCGTCCTGGAAAAGTCACCACACACTCCAAAGTTACATCTTTCCAACACATTTCCAGTTGATATTCATCCTTTCGGTACTTGATTATTGTCATCCCTACAATAAGGCTTCCTGATTATCTTTCTGGCCTTCAGAAGCGGTATTTCTTTATCCTAAATTCTATCTCCGATGAACAAGGAAACAACTGAAATACGGAATCCGCGTACACAACTTCTTGACCGGTTATGGGAATATCAGTCTGCAAAAAGCTATATCAGCGATGAGGACGTTAAGGCCCTCAGTACTGAACTGGACATCTCCCAGGTCGAAATTGAAGGCGTGATTTCGTTTTATCATTTTTTCCACCGAAAACCTGCAGGGAAATTCACGATTTACCTGAACAACAGCATTCTCTCTCAGCACAAGGGATTTGACAGGATCAGGGAAGCTTTTGAACGGGAAACAGGTGCGCTGACTGGCGGCATTGAACCAAGTGGGCAATTCGGCTTATTTGAAACTGCCTGCATCGGGCTTTCTGATCAGGAACCTGCAGCACTGATCAACTTTTACCCGTTCACAAATTTGAATACCCTGAAAGTAAAAAGTATCATCAGTGCATTGAAGCAGGGAGCAGATCCAGCAGATATCTGCGATCCTGTACCGGACAATATCCGGCATACACCATCCCCCGATAAAACCCTCATTTTCAGGCCCTATCAACCTGGTAACGCAGTAAAGTTCCTCAGGGATCATTCACCTGAAGAAGTGATCTCGGAAATCGGGAAAACAAAGCTGCCAGGTATGGGTGGCGCATTTTTCCCTGTCGCAAGGAAATGGGAGATCTGCAGAAACCAGCCTGGTGATGTAAAATACATTGCATGTAATGCAGATGAAGGTGAACCAGGTACTTTCAAGGACAGGGTCATTATGAATGCGCTTCCCGGACTCATGCTCGAAGGCATGATCATTTCCGGATATGCTGTGGGCGCAGAAGAAGGGATCATTTACCTGCGGGCCGAGTATAAATGGATGCTCACGAAGCTCGAAAAATGCATTGAGCAATTCCGGAAAATGAACCTGCTTGGCAAGAATGTCGGTGGCGTCCGCGGATTCAACTTTGATATCCGCATCCAGGTCGGGGCCGGGGCTTATGTATGTGGTGAGGAAACCGCCATGCTGAATTCGATGGAAGGAAAACGTGGGGAACCGAGAGCGAAAAGGAGCTATCCGGTGGAAAGGGGTTTCCTTCAAAAACCTACAGTCGTCAACAACGTGGAGTCCTTTTGCGCCGCCGCGCGGGTCATCGAACTTGGTGCTGAACATATTCTCAGGACGGGCACGAAAGAATTTCCTGGCACAAAACTGATCAGTGTTTCCGGAGACTGCTATAAACCGGGTATTTATGAAATCGAATGGGGCACGACAGTGAAGGAAGTACTTGGCCTGTGTGAAGCCCAGGATCCTTTCTTTATCCAGGTGAGTGGCCCATCCGGTATCTGCCTTTCCATGAAAGAAGTAGAACGCAAGATCCAGAAAGATGACGTTGCATGCTGTGGATCATTTATGGTCTTCAACAAATCAAGGGATATCCTCTCCATCCTGCAGAATTATTCCGATTTCTTCAAATCAGAATCCTGTGGTGTGTGCACACCCTGCAGGGCAGGTAATTTCATTATCCAAAGGAAACTCCACCGGATCGAATTGGGGCTTGCCAACAAGGCAGACTTCGAGGAAATCCGGGAATGGGGTAATATCATGGGCATTGCAAGCCGTTGTGGCCTGGGTAAGATGGCGACACGGACCCTCTTGATGGCAATCGAAAAATTTCCTGAATACTTCGACGGTAAAATAGACCAGAAAAGGGAAGGCCTGAACCTGTCATTTGATATGGAAGCGGCTACGGCCGAATACATAAAATTCAGTAGCTCATAGAAAATCAGTTAAAATGGATCGTAAGGACCACAAAAAAAAGCATACATCCCATTCCGTAACTGCGAAACGTGAACAAGTAAAAGAGAGGGTGACGATCAGGATTGACGGGAAGGAGATCAGGACCGAAGCCGGCAAAAACCTTGTGCAGGCAGCCCGGGAAAATGGCATTTTCATTCCTTCACTGTGTTATTTCGAACACATTGATCCGCCACTGGGTACGTGCCGCGTGTGTACATGCAATGTCAATGGAGCATCCGGACCTGCATGTATGGAAAAAGTATCTGATGGCATGGAAGTGGAAGTCCATACACCGGAATTGAAGAACGTGCGCAAGGCGATTGTGGAAATGATGTTTTCGGAAGGAAACCACTTCTGCCCCAGCTGTGAAAAGAGCGGGGACTGCAGTTTGCAACATATGGGCTATGAAATGGGCGTATACAAATCACGCTTCCCTCACCTGTTCAAGGACCGCCTGATCGATTTCAACCCGAAGCGTTTTGTCATTGAGCACAATCGTTGTGTAAAATGCAGGAGGTGTGTTGAAGAAGTACTGACCAATGACGGAAACAGGGTATTTTCATTCAGCAACCGGGGCAATGAGACCCTGGTCGCCATCGACTATGAGCAGGAGGCCAAATTGAGTGAAGAACAGGCCCTGGAGGCGATGCGCATTTGTCCCACAGGAGCCATCCTTGTCCGTGGCCAGGCATTTGCCCGACCATTTGGAACGCGGAAATTCGATATGAAATCCGTGCAGAAAAAGGATCCTTTCAGTAACGGGAAGAAGAAGAAGAAACAGAACGGACGGGCGAAAAAGACCATCGCTACCATTTCACTGGCAGGGTGTTTCGGCTGTCATATGTCCATGCTGGACATCGACCTTGAATTGCTGGACCTTGTTGAATTTATCGAGTTCAACAAATCCCCGATCAACGACATCAAGGAATTTACAAAGCATTGTGATGTCGGGTTGATCGAAGGAGGATGCTGTAACTCGGAAAACGTCGAGGTCCTCAGGGAATTCAGGAAAAAGTGTGATCTTTTGGTAAGTGTGGGTGAATGTGCGATCTGGGGCGGCCTGCCAGCCATGCGCAATACGATCCCGATCGGAGAGTGCCTTGAAGAGGCATACCTGAATGGCATTACGACTGAAACCGGAGAATATACCATACCCAACAGTGAGGACCTGCCAAAGATCCTGGACCAGGTCTATCCGTGCAATGAGATCGTCAAGATCGACTATTTCATTCCGGGCTGTCCCCCGGATGCACACCATATCTGGAAGGCTGTGGCCAATCTGCTCTGGGACGAGCAGTACTCGGTCCTTTATTCAGAATTCAAATACGACTAAACATGACACAGAAGATTGCGATCGATCCTGTCACGCGTGTTGAAGGACATGGCCGGGTGACAGTACATTTGGACGACAATGGGAAAGTAGATGACGCATTTTTCCATATCGTAGAATTCAGGGGCTTTGAACGGTTCATCCAGGGACACCCCTACTGGCAGGCCCCGGTGCTTGTGCAGCGGCTTTGCGGCATTTGCCCCGTGAGCCACCACCTGGCTGCGGCAAAAGCCATTGACCAGATCGTCGGGGTGGATCCTGAAGACCTCTCCCCGACAGCGACAAGGCTGCGGCAGCTACTCCACTACGGCCAGATCTTCCAGTCCCACGCACTCCATTTCTTTTACCTGGCTTCCCCGGACCTCCTTTTCGGGGTAGACGCACCGAAGGAAAAAAGGAATGTTGTTGCGGTGGCAATGGAGCACAAGGAACTGGCAAAGAAAGGGATCCTCATGCGGAAATTCGGCCAGGAGATCATCAAGGCAATCACCGGTAAAAAGGTACACGGGATCGCTGCTGTGCCGGGTGGCATCCAGAAAACTTTCAATAAAGCAGAACAGAAATACTTCCTCGAGGAAAATGACACCCCTTCTGCCAAAACAATGATTGAATGGTCGAAAGAGATCATCTCATTCATCAGATCATACCACGAGAAACACTACCTGTGGCTGGATTCATTTGCGAGCTATCCTTCCGGTCACCTGGGGCTGGTCACGGACGACGGGGCATTCGAACTGTATAACGGGAGGATGCGGGCAATTGACTCCAAAGGTAATATCACGCTGAACGATGTGCACAATGATGAGTATCTGAAATATTTTGTAGAAGGTGTGGAAAAATGGTCCTACATGAAATTTCCGTACCTGAAAAGCCTGGGCAGGCATGAAGGCTGGAACCGTGTTGGGCCATTGGCGCGCCTTAACGTTTCGGATTCCATGCCAACTCCGCTGGCTGCCGAAGAATTTGAGACCTTCAAAGCCTATACAAACGGGAATACAAACAACAACACGATGCACTCCCACTGGGCAAGGCTGATCGAAATGCTTTATTGCGCTGAACGTATCCAGGAATTGCTCCACGATCCCGATATTCTTGGTGATGACCTGCACAGGGAAGGCGTACAGCGCCCTGAAGGAATCGGCATCATCGAAGCACCGAGGGGCACCCTCATCCATCACTACCGGGTAGATGAAAAGGGGATGATCACGAAATGCAACCTGATCGTGTCCACAACCCACAACAATGAAGCGATGAACCAGGCGGTCAAATGGGTCGCAAGGGAAGTGCTGGATGAACAAAAAGAGATCTCCGAAGGCATGCTCAACCAGGTGGAAGTGGCCATCCGCGCCTACGATCCGTGCCTGAGCTGTGCTACCCACGCCATGGGAAAGATGCCTTTGCAATTGTCTATTTATGATCACCTGGGAAACCTGGTCAATGAACGAAGCAGGAATTAAGGCGGTAGAAAAAATCCTTGTGGCAGGGAAAATCCAGAATGACACCAGGACCCTGGTGTTGGGTATCGGCAATAACGGGCGATCCGATGACGGACTCGGCTGGGCATTCCTGGACGAACTTGAAGCAAGCGGGATATTTAATGGCAAAATGGAATACCGCTACCAGCTGGGGATAGAAGATGCGGAACTCATCAGCCACTTTGACCAGGTGGTGATCGTAGATGCATACGCAGATAGCCTGGAGCGAGGGGCTGCCTGGCAGCCTTGCAAGCCTGAAGACAACTTTTCATTTACCACACACGAAGTTCCGCCGGGAGTCATCCTGCACCTTTGCCATGATCTGTATGGCAAAACGCCACAGGTAGATTGTCTGCTGATCGCAGGCAAAGACTGGGGCCTGAAAATCGGGCTTTCCGAAGATGCCTGCCAAAACCTCGACCGGGCTTTCGGATTGTTTAAGGAAAGATTGGTATATCAATTGAATGAATGAGCGCATTGAGAAATACAGTACATGCATCGTCCGGGTTTAAACATTTCTGTTAATCGAACATCCTGAGCAGGTGACTCATGTTATGAACATTCGTTACACAGAGAAAAGACATTAGCCAATCAAAGATTACTCTCCTGTGTATACAAATTCCAGCTGATTTTAAAAGCCCGGGGATGAATGTGCAAGAAGCCCTGAGTAACTAATGTTCTAAACCATCGTAACGAATGTCTAAAACATTAGTTACTCCCTTTTTCTCCTTTCCATTTCCCATTCTCCCTTTTCCCCTATCCATTTTCCATTCTCCCCTGCCCATTTTCCATTTTCCATTATCCATTTTCCATTCTCAAATCCCGTTCTCCCCGGTCAGCACGATCGGCTTCCCGTCTGTCACGACAAGCGTATGCTCATGCTGAGCCACGAAACCATCGCGGTTGACCATGGTCCAGCCATCCGCCAGCTCACGAACGAAATTTCCCTTCGTCGAAATGAATGTTTCCAGGGCAATGACCGAATTCTTGCGAAACCGTTCCCGGTTCATCCGGTCACGGAAACAAGCGATCTCACGCGGCTCTTCATGCAGCTTGCGGCCGACACCATGCCCGCACAGGTTTTTGATCACCGTAAAGCCGTGCTTCCTGGCTTCCTTGTGGATCAGGCCACCTACATCGGAGATCCGCACCCTGCTCCTGATCTGATCTATCGCCAGGTGCAGGATCTCCCTGGAAGCATCCACAAGCGGCTGCAGGCCCTGGAGGTCCTTTCCCAGGATGAACGAACCTCCATTGTCCCCGTAATAACCGTCCAGAACTGCGGATACATCAATATTGACGAGATCTCCTTCTTTCAGGATGACCTCAGCGGACGGAATGCCGTGACATACTTCCTGGTTCAGGCTGATACATGTATTGCCCGGATAGCTGTAATCCTGGATCGGGGCGGAAACAGCACCAAAAGATTCCAGGATCTCTTTCCCATAAAGGTCCAGTTCAAGCGTTGACATGCCCGGCTTTGCATATGCGCGCATTTTCCGAAGGGTAATGCCCACTGCACTCCCTGCC
>JARQTN010000263.1:0-79452 GCA_029976695.1 Lewinellaceae bacterium
AATTTCAAATGAGGAGTGAGGAATTACTGGATAAATTTCATTCCCTAAAGCGATTTTGTCCTCCCCCCGTCCACGACGAGGTTGGTCCCGTTGATATAGGCTGCTGCAGGCGATGCCAGGAAAGCCACCGCAGCACCGATTTCCTCCGGCAATCCAAACCGCCCGGCGGGAATAGAGCTTTTCATTTTCTCCTCAATTTCAGCAATTGAGGATCCTGTTTTTTCTGCTTTCCGCAAGACGATCTGAGCCAGCCTTTCAGTGGCCGTTGCGCCAGGTAATACATTGTTTACCGTGATGCCCTTTCCGCCTAATTCGTTGGCGAGCGTCTTCGCCCAGTTGCCGACGGCGCCCCGTATGGTATTGGATACTCCAAGTCCGTCCAGGGGCTGTTTCACAGAGGTTGAAATGACATTGATGATCCGCCCATACCCAGCCTCCGCCATGCCCGGGGTGACAAGCCTGGTAATGACCTGGTTTGCCACAACGTGCTGCCTGAAAGCCGAAAGGTATTGCGCAGGATCAGCTGTGGAGGCAGGACCCGGTGGAGGACCGCCGGAATTATTGACGAGGATATGCACCGGATGCTTCGAAATCAAATGCTTGATCTTCTTTTCAAGTTCTTCATGGTTGGTGACATCCACGGAAACCAGGGCATGGGACTGATTTCCCGATGTGGGTAATGTCTCCAAAACTTCCTCAAGTGTTTCCCTTGTCCTTGCCAAAAGGGTCACATTTGCGCCCAGTTCGGCCAGTTCTATTGCCGCGGCCTTTCCGATCCCCTTGCTGGCGCCGCATACGAGGGCATATTTGTTCGTCAGGTTCAGGTTCATGCCGTGAAGATAAGGATTCATTCACGGTGCGTTCAATCCAAAAGTTGTATTTTCAGCTGCAATTGAAATGAGCCCAATCATCTGATCGAATGAAATCAAAAGTCCTGTCAGACAAAGCAGTTCCGCGCGGTAAATATCCCCATGTAAAAGAGGTTGGAGACTTTATTTTTGTCTCGGGCACCAGTTCCCGGAGGCCGGATAATACTTTTGAAGGCGTGGAGGTAGATGAGCTGGGCACGACCCGGCTGGATATCCGGAAACAGACGAAAGCAGTCATCGAAAACATCGGGAGTATCCTCGAAAGTGTCGGCAGCAGCCTGGAAGAAGTGGTGGATATCACGACCTTCCTGGTGAATATGAACGATTTTGGCGGGTACAATGAAACTTATGGCCAGTTTTTCGATTTTGACGGTCCGACCCGCACCACGGTGGCTGTCCACCAGCTCCCGCATCCGCACCTCCTGATCGAGATGAAGGCGATTGCCTACAGGAACAAGAAAGGGCCCAGGTCCAAATAGGAATTTCATCGTCAATTTTGATCATTTAACGAACCACCGTTTATGGATAAGAAATATTCCTCCGTACACTATCATCAATACCTGGAACTGGACAAGATCCTGGATGCCCAGCACTTGCGCAGCGCAGAGGTCGAAGAGAAGCCGGCGCACGATGAAATGCTGTTCATCATCGTCCACCAGGTATATGAACTCTGGTTCAAGCAGATCATCCATGAACTCTCTTCCGTGATCGACATGTTCAGGAAAGAAGAGGTGGACGAGCGCAATATCGGCACGGCTGTCTCACGCCTTGAGCGGATCACGGAGATCCAGGAACTGATCATCAAGCAGATCGATGTCATGGAAACGATGACGCCGCTCGATTTCCTGGAGTTCCGCCATTACTTATTTCCTGCAAGCGGATTCCAGAGTTTTCAGTTCCGGGTGCTCGAGATCATGATGGGATTGCGTGCAGAGGAGAGGCTTTCGTACAACAATGCATCCTTCCATGTCGTGTTCAATGAAGAGCGGAAGGAATACCTTGAAAAACTCGAATCCGGGCGATCCCTGCTGGAGGTGATCGTCGAATGGCTGGAGCGGACACCTTTTATCAAATATGGTGAATTCCATTTCCTTTTCGAGTACAGGAAAGCCGTGAAAAGGATGCTGGAAAGGGAAACCGAAAGCATCCGGAATTCGACCATCCTCCTGGAAGAGACAAAAAAACTCCGCCTGCAGATGCTGGGCAATACGAATACGTATTTTGACTCTGTCCTCGACCCGGAAAAACACCGGGAATACCAGCAGAAAGGCATGCTGAAATTTTCGTACAAAGCCACCATTGCTGCGCTTTTTATCCATCTCTACCGCGATGAGCCGATCCTCCAGCTTCCCTACCAGTTGCTGGCCAAGATCAAACACATGGAAGAGCTGTTCACCGCCTGGAGATACCGGCATGCCCAGATGGTCCTGCGCATGATCGGTCGGAAAACCGGAACGGGCGGTTCATCGGGCCATGACTACCTGAATGCGACGGCACAGAAACACCATGTGTTTTCGGACCTCTTCAATATCTCCACTTTGCTGATCCCGAGGAGTGAATTGCCCGACCTGCCGGCGGACCTCAGGAAGAAATTAGGGTTTCACTACACCTCAACAAACAGCAAATGAAGCAGATCCTGAATTTCATTGGCGGAACATGGGTGGAACCGGCAGGAGGGACGTACTTTGATGATGTCAACCCGGCGAAGGGCCAGCCTTATGCGCATATCCCGGATTCAGATAACCGCGATGTCGCGCAGGCCGTGGAGGCTGCACAAGGGGCATTTCCCGGGTGGTCGGGACGTTCTATCCATGACCGGCACAGGATATTGGCCCGGATCGCTGACCTGATCGATCAAAACCTGGAAGAGCTCGCTGAAGCAGAATCCGTGGATAACGGAAAGCCGCTGAAACTCGCACGGAAAATCGACATCCCCAGGGCATCTGCCAATTTCCGCTTCTTCGCAACGGCGGTCATGCAATTTGCTTCGGAGTCCCACCATATGGGAAATGTCGCGATCAATTATACATTGAGGCAGCCGCTTGGCGTGGTGGGATGTATTTCGCCCTGGAACCTTCCCCTCTACCTGTTTACCTGGAAGATTGCACCGGCCCTGGCGGCAGGGAATACGGTTGTGGCCAAACCATCCGAGATCACACCGATGACAGCGCACCTGCTGACGGGGATCTGCCAGGAAGCCGGCTTGCCTGACGGCGTCCTGAATATCGTCCATGGTTACGGGCACAAGACCGGTGAAGCCATTGTTGAGCATCCGGAAGTCAAGGCGATCTCTTTTACTGGTGGGACGAAAACAGGAGCCCGGATCGCCTCTATTGCGGCCCCGAAATTCAAGAAGCTCAGCCTGGAGCTTGGCGGCAAGAATCCGAACATCGTCTTTGCCGATTGTGACTACGATACCATGCTGAGTACAACGATGCGTTCTTCCTTTGCGAACCAGGGCCAGATCTGCCTGTGTGGTAGCCGTATCCTGGTTGAGGAGTCCATCTATGAAAAATTCAAACATGATTTTGTGGAACGGACTGCAGCCCTGAGGATTGCCCAGCCGCTCGACCCTCAGAGCCAGATCGGGGCTGTGGTGTCTGAGGCCCATATGGAAAAGATTCTGTCCTACGTCCAGCTGGCTCGTGAAGAAGGCGGCCGCGTTCTGACAGGAGGCAAGCGGCGGATCCTGGAAGGAGCACATGCACATGGCTTTTATCTCGAACCGACCATCATCGAAGGGCTCGACCAGCAGTGCCGCACGAACCAGGAAGAGATCTTCGGACCTGTGGTCACGATCCAGTCTTTCAAAACGGAGGAAGAAGCACTCAAAATGGCCAACAGCACCCCATATGGATTATCCGCAACCCTTTGGACGGAGAACCTGACCCGCGCACACCGGACGGCGGAGCAACTGAAAGCCGGGATCGTCTGGATCAATTGCTGGCTGCTGCGGGATCTGCGGACGCCCTTTGGAGGCGTCAAGGCTTCTGGCGTAGGAAGGGAAGGGGGCTTTGAGGCCCTGCGCTTTTTTACGGAACCGAAGAATGTATGCATCAAATATGGTGATGCGTAATTTAAATGGAATTGAACATGCTCAAGATTGATATTCATACCCACATCATGCCAAACCGGATCCCGAATTGGGTTAAAAAATTCGGGTACGGGGATTTTATCCACCTGGAAGACTGCGGCGAATGCACGGCACGCATGATGCAGGGCGACAGGTTTTTCCGCGAGGTGGAATCCAATTGCTGGGACCCGCAAGTCCGCATGAAGGAATGCGACAAACACGGTGTACATGTCCAGGTCCTGTCCGTGATCCCGGTGCTCTTCCACTACTGGGCCAAAGGCAGGGATGCGCTTCAAACATCCAGGTATTTTAACGACTATATTGCTGAAGTCGTGAGCAGGCACCCGGGCAGGTTTGTGGGTTTGGGTACGGTCCCCTTGCAGGATGTCGACCTGGCTGTTGAAGAACTCGAAAGATGCATGAATGAGCTGGGCATGGTTGGTGTGGAGATCGGTACGCACATCAACCACTGGAACCTGAGTGCACCTGAGCTATTTCCGTTTTATGAAGCGGCGGAAAAGCTGGATGCGGCTGTTTTCGTCCATCCCTGGGACATGATGGGAAAGGAAGAGATGGAACGCTACTGGTTGCCCTGGCTGGTCGGGATGCCGGCCGAGACCAGTCGCGCGATTTGTTCCATGATCTTCGGTGGTGTATTTGAAAAGTTTCCAGCCATGAAGGTTGCCTTTGCACACGGGGGTGGTTCATTCCCGGGTACCGTGAGCAGGGTGGAACACGGATTCAATGTGCGCCCTGATCTGTGTGCCATCGATAATGACAAGAATCCAAAATCCTATTTGGGCAAATTTTATATTGATTCCCTCGTCCATGATGAGCGGATCCTGGATTACCTGGTGGACCTGATGGGGGCCGACCGGATCGCGTTAGGCAGTGATTACCCCTTTCCATTGGGTGAACTGGAGCCTGGAAAACTGATTGAGCAAATGCCATACAGTGACCGGACGAAAGAACTGCTCCTGAGCGGGACCGCCCTGGACTGGATGGGAAAGGCAAAAAGTGATTTTATATGAGCATGCATCATGATATCGGTCTTTCACATGCCCTTAAACTGGATGCGGATGATCCACTTGCCGGGTACCGGGAGCAGTTTCATCACCCTGTGATCAATGGGGAGGAGGTCGTCTATTTGTGCGGGAATTCGCTTGGTCTCCAGCCGAAGAAAGCATCGGCATATGTACAACAGGAGCTGGATGACTGGGCTCGCTTTGGCGTGGAAGGGCATTTCCATGCCAGGCACCCATGGATGCCATACCATGAATACCTGACCGCGCATATGGCCAATGTTGTCGGTGCAAAGCCGATTGAAGTGGTCGTGATGAATTCGCTGACAGTAAACCTGCATTTGCTGATGGTCTCTTTCTACAGGCCCACCAGTGAGCGGTACAAGATCATCATAGAGCATGATGCCTTTCCATCTGACCGGTATGCGGTTGCATCACAGGCTGCATTCCACGGGTTCGATCCCCGGGATGCCATCCTGACCTGGGAACCCAAACCCGGGGCACATACGCTGGAAACTGAAGACCTTGAGCAATTGCTCCAAACCCATCAGGGTGAGGTTGCCTGCCTCCTGATCGGAGGGGTGAATTATTACACCGGGCAATCCTTTGATTTGGGTGAGATCGCACGGCTGGGACACAGGTACGGCGCAGTTGTCGGCATCGACCTGGCACATGGTGCTGGAAACATCATGCCGAATCTGCATGAAAACGAGATCGATTTCGCGGCATGGTGTACATACAAGTACCTGAACAGCGGGCCGGGTGGCATTTCGGGTGTTTTTGTCCATGAAAAATATGCCCACTCTACCGAGCTGCCCCGCTTTACTGGATGGTGGGGGCACAACAAGGAAACGCGGTTTTATATGCGTGATGAATTTGACCCGATCCCGGGGGCAGAAGGCTGGCAACTCAGCAATCCGCCTATCCTTCCGTTGGCCTCGCTAAGGGCTTCACTGGAAATTTTTGAAGAGGCCGGGATGCCTGCCCTCCGGCAGAAATCCATTCAACTGACCGGCTACCTGGAGTATCTTCTGGACCAACTCAGCCATGAACGGATTGAGATCATCACGCCCAAAGATCCGCAACAAAGGGGGTGCCAGCTTTCCATCATGGTCAGGGATTCGGATAAAAAACTGTTTGATGACTTGATGGCTTCAGGCGTGGTGGTCGATTGGCGCGAGCCCGATGTGATCCGTGTTGCCCCTGCGCCACTGTACAATTCCTTCCAGGATGCCTGGAAATTTGTAGACAGGCTAAATCACCTCATAGCCTGAAGGAATGGACGAAAGCTGGATCGATTCACGAAATATTCAGAAAGACTAATTAGTGCCCTAATTCGTTAGTTTTGTGGGCCGAAAAGGGATAGCGCAGGCGATACATGAAAAGAAGTCATAGAATCAAACACAAACCAGTCAGGGAAACATGCATTCTCATGTTCTCCCTGTGCATGATCTTCCTGATACCGGGCATCGGTTCGTCCCAGGGATTTACGACGGTTGAACGGTATACGGACCTGAGCGAACACCACCGGGTGAACCATATTGTGATCGATGATGAGGACAATAAATATGTGGCAACAGAGGAGGGGCTTTTCAGGATCGAAGCTGGCACAAACCGGATTGAGCCGGTGATCAAAGGGGAGGAGATACAGCAATTAGCCTGGGATCCCCGATCCGGTTTGTGGGCTTCAAAAAGGGATTCGGTCGTGTTCCAGCCATTTACGGAGCTGACTTTTGCCTTTGGCGAGCCGGGTTTGAAGATCACCTGCATGGACGCCTCTTCAAACCAGCTTTTTGTCGGCACCAATAAAGGCCTGTTCAAGGTGGGGCTGAAAGACGGTGAGATCCAGTTGCGCAGGTCCGAGGAAAGTAAATTGTTAGGAACTGTCGCAGTCAACACCATTTTTGTTGATCCCCAGCGGGTGCGCTGGATCGGTACCAACCAGGGTGTATTTCGCATTGAAGAGGGAAAACTTAGGCATTACGAAAAGAAGTCAAGAATTACCGCTTTTACACACACCCATGAAGGTGTCTGGATCGTCAGCGACCAGGAAATGTGGCTCGTCGACCAGTACAACCGGTGGGCACCCGTGGCAGTGCGCAGGGGGCTGAGTGAAGGAACCGTGACAGCCCTGGCTTCGGACAAGCGCGCCCAGATCTACCTGGCATCTGATATTCTGGTCCAGTTTAACCCTTATTCTGATGCGATCTATACGCTAGATGAAAGCTATGGTTTTGTCAATACGTTGAGTACGACCCTGGCCTGTGACCGGCAGGACCAGGTGTGGGTAGGTACAGCGACAGGCGGTTTGTTTATGATCCGGATCAAGACGGAAGACACCGACAGGTTAAGTGCATTGTTGGTCAAGGAAAGAAAAATTGAATGCCCCGGGGGATCTGATGCGATCCTGCATGTGGTTGTACGTGGAGGGGTTCCCCCATACACGTATACATGGAAAAACGCCGCTTTGACTGGTGATTATATCACAGGTTTGGCCGCAGGGGAATATGAAGTAGAAGTGCGGGATTCCATCGGCCAGGCGTATCAGGTTTCGGCCACCATCCTTGAACCAGATCCCATTCAGATCGAAATCACAGAGACCAAACCTTCCTCAGGCAAGGGAAAAAAAGACGGCATGGCGACAATTTCAGTGAAAGGAGGAAAGAGCCCATACGAGGTGGAATGGACCAGTGGCGAAAAAGGCTTCGAGGCCACTCGTCTCACCCCAGGCACCCACCTGGTCACAGTTGTAGACGCGAATGGGTGCTTTCAGTCGGCGGAGGTGCTGATCGAATTGGAAAAAGTCCTGTCCGGCCTCACGGTAGAAAAACTGGACGTTGGCACCACGGTGAATATCGAGAAACTCTTCTTTCAAGCAGATTCAACAGCCATTACCCCGGCATCCTACAATGTACTTGACGAGATCTATGATTTCCTGAATGCCCATCAGAATGTTGTGATCGAGATCGGCGGGCATACGAATTCCATTCCACCGGATGACTATTGTGATCGCTTGTCCACTGATCGTGCACGAGCGGTAGCCTCATACCTGTATAAACGGGGAATCCCGGAGGACCGGATCTCCTACAAAGGCTATGGGAAACGGAACCCGATTGCCACGAATGAGACCCGTGCCGGCCGCCAGAAGAACCAGCGTGTCGAGATCAAGGTCCTCAGCCTTGGGGGGTGAAATGGCTCCTCCTGTGTGCGGCGGTGAAAAGCACGATCAAGGACTTTTTCGTCAGGAAAGTGCCATCAGTTCCTCATGCAGCGCATCGATTTTGACATCGGAGATGCCTGATATCCCCTTCACATATTCAAGCAGGAAGGCATCCTGCCTGTCTCCTTGCCTTTTAGCCAAATCATAGGGGATCTCTTCCTTGAAAGTGACCAGGGAATACTTTGAATGGTAGTCGGGATACCGCTTTTCAAGCTCCATTTCAATCTTGCGCTTGAGGATGAAATTTTCATCGTCTACATGGTCACGCATTTCATAGTAATTGGCAAGTGCCAGGTCGGCAATGGCATCGGCCTGTGGTTTACGCCTGTTTTCAAAAGAATGGCAGATTTGTTCCCAATCACCGGGATATTTGTCAATATCCTTGTCTAACTCCACAATGTCTTCAAGCGCACAATTCATGCCCTGGCCATAGAACGGGACAACAGCATGGGCTGCATCCCCCAGCAACAATGCATTTCCGTAGGCAGACCAGGGGAAACACCTGATTGTCCCCAGGGTAGGGGTCGGGTGTTCAAAGAATTCTCCGGCAAGGTTTGGCATCAATGCACAGGCATCAGGAAATTGTGCCTTGAAAAATGCCTCCACTTCTTCACTTGTATTCAGAACACTGAAACTCGTATGTCCGTCAAAGGAGAGAAACAGGGTGACGGTAAAACTGCCATCCAGATTGGGCAGGGCAATCAGCATAAATTCCTGCCGGGGCCAGATGTGCAGGGCATTTTTATCCAGTTGCCATTCACCGGAAGGGCCTGCAGGTATCGTCAGTTCCTTGTAGCCGTGGGACAGGAACTCCTGTTTGTATTCAAAACTCAACTGGGTGCTGCTGCCCATCATGCTCTTCCGCACTGCTGACCCCGCGCCATCCGTGCCAAAGAGCATATCCCCTGAGGCGATGGCATCTTCGCCTGTTTCCCGGTTGAGAAAGAAGATTTCCTTTTCCTTGAGTGCGACACCGGTACATTGATGCCTGAAAAATGTCCTGATGTTCGGGTAGGTATCTGCTTTGTCCAGCAGGATCTTATTCAGCCCCGGCCGGGAAATGGAATTGATAAAATCCTGTTCCCGACCACTGTATCTTGACAGCCAGGTTTCACCGTTTTGTGCATGGATCATTCTTCCATACATCGGGATCATCAGTGGCTGGACGACATCCCTCAGGCCGACCATGTCAAGTGCATGCAGCCCCCTGTCACTCAGGGCGAGGTTGATGGAACGACCTGCATCCAGCACCTGCTTGCGCAGGTCAGGCCTGCGTTCATACAATTCAACTTCATATCCTTTTTGTGCTAAACGGATTGCGAGCATTGTGCCACACAATCCGGCACCCGTAATGATCATTTTTTCCATGATGCAATTCAATAATGAGTCGTAAAAAACACTTGTTCCCGGAATTCGTTTACCTGTATTGACTGAATCAGCTGGATTTTTTTAATAAATGGCCGTCAATACCCCGGAAGGTGATCTGTGTGATTCCTTACAAAGTTACACAGAAAGATGTATTGGTTGTAAAGTTCATTTATACCTGCAACTACCGTTTTGTTCGTGTCGGCAGCCCCTTTGTGCCCGTGAAATCTGCCGTGATGATAGCAGTCAGAAGGATTTGTTTTGTTAACCCTGTACAATTTTTGTACATTAATGGATGTTAACCCCGGCCAGATTTACACCCAAATCTTCCGGACATTGTAGTATCTAACTCCGTTAAATCATGAAGCGATTGCTTAAAATTGCAGGTATTGTCATAAGTGTCCTCTTCCTCATTTTCCTTTTGTTTGTCGGATACATGAACTGGGGCCCGTTCCCAACCTATGAAAACAAAGCTCCTGAAATCACGTATACATTTGATTCGCTTGAAGTTGAGGAAGGTGCAAGGATTGCCACCATGGCCTGTGCAGGATGTCATTTGAGCAGCGACGGGAAGTTCGGGGGCATGTACATGAAGGACAATGATTCTTTTGGAAAGATCTATGCCCCGAATATTACCAAACACCCCACGAAAGGAAAGCTGGCCCAGTATTCTGATGGGGAGCTTGTCTATTTGTTTCGCACCGGGATCATGAAAAATGGCCAGTATGCACCGCCATGGATGCCCAAATACCCGCATATGTCTGACAAGGACATCAAAAGACTGGTTGCATTTCTCAGGTCGGACCATCCGTTTGTTCAACCATCAGAGAATACCACGCCGCCCATTGAATATAACTTCATGGCGAAGGCGCTGGTGAAGATGAAAGTATTCAGCCCGCTGGAATACCCCGCGAAGAAGATTCCTCATCCGGATCTCAACAATGAAGTTGAACTGGGTAAATACCTTTCCACAGCAGTTTATGATTGCTATGGATGCCATAGTCCAGACTTCAAGACTGTTGATGTCATGCAACCCGAGAAAACACCCGGATACTTCAGTGGCGGAAATCCGTTCCTCGATGATGAAGGGAATCCGATCCTGACCCCCAACCTCACATTTGACGAGAAGACCGGGATCGGGACCTGGACAAAGGAACAATTTGTGAAAAATGTCAAATACGGGATCAAACCTGATGGTTCAGGATCAAACAGGTATCCGATGCCGCCTTTTTCTCTATTGTCGGATAAGGAAGCAGGTGCGATTTATGAATACCTGAAAACGATTCCAAAGATCGAAAATGAGGTCAACAGGAATATTCAGGCAGAGATGTGATCCTCATGCGGATCTTGAATCCCGGTTTTAGCGGCTATTTATCTTCCGTTGTGACCTGAAGTGCAGCGGGGAGCTATTCATCCATTTTGTGCGCCATCAGCCCAATGTAAAAATTGTGATCGATTGAGATTGAATCGATCTTGCTGCCATATTCCATTTTTTGCCATCCTTTGGATGGTGAAAGCCATTGTTCCCGGCCATTTACTTTTACCCGGATGTCCATGTCAAATGATTTGATGGTGTTGCTCCACCTGTACCAAAGGATATCTTCGAGGATCCGGTATTCAAGCACAGGGATGCGTGTATCTCGCAGATATTGGTCAAAAAAAGGTCCAAGGTCCTTCTGCAACGTTTTCTCCATATCGGATTCCACCTGTTCAGTGGTCACCGTCTGGTGATAAAATTCTCGATTCAATCCGCGCAGCATTTTTCGCCAGAGACTGTCGTCATCTATCCAGTGCCTGAGGGTGTGGAGCATGTTCGCCCCTTTTACATACATATCCCCGGAACCGCTCTGGTTGACACCATAGGGGCCGATGATCGGCTTGTCATTCCTGATGCGCCACCGTTTCCCGATGTTGTAGGCATCTCCTGCTTCTTTGCCGTAATGATATTCCAGGTAGAGGGCTTCGGAATATGCCGTAAACCCCTCATGGATCCACATGTCTGCAATATCCCGGTAGGTGATGCTATTGGCAAACCACTCATGCCCGGATTCGTGGATGATGATGAAGTCGAATTTCAGCCCCCAACCAGAGTCGCTCCTGTCCTGTCCCAGGTATCCGTTTTGGTACCCATTGCCATACGTAACTGAACTCTGGTGCTCCATACCCAGGTAGGGGACCTCGACGAGCTTGAACCCGTCCTCATAAAAGGGGTATGGGCCAAACCAGTACTCGAATGCTTCCAGCATCATCGGAACCTGCCTGAACTGTTCCTTTGCTTTTTCGAGATTTTCTTCGAGTACATAGTAATCACAGGACAAAGGCCCTGCCTCTCCCTCGTACACCTGCCCGAAATGTGCATATTTCCCAATGTTTACGTTTACACCATAATTGTTGATCGGATTCCGGACGACCCAGTGGTACGTCATTGTACCGGGTTTTCTCACTTCTGTGGACCTGAGCCTGCCGTTTGATATATCCATCAAGTTGTCCGGCACAGTGACGCTGATGAGCATGCTGTCCGGTTCGTCATACATATGGTCCTTGCATGGCCACCACATGCTTGCCCCATCGCCCTGGCATGATGTCGCAATGAAATGGTTTCCCTTGCTGTCCTTTTGCCAGGTGAATCCGCCGGACCAGGGTGGGTTTTCGCTGGCAGGCGGGTATCCCTCAAAGGACACCTTTAGTGCATACTCCTCCCCGGGCACAAGATCGGGCAATGTGACGAAATAGACATTCCCGGTTCGTTCGCTGTGGAGTCGTTCCCCATCCTGGATAAATCGAGTAGCTTGCATTGGCGGCTGGAGGTCGATTTGCATCCGGTCCTGGTTCTGGAGCACTTTATAGCGGATCAGGTTGCTGCCACGGATGAAGCGCTTTTCCGGGTCTACTTCCAGGTCAAGGTGGTAATACATCAGGTCCCACCATGCCCGTTCCGGCGTGATGCTGCCGCGAAGCGTATCCTGTATGGTATACGGCTGCCCATTCAGGGAAATTGAAAAGATGAGAACCAGGAGGATGGGAAAGAACAGGGCTTTCTGCATGACGCTGGGTTTAATGAAGAAAAAGAGGTGCTGGACCATCTATATACTGCCTGCCAGGCGGGACGGGACAAATGTATTTCTTTTTCATTTGAGCAGGTAAAGCGCACGGATTCATTCCCTGATGATCTTGGCCTGGATCAGGGTTACTTCCTCGTTCAGCCATGGTTCTTCGAATACTTTTTTCCAGAAGGGATCCTGGAAGGAGAGGATGAGTCCGCCTTTCGGCCCCTCGGCGGCTGCGCGGAGGCTTTGCTTGATGAAATCATGGTCATTGAGTCCGTAGGCGATGCAGATCTGGAGGAACCTGACGTATGCTTCCGGTTTGTGCGCGGCAATTTCGTTCAGCCTGTCCCGGCAGGAATTTGCCTTTTCCAGGTTTCCGATAATGCCCCACAACAAGCCCCGGACAGCCACAAATTCCATGAAAGTTGGATCTGTTTGAGGAATATTGGTCCTTGCGACCTCGAGTGCTTTTTCATATTCCCCCTGGTAGATGAAAAACCAGGCCAGCTGGATGATGAGGTTCCTGGCATCCGGAAATAGGTCCCGGGTGTGCTCCAACTGGGCAAATGCTTCTTTCACCTGCCGGTTTGCCATGTAGGCCTCCGCAAGGTATGCATTTGGAATGAGCGATACAGGGTCGATCACGACGGCTTCCTCAAGGATCTCGACAGCTTCAATATGCCTGCCGGTCGCACGCAGGAACAGGCTGTAGGTATAAGTAAATGTCCCGCTTTGCCTGTTGATGGCCTTTGCCCTGTTAAAATATTCCTCTGCCGTGACCAGGTCCCATTCGTAAAAAATGGAAACCAGTCCCCGGGCGCAGTGGGCTTCAACGAGGTTTGGGTTGATGGAAATCGCCTTTTCCGCATTTTCCCTGGCTGGGGGAAATGCCTTCTCGCCATCCATATGTGCAGCCCCCCCAAGGAAGGAATAGCAAAACGACTTGAATGCGTAGGCCTCTGCAAACCCGGGATCTTTCCTGATGGCTGCGTCCAGGTGCTGGATGGCTTTTTTTGTGTTTTCAGCATCGTACTTGTTCCAGTGGAAAATACCCTTCAGGTAGTCCTGGTACGCCCGGATGTTTGTTGTCGGATCGTGATGGACAATCTGGGTTTCAGATTCCAGCCCGAGTGCCTTCCGAAGCTGATTTTTGATATTATGCGCAATTTCGTCCTGCACCTCGAAAATATTGTCCAGTTTGTGGTCGTAGGTTTCCGAAAGCAGGTGATACCCTTCACTGGCACGGATCAGCTGGGCAGTAATCCGAACCCTGTTGCCCGCTTTCCGGACACTCCCTTCAAGTACGTACTCAACATTGAGTGCTTTCCCGATTTCCCTGATATCTACCGTGGAACCCTTATAGGCAAACGACGATGTACGTGCTGTGACACGCAGGGCGTTTTCCTTGCTCAGGGTATTCAGGATTTCTTCTGAAATGCCGTCACTGAAATATTCATTCTCGGGCTCTGCACTCATGTTGACAAAAGGAAGTACAGCGATGCTTTTTTGCGATCTTTCACCTTTGCCATGAAGCTCCTTTGCATCCGGGACGTTGATCGCATCGTCTACAAGCGCATACAGGCGGATCGGCCGGCGGATATTTTTCAATTTAAATACACCCAGGCTTTTACAATTAAATTCAGGCTGGTTTCGCAGGTCTTCATAGACCCGGTCAGAAAACATGACCGCCCCGGGTATGCAAAAGGTTTCGATCCTGGAAGCGATATTGACAGTCTCACCGTAGATCTGGTTTCCTTCAAGGGTTACGTCACCGACGTGGATCCCGATCCGGACCTCTATACCTTCGATCGAATGGATGGTCTTCTGGATCAGGTAGGCACACTGGGTGGCTTCCACATTCGAATCAAACATGACCAGGGCGCCATCACCGTAAAACTGGATCACCTCGCCGTCATATTTCGGGGAAAGGTGCGTGATGACACGCTCAACTTCCTTGCGCAGTTTGATCGCCTGCTGCTCATCCCTGTTCATCATCTGGGAATATCCCACGATGTCGGTGAACATGATGGTGGCAAGCTGTCGGGAGGTTTTGCTCATTCTGGTATCTTAACCTTGTGAAGATAGGGGTTTTCATCGTCAACTTTCCCGGATATTTTCGCGAGATGCCGAAACCGCCCGGCCGGAAGGGGCGAAGGGATGGTTCCATCGTCAGATCAGGCTTTGACAGGTTGCAGGAACATCCTGAACTGGCTTGACAATTTTGCTGTTTCGATCAGGAACCCATCATGTCCATATGTACTCCTGATGATCTGATGAGTCGCATTCCGGATTCCGGCACATAACCTTTTTTGTTCTGATTCCGGGAACAGCATGTCGCGCTCGAGTGTCAGGGCCAGCACCCTTGCTTCAATTTTTCCCAGTGCCTGTTCAATTGATTGCCTCCCACGACCGATATGATGGCTGTCCATCGCTTTTGAAAGGTGCCAGTATGAGAAGGCATTGAAACGCCGGGCGAGTTTGAGTCCCTGGTAGCGCTGGTAAGACGGGGCCCTGTCCGGGTAAGTCAGCTGGTCATTGCTTGGTTGCTGGGAATGAAAATATGTGCCGTAATTCCGATAGGAGAGGAGGGCCACCGATCGGGCTGTTTTCATGCCTTCCAGGCCTGCATCATCCTGCCGAAGTTTCCATGTCACATCAGACTCGATGGCCATCCGCTGGGATTCGTTGAATGCAACGCCCCAGGGAGAATGGACTGCATTGGTGGCGATGAGTGCGGCGTGCACAAACCGGTAAGGCTCCATGATGATCCATTCAAGTGCCTGCTGCCCACCCATGGAGCCGCCCAGTACAAGGTGGATCTTTTCAATACCCAGGTGATCAGCAAGGCGCTGATGCAGACCCACCATGTCCCGGATCGTGATCTCTGGAAAATCATGGTAGTATTTTGTCCCGGTATCCGGATTGATGTGGAGCGGGCCAGTCGTCCCATAGTGGGAGCCAAGCATATTTGCACAGACAATGAAATAGTCCTGCTCGTTGAATAGATCAGTTGGCCCGAAAAGTCCGGGCCACCATTCATAGACGTTGCTGTTTGCCGTCAGGGCATGGCAGACCCAGACCACATTGTCTTTCCTGGTATCCAGTTTCCCGAAAGTATGGTAAGCAATGACAGGATCTGTCAAATGCTTACCACTTTCAAGGATATACCGGCCTTTGATTTTCAGCGTTTTCGGTTTCACGCTGTCTGTACTTTTTCGCCTTTTGCGACTTGAAAAGCCCGGGTCAGGTCGTGTATGATATCATCTATGTGTTCGATGCCCACCGACAACCTGAGTAGTCCCGGTTCCACACCACTCGCTTTCTGTTCTTCCAGCGAAAGTTGTTCGTGAGTTGTGGAGGCCGGATGGATGATCAATGTCTTTGCATCCCCCACGTTTGCCAGGTGACTGATCAGTTGGACATTGTCCACGATCCTGTCTGCAGTTTCCTTTCCACCCTTGACCTTGAAACTAAGCACCCCGCCAAACCCGTGACGCAGGTATTTCTTCGCCAGTTCATGCGCCGGGCTGCTCTCCAGCCCGGGATAGTTGACCCAGATCACATCATCTCTTTTCTCCAGCCATTTGGCGATGGCAAGCGCATTATCCACGGTGCGTTGCACCCGCAATGACAAGGTTTCAACACCCTGCAGGAGCAAAAATGAATTGAACGGGCTGAGTGCGGGACCAAAGTCGCGCAGGCCTTCCACCCGCGCACGGATGGCAAAGGCAACATTTGGCAATCCGAGTGGATTTCCCTCGCCGAAGACATCCCAGAATTTCAATCCATGGTATCCGGGGGACGGTTCGGAGAATTGCGGGAATTTCCCATTGCCCCAGTTGTAGTTTCCACCGTCTACGATGATCCCGCCAATGCTGGTGCCATGTCCCCCAATCCACTTCGTTGCCGACTGCACAACCACATTGGCGCCGAATTCGATTGGGCGGATGAGGAAACCGGCTGCGCCAAATGTGTTGTCGACAACAAGGGGGATATCGTATTTCCGGGCGATCGCGGCAATCTTTTCGAAATCCGGAACAGCATATTGCGGATTCCCGATGCTCTCAACATAGAGCGCTTTTGTGTTTTGGTCGATGAGGGATTCAAAACTGGCTGGATCATTGCCATCCGCAAAGCGGGCCTCGATGCCGATACGCTTGAAGTTCACCTTGAACTGATTGTATGTGCCGCCGTAGAGGTAGGAGGAGGAAACCAGGTTATCCCCGGCCGAAAGGATATTGTTTAATGCGATAAATTGTGCCGCCTGGCCTGAGGCGACAGCAAGGGCCATGGTCCCTCCTTCAAGCGCTGCAATCCGTTTTTCAAAAACATCTGTGGTTGGATTCATGATCCGGGTGTAGATGTTGCCGAACTCCTTCAGCCCAAATAGGTTTGCTGCGTGTTCCGAATTGTCGAATACGTAGGAGGTCGTTTGATAGATCGGGACAGCCCGGCTGTTGGTCGTTCCTTCAACTTCCTGGCCGGCATGGAGTTGGAGTGTTTCGAATTTGAGATTCTGATCGCTCATGTTGTTGGGTTTTTAGATAAAAGATTTTGTTCAGTCAAAAAAAAAGCTGAAACCAGCAGGCTTCAGCTTTTTTGAGATCTATTTTATTGAATTCTTTATTCCATAAGCTGCAGCCCCATGCTCATTTCCATACAACAACACATACAACAACACGCTATTTGCCCGACTGCAGAGTAGGCACTGCTGTACACAGGTTCTTGATTGGTCCGGAGATGGAGTTGGATTGATTGCATCGCAAAAGTTTAATGATTAAAAGTATTCATTGAGCGTCCATAAAGTCAAATCCATTCGTGTTA
Organism: Lewinellaceae bacterium; assembly: GCA_029976695.1. Lineage (GTDB taxonomy): Bacteria > Bacteroidota > Bacteroidia > Chitinophagales > Saprospiraceae > JARQTN01. The sequence continues at coordinate 17,421 of JARQTN010000263.1, forward strand.
AAGATACGTTAAGAAATACATGGATAAACCATAGGCTTAAATTCTGGCTTCTGGTATCTTTGCCCTGGTTCCCGTCCAATGACATATCATGCAACAGGTAATCGATACGATAATCAGGCAGTTGAATCCGGTGATGATTCGCGCTGAAAGTGATAAGATCCGTGATATCCAACTTGATGTGAGGGATATCAAGGGATCTGTCGCTGCATTGAAGGACCAGTTGAATGTCTGGGAAAAGCTCAATCCTTTCTCTCATTCAGAAGAAAAGAAAGAACTGAAGTACCTCAGGGACGAGTTAAAATTCTATAAGAATGAGCTGAAGATCATCAAGGATGGCTTGCGAGCCGAGATCCGTTCGATCATAGAAGCCTCGCCTCCCTTGCGCATGAAAGCCACAGTTTCAGAGATGGAAGATGCGATGGATCGATTGCAATCCAGGCTGAAAAGGGGCGGAAACAAGAACGCTTCACATCTGAACAAATATGCCGAGATCCGGTCAATGCGTGACAATATCCGGGAACTGGATATTCTGATTCAAAACCAGTTCGGTTTTGAAAAAGGGCTCTTTCGTGAGCATGAAATGGTCGAAGCAGTATTGCAGGAAGTACTGAACAGCCGAATGTCCTGAATATCCGGTTCTGTACTTTTTGCTAAATCGACTCTGGATACATGGCCCTGCAACATGGTGGACAGGATCCCCTAAAAACGCAAGTGACGGACTGTAAGGCCATTGTTGATCAGCTGTTTCAGGGATTCAATCCCGATATTGACGTGGAGGTCGACAAACTCATTTGTGACGATCTTGTCGCTTTCAATCGTTTTTACGCCTTCAGGGATCATGGGCATGTCACTGACCAGCAGGAGCGCCCCTGTCGGGATCTTGTTTGAAAACCCGGTCGTAAATAGAGTAGCTGTCTCCATATCGACGGCAAGGCACCTGATCCGCTTCAGGTATTTCTTGAATTTTGTGTCATATTCCCAAACCCGCCGATTGGTTGTATACACTGTTCCTGTCCAGTAATCTTTGGCATGCTCGCGAATTGTCGTGGAAATTGCTTTCTGCAGGGAAAATGAGGGCAGTGCCGGGACCTCGCGCGGCATGTAGTCACTGGATGTCCCTTCCCCGCGGATCGCGGCAATGGGCAGGATGAGATCACCCACTTTGTTTTTTTTGCGTTTCAAACCACCACATTTTCCAAGAAAAAGGGTCGCCTTGGGCATGACAGCAGTCAGGAGGTCCATGATCGTAGCGGCATTTGCAGAACCCATGCCAAAGTTGATGATCGTAATATCATTTGCGGTGCATGACTGCATCGATAGCCCCAGCCCATGGATTTCTGCGTCATACTTCTCGGCGAACTTCAACACGTAATTGCTGAAATTGGTCAGGATGATGTATTTGCTGAATTTATCAATGGGCATACCTGTATAACGTGGCAGCCAGTTTTTTACGATTTCTGATTTCGTCTTCATCTCAGGGTTTTGATTCCAGTTTGATTGATCGCGGAAATATCCTCTTTTTTGACTTCACGCCATCAAAGATGGATTTCCAAAATACGGTTTGCAAAGGTCTTTATTGTTGTTTGTAGTAGGCGCATCTCACCAGTAAAAGGAATTTGGGCAGGCCTGATGCCCGGCAAAAAGCATTCCAACTGGCATCAGGAATTACCTTCCTTTTCTTCAGGGATCGATCTATAGTATCGTTTCAGGATAAACTGCCTGAGTTCCGGCAGCTGCACAATCGCATCTTGGAGGACCTCAATTTTCCCAGCATTATCAAGTTGTTCAATATGTTCGTTTGTCATTGCGATCTCCTCCTTTTCGTACACATCTATCTGCTGGATGGCATACAATACAGCTGCGATATGTTTGCATACAGGGCCGTGGTCGAAGGGGCAGGTACAATCCCAGTCCTCAAACGTTTCCTTTCCAAATAGCCGGACCTGGTAGGCACCGCTGCTTTCACTTTTGACCGTGGCTTTCCAGCCATCTGTTGTCTGCTCCAGGTTTCCGACCATATCCCGGAGCAGGTATTCTTTACCCCTGTCCAGGATGATGGCATGAATTTTTTGTTCAAAATTTTCGCGAGTGAGGACCATATTGGCAGATAATTCAGGTTAAGAACGAATGATGTGGAATGGGCTGATTTTCGTTTCCGTGTCCGTATGTGTGCGCAGATAGTACATTCCTTCCGGAAAAGAAGAGATATCGATGGTTTGATTTTGATCTGTATTTCCCTGCCATAAGGGTATCCCGGACAGGGTGAAAATTTCAATATCCCGGATGCCCTGGCCTCCTTCAACCCGGATCGTGTTCTGTGCCGGATTTGGAAACACATGTAATGGACGCAAGGGGCTTGCCTGGTCGCCTGTGGAGACTGTCATCATCATGGCCTCGAAAAAGTCGACAGATTCCAGAATTGCGAATAATGTGCAATCCACATGGTTTGCAAAGCTGTTGACATTGACAGCCTGCACGTTGGGCGCGCCATTCATCCGCATGACAGAATCTGCTAAAATGGCGTTCTGAAAGGGAACGGTTTCATCGAGGGGGCAAAAATACATTCTTGTCGGGGCATTTGGCGCCCAATTGTAGGTGTCATTTTCCCTCAATAATGCCATGAATGAGCTTTCACTATCCTGCAGTCCTGCCAGGAATTCCGGTAGCAGAAGATCCCGGACATTTGCACTGTCCGTATTTTCATCGAGCAGGATGCGCAGTTGTCCATCAAGCACGGTCAGCGCATATGGGTTAGCATAAAAACTTTCCAGTGTCTCCACGTAAGGCGCCTTGAATACCTGTCCCAAAGAATCGTACACGTTCTGGTATGCAGATTGATAGCCCAAAATTGTATAGGGCAAATACGCGACATTATCTGTTGGCTCGTCATCCAGAAACCGCTGGATCATCACATCAGAAATGCTGTAAGGCCCTGACATATGGGCGGCTGCGGTCACGGTGAATTCTTCCGTGAAAGATTCCTCGATTTTCTGGTGCAATGCCATGGAAGCATGCCCGCCCTGCGAATATCCAGCAAGGAACAGATTTGTATTGTCCCAGCTGATGCCCTCTTGTGTTTCAAGGTAAGCAAGACCCGCGTACATCATATTGATGCCGGCCGATGCTTCTGTCTCCGCATGCAGGTACGGGTGGAAGCCCCGCGATTCTCCCAAACCCAGGTAATCGGCAGCAAATACAATGTAGCCAAAAGCACCATAGGCAATCGACTCCAGGGATCCGATGTTGAATCCCCCTGATGACGGGACGTCGCCCGGGCCATTGGTGGATGTCGGATGCTGGTATACGATAAGCGGCAGATCCTCCTGGTTGAATACCTCAGGTACCACAATCGCTCCTGAGACGGTATCGGGGTTGCCGTCAATGCCCGGCATTTCATACAGAACCTTGAATTGTTCGATCCCGTTTTCTACAGGAAAGCCGGCGATCAGCGATAATTGAAATGCAGTGAAGCTGCCAATTGATTCTGCACTGATCAATGTTTGGGCTTCTACATTGAAGATACTGGCCAGCGTGATCAATAAGGCACACAAATACTTCTGCATATTCTGTCTATTTTTAGCGCAAGATACATTTTTAAAAAACTCAGAAAAATGCAATATGTTGAGCATATCGGTATCGCAGTAAGAAACCTTGAGGAAAGTAATACTTTGTTTTCCAGTTTGTTAGGCACAATGCCTTACAAGATGGAGACGGTAGAATCCGAGCATGTCCGCACGAGTTTTTTCAGGAAGGGCGAGACCAAAATAGAATTGCTGGAATCCACTGCAGATGATGGACCGATCGGGAAGTTCATCGAAAAGCGGGGAGAGGGTATTCATCATATTGCTTTCGAGGTACAGGATATCCGCAAGGAAATGGAAAGGCTCAGGGAGGAGGGGTTTCGGCTCCTGAATGATGAACCCAAAATGGGGGCGGACCACAAACTTGTCTGCTTCATCCATCCGAAGTCGGCAAATGGGGTACTCATCGAATTGTGCCAGTCCCTCAAAGATCCTGAAACGAAAGCCTGATAATGGAGATTTACCTCATTGCCTTTGCCGGGGCGCTTTTTGCAGGCAGCATCAATACGTTGGCGGGAAACGGATCTGCAATCACCCTGACTGTGCTAACCGAGTTGATCGGACTGCCCGGAAACATGGCTAACGGGACAAACCGGATCGGCGTACTGATGAACGGGCTCGGCGGCACGATCGGGTTTTACCGGGGCGGGAAACTTGACCTGAAATTGGGCATGCCCTTTTTTGTGACCGTTATCCTGGGTGCGTTCGCAGGTATTTTTGTTGCCACAATCGTGAGTAATGCACAATTCATGTTTGTCTTCAAATGGCTGATGATCGCCATGCTGCTCGTCCTGCTTGTCAATCCGAAAAGGTGGTTGCGCACGGCATATGTGCAGACCAAAACCAAATGGTGGATTCATATCCCGGTCTATTTGGCAATTGGGTTCTACGGTGGTTTTATCCAGATGGGGATGGGCATATTCTTTCTCGCTGCCCTTGTATTGCTTGATCAGATTCCGATCATCGAGGCGAATGCGATAAAAATATTCTCTGTATTTCTTTACGCGATCGCGGCGGTGGTGATCTTCGCCTGGAAAGGGCTCATTGAATGGGAGATCGGCATCCTGATGGGTGTGGGCCAGTTTATCGGCAGCTGGATCACGGCTAAATATGCCTCAAAGTACAAGGGGGTGGAAAAATGGGCTTACTGGATGCTGGTGATTTCGGTCACCTTAGCCATATTCCGTCTTTTCGGGTTATTCTGATCCCTTTTTCGTGATCAGCACTTCTCCGGTCATTTCTTCCGGGATCTCCAGTCCCATAAGGGTCAGCAACGTCGGCGCGATGTCACCCAATTTGCCATTTCGTATCTCAAAACCTCGCCTGTCATTCTGCACAAGGATGCATGGCACGGGATTCATTGAATGTGCCGTATTTGGCGTTCCGTCAGGATTGACCATGTAATCGGAATTGCCATGATCCGCAATTATGATGATGGAGAATTGCCGTTCAAGTGCCACTGGGATGAGTTTAGCGAGGCACACGTCGACTGTCTCGGCAGCTTTCATGGCAGCTTCAAATACCCCGGTATGGCCAACCATATCCGTATTTGCATAGTTGAGGCAGATGAAGTCCGGTGTGTGATCTAGCAGGCGCTCTACGATCGCATCGGTCACTTCGTATGCGCTCATTTCTGGTTGAAGGTCATAGGTCGCCACCTTCGGAGACGGGATCAGGATGCGGTCCTCGCCCTCAAATACTTCTTCCCTTCCCCCTGAAAAAAAGAACGTCACATGGGGGTATTTTTCTGTCTCGGCGATCCGCACCTGGCTCAGTCCGTGCGCAGAAACGATTTCGCCCATCGTCTTTTTCAGGTTCTCTTTTTCGAAGAGAACATGCATGTCCCGGAAAGTTTCATCATACCGCGTCATGGTCAGATAGTAGAGCGGGAGTGTATGCATTCCATTTTCCGGATGGTCTTTTTGTGTGAGCACCTCGGTCAGTTGCCGTGGCCGGTCCGTGCGGAAGTTGAAAAAGCATACCACATCACCAGCTTTGATCCTGCCAACTGGGGCACCATTCTCCACGGCACACATGGGCAGCAGGAACTCATCCGTGGTGCCTTCCTCATAACTCTTCCGGATCGGGGACTCAAAATCCGACACCTCGGTGCCGGTGCCATGTACGAGCAGGTCATATGCTTTTCTTGTCCTTTCCCAACGTTTGTCCCTGTCCATGGCATAATATCTGCCAACGACCGAGACGAGTTTTGCATTTGGGGGAAGCTGCTCCCCGAGCTGCTGCACAAAGTGTATCCCGCTTTTGGGGTCCACATCGCGCCCATCCGTGAATCCATGGACAAAGATCTGCTTCACCCCGGCATCGGATATGATCCGGCTCATTCCGATCAGGTGGTCAAGATGTGAATGCACACCGCCGTCAGAAATCAGCCCGATGAGATGGAATGGCCTATCCTTTTCTATGGCTTCAGCGATGGCATCATTCAGGACCGGGTTCCTGGCCAGTTCTCCTTCCTTCAGGCTTTTGTTGATACGGGCAAGTTCCTGGTACACAATCCTGCCGGCCCCGAGGTTCAGGTGGCCGACCTCCGAGTTTCCCATCTGCCCTTCAGGGAGACCCACCTGTGCACCATGCGTAACCAGCGTGCTGTTCGGATAGGTATCCATCAGGTGGTCGAAAAACGGTGTATTAGCCTGGGCAATAGCATCAACCTTCGGGTCAGGACCGAGGCCCCAGCCGTCCAGGATAATGAGCATGGATCTCTTCGACATATCAGCTTGTTTTAGGGATTCGAAAATAGGTATCTATCGCTTTCCAAACCACGAAAATGGGTGTTTCAGGCAATAATCTTTATTTTTTCCCCATTAAAATGTAAAGCGGGAACGATTTTAGCTGCCTTTTTCACGTAATGACCAACCTGTAAGAAAAGATGATGTATTGGATGATCTTCATGGCCATATTGATTTCTCCCCCGCCTCCTGAACAGCAGCCACTCCTGGAAGCGCTTGAAAAAGCTGCCGTCAAAGAGTTTGGCAGTTATTATGCCGATCAGGTCATCATGACCATTTTTGACAAGGAACAGACCATTCCGGGGAACAAGGCCGTTGCAATGACTGAAAATTTTTTTGATGCACACCAGATCAAGGGGTTTATAAAGAATCACTCCGGAACATCAAAAGATGGAAGTTCAAGTTACCTGATCGGGACACTGATTTCGGACGAGAAACAATACAGGACCTTCATATATTTCAGGATGAATGGGGATGTGCCGGTGATCAGTGAGGTGCAGATCGAGCGGTAATGGATGCTACAGGGGCCTGTCTTTTCCGAGGACTCCCAGACCAAACAAGGCAAAATCATATTTAACCGGGTCATCCGGATCGAATTCCCGCAGGCGCTTGGATAGTGACAGGACAGCCTTCCAGTCCATCTGTTTGCGTGATAGCAAACCAAGCCTGTGTGACACGCGCGCGACATGGACATCCAGCGGGATGAGAAGTTGAGCCGGGCTGATTTTCTTCCATAACCCGAAGTCAATGCCGTTTTCATCGCTTCTCACCATCCATCTCAAGAACATATTCAACCTTTTGCAGCTGGCATTTTTCGCAGGTGTGGCCACATGTTTCCGCGTCCTTTTCGGAGCATGCGGTAGGCCGAAAAAGGTCTCATGAAAATGGACCAGTGCCGTTTCTGCATCCGGGTTTTGCAGGGTGCTTGCCGGCACAAAAGCATCTTCGAGGGAATGGTGTTTTCGGTAGAATTGCTGAAAAAACTCCAGGAAATAAAGGGTATCTGTGGACTGGAAGGTCCGGTGTTTCCAATGAAGGAACCTTTTCCTGTCTTTTTCCCGATGATGCAGGATGAATTCATAGGGAGCACCGTCCATCAAGTCAACCAGTTCTCTGGCTTTCCGGATGATCGTTTTCCGGAGTCCCCAGGATAGCATCGCCGTCCAGAAACCTGTGATCTCGATATCCTGTAGGGAATTAAATTGCCGGGGTACAGAAATCGGATCTTCCTCGATAAAGGAAGGATGCTGGAACTTTTCTACCTGAGCGTCTAGAAATTCCTTGAGATCTGTGGCCAAAAGACTAATCCAGTGTTTGTTGGATCTCCTCGATCTCGTAGGATTCGATGATATCGCCTACCTTGATGTCATTGAAGTTCTTGATCGTGATCCCGCATTCAAGGCCGGATTTCACTTCTTTCACATCATCCTTGAAGCGCTTGAGTGTCGAAACTTCGCCTGTGACACCTTCTTTCGTGGGATAAATGACGATCCCGTCACGGATGACACGGATCAGGGAGTTCCTGGAAATGCGGCCCTCCTGCACATAACAACCGGCTACTGTGCCGACTTTGCTGATCTTGTACGTTTCGCGTACTTCAACCTGGCCGATGATTTTCTCTTCTTTGGTTGGCTCGAGCATCCCTTCGATCGCCGATTTGACTTCGTCGATGGCTTCGTAGATGATCGAGTACAATTTGATCTCGACCCCTTCTTTTTCTGCAAGTTTGCGTGCGCCGATGCTTGGCCTGACCTGGAAACCGATAATGATCGCGTCCGAGGCACTTGCCAGGAGGACATCGGATTCAACAATCTGGCCTACCGCTTTGTGGATCACGTTCACCTGGACCGTATCAATGGACAATTTGATCAATGAGTCACTCAGTGCTTCAATAGATCCGTCCACATCACCCTTTACGATCAGGTTGAGTTCCTTGAACGTACCCAGGGCAAGCCTCCTGCCAATCTCGTCAAGGCTGATCCGCTTGCTCGCCCGGTTGGACTGTTCACGTGCAATTTGTGCGCGTTCACTGGCAACCCGCCTGGCATCCTGCTCATTATCGAATTCCTTGAATTTCTCACCTGCCTGGGGTGCTCCGTCCAGCCCGAGGATCAATACAGGTGTTGAAGGACCAGCCTCCTTGACGCGTTTTCCCAGTTCGTTGAACATGGCCTTGACCTTTCCGGAGTGCTCTCCTGCGACGATGATGTCACCGATATTGAGCGTCCCGTTCTGGACCAGGAGTTTCGTGACATATCCGCGGCCCTTGTCCAGGGATGCCTCGATGACAACGCCATCGGAATTCCGGTCCGGATTGGCTTGCAGTTCCAGCAATTCTGCTTCGAGTATGATCTTTTCGAGCAACTGGTCGATCCCGTTGCCAGATTTTGCAGAGATGTCCTGGGACTGATATTTCCCGCCCCATGATTCAACGAGGAAATTCATGGAGGCAAGCTCTTGTTTGATCTTTTCCGGATCTGCACCCGGTTTGTCAATCTTGTTGATCGCAAAGACGATCGGGACACCGGCTGCCTGGGCATGGCTGATGGCCTCTTTCGTCTGGGGCATGACCTTGTCATCGGCAGCGATAATGATCACTGCTACATCCGTCACTTTGGCACCTCTGGCCCGCATTGCAGTAAAGGCCTCGTGACCCGGTGTGTCGAGGAATGTAATTTTCTTCTCCTCCGGACCTACCTTCACTTCATACGCACCGATGTGCTGTGTAATTCCGCCTGCCTCGCCGGATACGACGTTTGCCTTCCGGATATGGTCAAGGAGGGATGTTTTCCCGTGGTCGACGTGACCCATCACCGTGACAATCGGGGCCCTTGGCTCAAGGTCTGCCGGATCGTCTTCTTCTTCTTCGACTTCCTCAAGGATCTGGTCCTCAGCACTGATAAATTCCACTTCGTGGCCAAATTCCTCGGCGACAAGTTCAATGATCTCTGCATCCAGGCGCTGGTTGATTGACACGATGACCCCAAGGTTCATGCAGGTGGTAATGACCTCCGTCACCGAAACATCCATCAGGCTTGCGAGCTCGGAAACGGAAATGAATTCGGTGAGTTGCAATTTCCCCTGCTCCTGGGACATTTCATGCAATTCCTGTTTTTCTGCTTTTTCTTTCCTGGATTCCCTCCTGATTTTTTGGCGCTTGCTTTTGCTGCCTTTCAGGCGGGCCATTGTTGCCTTGATCTTCTCATCGATTTCCTTCTGAGAGACCTCCTTGACCTCCTCGTCTTTCCGTTTTCTTCCCCGCCTTCCTTCATACCGACCCTGCCTCTCAAGATCAGCCGCTGAAACCTTCTTCCGCTTGCGCCTTCTTCTTCTCCCGCCCTCAGCATCGCTCCTGTCGGAGGTTTTGCGCTTGTCTGTGGTTTCTTTTTCTTTTTTCTGTTTTTTCTTATCGAGTTTGTCGGCATCGATTTTGCCCAGAATTTTCAACCCCTTTAACTGAGGTGTTTTGGCACGGACCACGTCTTCTTCTATATCCTTGCCGTAGGACATGCGTTTGCCGCTTCCTTCCTCTACTTCTGCTTCCTTGTCATCACTGCGCGCACCGGATGACTCGGTTTCCTTTTCAGATGCTTCCTTCGCTTTAGCCTTCTCCTTTTCTTTTTCCTCCTCTTCCTTTTTCCTTTTTGCTTCTTCTTTTTTCTTTTTATCGGCATCCAGGTCGATCTTGCCGACAACTTTTAACCTTGGCTTGTCGCCTTCGGGTACGGAGGTTGTGACTTCAGGCTCTTCTTTTTCTGCTTCCTTAGGCTTGTCATCTGCAGGTTCCGTTTTTTGCACAACAGGCTTTTCGGGTTTTGCGGCAGGCCTTTCTTCCACCAGTGTGTCTGTATCCTGCTTTTTGCCCCCTCTGCTGCCACCCAGTATCAGTTGATCTGCCTTTTCTTTCACGGCTATGGAACTGCTGAATTCCTGCACGAGCTTGTCATACATTTCATCTGTCACCTTGGCGGTTGGCTTGTTTTCGATCTCAAAGCCAGTGCCATGCAGATACTCAACAATGGTTGCAGTCCCAACATTTAGTTCCTTCGCTACTTTGACAAGTCTTTGTGGCATGCAGATTCTTTTCCTAAATAATATCGTTTAAAACGTTCCTACAAAAGTAGTAACTATATCCCCAATTCGTCCTGAAAAGTTCCTATTCTTCAAATTCCTTTGCAAGAATGTCAAGAATCTCAATGATGGTTTCCTCTTCAAGATCAGTCCTTCTGGCAAGTTCTTCCTTGCTGAGATTGAGTACGCTGCGGGCTGTATCACAGCCGATGCTTTTTAGCTCGTCGAGGATCCACTCATCGATCTCGTCTGCAAACTCATCAAGCTCCACATCATCGAGTTCCACTTCGTCGACATCCCTGTACACATCGATTTCAAAGCCGGTGAGCTTGCTCGCCAGTTTGATGTTTGAACCGCCTTTCCCGATTGCCAGGGATACCTGGTCCGGCTTCAGATAGACGGCAGCCCGCATGGTTTCCATGTCGAGGTCGATGCTGGTCACCTTTGCCGGGGTCAGCGAACGCTGAATGAACAGCGTATGGTTGTTCGTGAAATTGACGATGTCAATGTTCTCGTTTTTCAACTCACGTACGATGCCATGGATCCTGGATCCTTTCATCCCGACACAGGCACCGACCGGATCAATCCTGTCATCGTAGGATTCAACGGCCACCTTTGCGCGTTCACCGGGGAGCCTGACAATTTTCCTGATCGTGATCAGGCCATCCTCGACTTCAGGAACTTCCTGTTCCATCAGCTTGGCAAGGAACTGGTTGTCCGTCCGGGACATGACGACCACCGGGTTGTTGTTGCGCATCTCGACTTTTTTGATCACGCCCCTGACCATGTCCCCTTTCCTGAAGAAATCACCGCGGATCATTTCATTGCGCGGCAGTACGAGCTCATTTCCAGTGACATCGTCAATGACAAGGATTTCACGCTTGAGGATCTGGTGTACCTCACCAAGCACAATCTCACCAACGCGGTCCTTGTACCTGCGGTAGATCTCGTCTTTCTCGAGCTCCATGATCCTGGAGATCAGCGTCTGGCGAGCAGCCATCACCGCCCTTCTCCCAAATTCTTCAAGTTCCAGCTGTTCGTAGCATTCCTCACCGATCTCATAGTCTTCATCGATGCTGAGTGCTTCCGAGATGCTGATCTGCGCCCTTTCGTCTGTGACTTCGCCATCGGCGACAATTTCACGGACACGCCATAATTCAAGGTCACCGCTTGTGGTGTTGACAATGACATCGAAATTTTCATCAGTTCCGTATTTCTTCCTGATGAGCGTCCTGAAGACATCTTCCAATACCCGGACCATCGTGGGCCGGTCGATGTTCTTCCCTGCTTTAAAATCCGAGAATGATTCTACAAGATTCATTGGAAATTTTTGTTTGATCAATTAAAATGGAAATGTGACAACGGCATGTTCAATTTCACTGAACGGAATTTCTTCCAGGCCTTTTTCCTTTTTCTTTTTCTTTTCTGTGTTCAGCATCACTTCAAGGGTAATGCCCTCTTCTGTAACGGATTGAAGTACGCCCTTCCGCGTTCTCCCGTCTTTCATCCTAACTTCAAGTGTTCGCCCGATGTGCTTCGGGTACTGGCGAAGTTGCTTCATTGGTCTTTTCGGTCCGGGAGAAGAAACTTCGAGTACGTATTTTTCGTCAAATTGGCTGGAGGCTTCGATCATTCCTTCGAGTACCCTGCTGAATTGCTGGCATTTTTGAAACGTCATCCCCGTGTCGGAATCCAGGTAAACCTCGATTTTCCGGTGACCTGAAACCACGACGTCAACCAGCATGCAATCCCTGAAATCCGCTGTCTCAAGGATCTCTCCGCACCATTGTGCAACCTGTATTTCCAAATTTCAATCCTTTGGTAAACAAAAAGAGGGAACCCAATTGCTCCCTCTTTTCCGATTATCCACACAAATATATACAATTTTCACTGATTATGCATCATGAAAATGGTGTCACATGCACAGCCTGCTTCCTTTCCGGCGCCGCGCAAACATCCCTTTGTTATCTTTGTTTGAAGGAGTACAATAAAAGCGATATCAGATGCATACAGATGACTTGCTCCAGAAAGCCCTGAAACGCGAATTTCTCAGTGCCGAAGAAGGCGTGTTCCTTTTTGAACAGGCGGCTACTGCTGACCTGATGTGGGTGGGCAACCAGCTCAGGCAGTATCATCAACCGGGGAATATCGTTTCCTGGATTATTGACAGGAACAGCAACACGACGAATGTCTGTATCGCCAATTGCAAGTTCTGCAATTTTTACCGCCGCCCCGGACACGAGGAGTCCTACATTACCACGATAGAGGAATACAAACAGAAAATCGAGGAAACCTTCCGGCTTGGCGGTGAGCAACTGCTCCTGCAGGGCGGACACCATCCGGACCTCGGCCTTGATTTTTACTGTGACCTGTTCAGTGAGCTGAAGGCATTATATCCGAACCTGAAGCTCCATGCACTGGGCCCGCCCGAGATCGCCCATATTGCCAGGCTGGATCACAAGTCTCATTATGATGTGCTCAAGGCACTGAAAGAGGCGGGCCTGGATTCCCTTCCCGGAGCAGGTGCGGAGATCCTCAGTGACCGTGTGCGCAGGTTGATCTCTAAAGGAAAATGCGGAGGGGAGGAATGGCTTGATGTCATGCGTGCGGCACATCAGCTGCACCTCACGACATCTGCGACCATGATGTTCGGTCACATTGAGACCAACCTGGAAAGGATGGAGCATTTTGTTGCCCTGCGCCAGGTCCAGTCAGAGAAACCGGAGGGAGCAAAGGGATTCCTGGCATTTATTCCATGGCCGTTTATGGATGAGGGGACACTCCTGAAGAAGCTGAAGCGTGCACGAAACACCTGTACCGGGGATGAATATGTGCGCATGATCGCGATGAGCAGGATCATGCTGCCAAATATCCAGAATGTTCAGGCATCATGGCTCACTGTGGGCAAGAAGATCGCCCAGGTATGCCTGCATGCGGGGGCCAATGATTTTGGCAGTATCATGATCGAGGAAAATGTCGTATCTGCCGCAGGTGCCGCTTTTCGCTTTACAAGCAAAGGGATTCAGGATGCCATCCGGGAGGCCGGGTTCGTACCCATGTTGCGTAACCAGGAATACGAATACAGGGAGTTGCCTGTGCAGATGGAGCAACAGGAACTTGACCGCGAAACGATGATTGTGGATTAAACGGCAACAGCCCATGCCCAGGAAGAACGTCGATGAACACAGGCTTTCCCGCATTCTTGATATCCTTCGCCCGCATGTGGGAACAGGCCTTCATACGGGGATCATCCTGGGGACAGGATTAGGCGCCCTTGTACATGCGATTGATGTGAAATGGGAGATTTCCTATGGGGACCTGCCCGGGTTTCCACAGTCAACTGTGCCCGGTCATTCGGGCAAGCTTATTTTCGGGGAGCTGGGTGGGAAACATGTGGTAGGCTTCTCCGGGCGATTCCATTACTACGAAGGCTATGATATGCAGGATATGACCCTGCCCGTGCGGATCATGCAGGCATTGGGCGTGCAAATGATCATCATCTCAAATGCGGCGGGCGGTCTGAACCCTGCTTTTCAGGGTGGGGATATTGTCCTGATCAGTGACCATATCAACATGTTTCCGGATAATCCGCTCAGGGGGGTGAATGCGGATTCCTTCGGGCTTAGATTCCCGGATATGCTGAATGCATATGACAAGCAGCTGATCAGGGCTGCAGAACTGGCCGCACGGGAGTTGGATATCCGGATACACCAGGGGGTTTACCTGGGCCTGCAGGGGCCAAACCTGGAAACACCGGCTGAATACAGGTTTTTTCACAAGATCGGCGCAGACCTGGTCGGGATGTCGACGATTCCGGAAGTGATTGCGGCTAAGCATGCGGAAATTCCCGTCCTCGCATTTTCGATCGTATCCAACGTATGCTATCCGACAGAGAACCTGACGGAAACACACATCGAGGATGTCATCCGGGTGGTTGATTCTGCATCGGAAAAGGTGCAGCAGGTGGTGACCCGCTTCCTCGAGAGGAGCTAAAGTTGATTAACTCCGATATGGAGTCTTGTGATTTTCAGCGCAGCATGCTGAGGGCTATTCTTCCGCGAGCTTTTTGATTTCATCCTCAAGTTCGTACTCGTCCCCTGGCTTGTACCCTTCATGCTGGGAAACAATATGACCATCTTTGTTGATCACAAAAGTTTGCGGGATCGCCTGAAAATTCAATGCCTGCTGGAGCTGCCTCTTAGAGTCCGACAGGATCTCGAATTCCCAGCCCTTTTGGGCCACAAGTGGTTTTACCTTCGAGAGGGCACGCGCATCATCCGTGGTGATGGCGATCAGCTCAACATTATAACTGTCTACCCACTCAGGATAGAGTTCGGAGATCGCATCGAGCTCCCTCTTACACGGGCTGCACCAGGTCGCCCAGAAACTGAGTATGGTGATTTTCCCGTTCTCCCCGTAAGACTGGATATTGACCGATTTTCCATCAAGGGTCTTGACTTCGATATCCGGTAGTGTCTTCACGGGTGCATCTGCGGGTAGCAGGAAAAGACTGGATGCAAGTATTGAAACGAGAATGCTGAATTTCATAGATTTGAATGACTTTTTACAAATAGTTGATTACTGGAAGCAAAGTTAATGAGTCTGTATCGGAGCGGACGAAATTATTTTAATTTTGTGCCGATTTTAACCACATATACCCAATTTAACGAATCGTTAACGTCGATATTATGACTTGTTATGCAAGACCTGGGAGATGTGTGTTTATCCTCTTTGCCATACTCCTCGGCATACAGACTGCGCACTCACAAGAAGGTACCTTTTCCGGAAGCCTGGTCGCAAACGGCAATTTCTACCAGAAGGATGAAAAGATCGGGGCAGCAAATACCCCCCAGTACGAAAAGCAGCTCTATGGTGCGGATGCCTGGCTAAACCTGAGTTATTCAATCAGCGGGTATGAACTGGGTGTGCGCTTTGACCTGTTCAATAATTCACAGTTGCTGAATCCCAACGATTCCTACACTGACCAGGGATTAGGGAGGTGGTACATCAAGAAAAGGATCCAGAAGCTCCACATTTCCGCTGGCTACCTGTATGACCAGATCGGCAGCGGGGTGATCTTCAGGGCTTATGAGGAGAGGCCACTCCTGATCGATAACGCCCTTTTCGGTGTCCGGCTAGTTTATGATATCAATGAAGACTGGCAGGTGAAAGCATTTACCGGCAAGCAGAAAAGGCTCTTTGAGACCTATGATTCCGTACTGAAGGGCCTTTCCTTGGACGGGTATGTCACCGGTGGCGAAGACGCCAACTGGAATATTGTACCCGGGTTTGGTATTGTCGGCAAAACCCTTTCGGAGGGGCAGATGGATGCGCTTGCCAACAACCTCTCCTCCTATACCCCGGAGGACTTCATTAACGAAGTGCCCTACAATTCATATGCTTTTACAGTGTACAACACACTGAACATCGGCAATTTTTCATGGTATGTCGAAGGTGCATACAAGACAGAGGAAGTGATTTTTGACCTCTTTGCCGAAAGGACCCTCTGGACGGGGGAGACGAACATTGGCAAGTATGTCCTGAGCCCCGGTAGCCTGATCTATTCTTCCCTGAGTTATGCGGGGTCCGATTTCGGGATCCTGTTCGATTACAAGCGTACAGACAAATTCAATTTCAGGGCGGACCCATTTGTCACACTGAACAGGGGGATGATCAATTTCCTGCCCCCGATGAACAGGTTGAACACCTACCGGCTGACAGCAAGGTATAACCCGGCCACCCAGGAGCTGGGGGAGCAGGCGGTCCAGGTTGATCTCCGCTATTCGCCAAAGAAAAACCTGAGTTTCCTGGTGAATTTTTCAAATATCACCGATCTGAACGGAAAACAGCTTTACAGGGAATACTTCACTGAAGTCACTCTAAAAAAACCAAGGAAATGGACCCTGGTAGGCGGAATCCAGCGCCAGGAATACAACCAGGAGATCTTTGAAGGGAAATCCGGTGTGCCCATTGTGTACACGTTTACACCATATGTAGACTACCTCTACAAGATTGACCGGAAAAAATCCTTCAGGGTGGAAATGCAGTATATGGATACGGACGAGGACTTCGGGAGCTGGCTCTTTGCCCTGGTTGAATTCGGGATTGCACCCCACTGGATCTTCGAGATCTCTGATATGTATAACGTGGATCCGACAAAAACCGGGAAATTGCATTATCCGACTGCAGGGGTCGTGTATACCACCGGGTCAAATCGTTTTGCTATCAGGTACGTCAAGCAGGTTGAAGGGGTGGTTTGTTCCGGGGGGATTTGCCGGCTTGAGCCTGCTTTCAGCGGTGTCCGCCTCAATGTTTCATCTAATTTTTAAATTCGTATTGAGATGAAAATCCGCACACTCAAATATATTATCCTCGCAATCGTGCCTATTCTGCTTTTCGGATGCAGGGAAGAAAGAAGGGTGATCTCTCCCATTGTGCCAGGTGGGGACAGGATCATCCTGCTGGAGGAATTTACCGGGAAAGGTTGTTCAAACTGTCCGAAAGGCAGCCGGGAAATTGAGAACCTGCTGAGCCTGTATCCTGAAAACCTGGTCGTGGTTTCCATCCATGCCGGCTTTTTCGCGAACCCGGATTTCTTTAAAATCGGTGAGCATGACCTGCGCACAGAAGAAGGGGAGGCGCTGTTCGATTATTTGGGCCCCAATTCGGGTTATCCTGCGGGCGTGGTCGACAGGACCTACTTTAATGGTGAACTGCAACTGACGGCCTCCGCATGGGCCGGGTACATCGGAAATGAAATAGAAGAGGACCCGCTCGTTGAATTCCAGATCTCAAGGGATTACAATGGCCAGGACAGGACCATCAGGGTAAGCCTGAACGGCCGTGCAAAAGCATCTGTTTCCGGTGACCTCCGGGCGAGTGTGATGATCCTTGAGAACGGTATTGTCGATGCACAGGATGATTTCGAGGCCGGGGGTGTGGTAGAAGATTACGTGCACAAACACGTGCTCCGCGATATGCTGACCAAATTTGACGGGGAGTCTTTTGCCACTGACCTGTTGGTAGGGGAAGCATTCGATCTCGAGTTTTCCGGCACGATCGATCCCGACTGGAATGATTCAAGGATCGATATCGTTGCTTTTATCACGAATGTCAAATCAGGTGAAGGAACCTTCGAAGTGCTCCAGGCGGGCCAGCTGCATTTAGTGGATTAAGAGCAAATGAAAAGGCGTATCTTTGGCCTTTTCTGGCAAGAAATGCAGTCCTATGAAAGCTTCATATAACTGGATCAAAGACTATCTGGCCGTTGATATCGAGCCCGAACGTTTCGGGGAGATCCTGACTGACATCGGCCTCGAAGTTGAGGGTATTGAAAAAGTGGAATCCATTCGCGGCGGCCTTCAGCATATTGTTGCCGGTGAGGTGATCACATGTGTTCGGCACCCCAATGCGGACAGGCTGAGCCTGACGACTGTCAATATTGGCGGTGAGCGGGACCTCCAGATCGTCTGTGGGGCACCCAATGTGGCTGCCGGTCAAAAAGTCTGGGTGGCCCCGGTCGGGACGATCCTCTATTCACCTGAGGGAGAGCCCTGGGAAATTAAAAAAGTTAAAGTGCGGGGAGAAACTTCTGAAGGCATGATCTGCGCAGAAGATGAACTGGGACTTGGTGACGACCACAGCGGGATCATGGTGCTGGATGATGATCTGGAGGTCGGCACTCCCGCCCGTGACCACTACAATGTAGAAACCGATTATGTTTTTGAAATTGGGTTGACACCCAACCGTTCTGACGCGACTTGCCACCTGGGCATCGCCCGCGATGTACATGCTTACCTTGTGATCAATGAAGGGTATGACAAGGAGATCCGCATCCCTGAGGTGCAGGATTTTTCTGTGGATGATACATCCTTGACGATCCCGGTCACTGTTGAGAACCCGGAGGCGTGTCCCAGGTATTCCGGTGTGTCCATTTCTGGTCTCCGGATAGGCGAGTCTCCCGAATGGTTGAAAAAACGACTTGAAGCGATCGGGGTCAGGTCCATCAATAACGTGGTCGATGCAACGAATTTTGTGCTGCATGAAATGGGGCAACCCCTGCATGCATTTGATGCGGACCGGATTGAAGGCGGTGCTATCCTGGTAAAAACTCTGCCGGAAGAGACCCTTTTCCGATCGCTGGATGAAGTGGACCGCAAGCTTGCTGACAAGGACCTGATGATCTGTGACGGTGCGTCCAACCCGATGTGTATCGGCGGAGTGTTTGGAGGTATCGGTTCGGGCGTGACAGAACGCACAACTTCCATCTTCCTCGAATCGGCCCATTTTGATGCAGCCTGGATCAGGAGGACGAGTACGCGCCATTTACTGAGGACAGATGCGGCAAAGGTCTTCGAAAAAGGCTCGGATCCCAATATCACGGTGGAAGCCCTGAAGCGGGCCGCCACGCTGATCAGGGATCTGGGAGGAGCGAGGATTACATCGGAGATTGTGGACATCTACCCGGAAGTGATCCTGCCTGTGGTGATCGATGTCCAATACGCCCATGTCAACAGGTTGATCGGTACGGAAATCGCGAAAGCGGAAATTGAACGGATCCTGAGAGCCCTGGGCATGGAGATCGTTCAGTCGAATGATACCTCTTTCAGTGTTGCAGTACCAACAAATAAATCAGATGTCACAAGGGAAGCCGATGTGATCGAGGAGATCCTGCGGATCTATGGCTACAACAATGTTCCGTTGCAGCAAAAAATGACGACAACCATTGCCATTACAGAGCGGCCTACTGTTGACCGTTTCCGGAGGGCGATCGGGGATTTTCTTGCCTCAAACGGTTTTGACGAGATCATGGGGCTCTCACTCACCCAATCAGCCAATTATAGCGAAGGCAGGCTGCCGTTGCCCCAGGGGCATGCCCTGGTTCCGGTACTCAACACAAGCAATACCAATATGGATGTGATGCGTCCGGATATGCTGGTGACTGCGCTTGAAACAGTGGCCTATAACCAGAACAGGCAGCAAATTGATGTGCAGCTGTTTGAGTTCGGCCGGACATATTCTCTCGACCCAGAGGGGGAATTTATCGAGAAAGAGCGGCTCTCACTGGTGATCTCCGGGTCGAACCATGATCAAAGCTGGATCCAGGAGTCCAGGGGGGCTGATTATTTTACCCTGAAGAAATATACAGATCTCCTGTTGTCGAGGCTGGGCCTGACCAGGTTCAGGATGGAGCGCCTTGAGAATGACCCGTATTATAGCCTTGGTATGGCCATCAGGATGGGTCCCCAGATAGTTGGCAGGTTTGGTTTGGTCAGGGATGCATTGAGGGCCGGATTTGATATCCGCAACAATGTCCTGTTTGCAGATTTTGACATGGGCCTGCTCTACACGCTGACCAAGCGGCAAAAACTGGTCGTCGAAGAGATGAGCAAATATCCTTCAGTGACACGTGATTTGGCACTGATTTTGGATAAAAAAATACAATTCTCTGATTTACAGAAGATTGCTCTGAAGGAATCTGCTTCGGTGTTGGCACATGTAGATCTTTTTGACGTGTATGAAAACGAGGAACATGTCGGCCAGGGCAAGAAATCCTATGCCATCAGGCTGACATTTGAGGACCGTTCCATGACACTTACTGATGAGCGGGTGGACAGGGAAGTCGGCAGGATACTCAAAAAGTACAGATCCGAACTTGCAGCAGAATTGAGATGAACAGAATTATTTTTGAGTATATTTGGTTAGATGGAGCATGTACTGGACCATATCGAGAGAATTAAAGCCAGGATACAACAGCTGGCTGACCAGTACAGGTCTGCTATTGAAGAGAATAAAGAGCTTATAAGAATAAATCAAAGTTTAAAAGAAAGCCTGGAAAAGGTGTCCGGTGAAAAAGGGCGACTGGAGGCAGATCTCCGGGAGCTGATGGATGCACAAAAGGCGAGACAAGGAGATGATTTGTCTGAGTATAAAAAATCATTTACAAAGGAATTGGACGGCTACCTGAAGGAGTTGCACAAGTGTATCGAGCTGGTCGAGAATTCCTGACTTAAAGTGATAGCATGAAGCGTTTGGAAGTGGCGATTGGAGGGCGCGTTTTTCCGCTCAAAGTGGATGAGGATGAGGTAGCAGTCATCCTGGAAATGGTGGATGAGATCAATGAAAAACTGCGCAAACTCCAGGCGACGTATTCAAACAAGGACATGCAGGATTGTCTTTCAATGTTAATCCTGACTTACGCTGTTGAGCATAAGAAAAACCAGATCCAACAGGATACGAGTGAGATCGAATCCCGTTTGAACCAGGTCGAGTATATGCTCGATAATCTCATCTCCTGATTCTCTTTTCCTTTCTTCGGACACCTTACAGGGATTCATTAATCATAAATGTAAGGTAAGATGGATATTACGTTAGGTTTAGTTGGAGGGCTGGTGATCGGCGCGATTATCGGTATCATCGTGGCAAATTACCTGGTCAGGAAGGCCAGCCAGGGCAAAATTGCAGAAAGCAACAAACAGTCAGACCTGGTTATCCAGGAAGCTCGGATTACGGCAAAGCGGATTACAGACGAAGCGGAGGTGAATGCAGAAAAGATCATCTCAAAGGCAGAGAGCAAGAATGAGGCGATCAAACAAAAGAAGATCCAGGAAGCAAAGTCGAAATTTTCAAAGCTGAAAGCAGACTACGAAAATTTCAAGACGGAACGGAAGATGGAATTGAAGGAGCGTGAACTGGAAGTCAAAAACCAGGAGAATGCACTCAAGCAAAGAAAACAGGACTTTGCGGGACAGCTTGAAAATCTGGAGTCCCGTGAGGCGGAAGTCACGACAATTCGGGAAAACCTTGAAAAGCAACTGAAGATCGTGGCGAAGAAACGCGAGGAGGTGGAGCAAGCAAATGAACGATTCATCAAGGAGCTGGAAAAAGTGGCAAGGTTGTCCGAGAATGAAGCAAAGGAACAACTCCTCGAAGCCGTCCGGGCAAAAGCACAGACGGAGGTGATGGCGATCGAAAAAGAAGCTGTTGCCGAAGCAAAAGCGAATGCCAACAAGCAGGCGAAAAAAATCGTCATCCAGTCCATCCAGCGGATGTGCGCGGAGTATACAATTGAGAATACAGTTTCGGTTTTCAACCTTGATTCGGATGATGTGAAGGGCCAGATCATCGGCCGGGAGGGACGAAATATCAGGGCACTTGAGGCCGCAACCGGAGCGGAGATCGTGGTTGATGATACGCCGGAAGCGATTGTGATCTCAAGCTTTGACCCGATCCGCAGGGAAGTCTGCCGGATCGCGCTCAAACGCCTTGTGGCAGACGGCAGGATCCATCCTGCAAGAATCGAGGAAGTCGTCGCAAAGGTGAAAAAACAGATGGAGGAACAGATCAAGGAGATCGGTGAGCGTACCGTGATCGACCTGGACATCCATGGACTGAGTGCGGAGCTGGTCCGCATGGTCGGCCGGATGAGGTTCAGGTCGTCCTATGGACAGAACCTCCTCAAACACAGTATCGAAACAGCCCACCTGTGTGCGATCATGGCATCTGAACTCGGACTGAGCCCGAAACAGGTGAAGCTTGCCAAGCGTGCCGGGTTATTGCATGATATCGGAAAAGTCGGCGAAGAGGAAACTGAACTCTCGCACGCCATTCTGGGGATGCAGCTGTGTGAAAAGTATAAGGAACATCCTGCTGTCAGCAACGCGGTAGGCGCTCACCACGATGAGATTGAAATGAACAATATTATCTCCCCGATCGTACAGGCCTGCGATGCGATCAGCGGTGCCCGTCCTGGCGCGCGCAGGGAGATCCTTGAAAGTTACCTGAAGCGGATCGGAGAGCTGGAAGAAATCGCCATGTCTTTCGATGGTGTACAAAAAGCTTACGCCATGCAGGCAGGGCGCGAGTTGCGCGTCATCGTAGAAAGTGAGAAGGTCTCTGACAAGTTTGCAGATGACCTTTCGTTCATGATCTCGCAAAAGATCCAGGATGAGATGCAGTATCCCGGGCAGATCAAGGTGACCGTGATCAGGGAAAAAAGAGCAGTCGCTTACGCAAGGTAAGCATGCCTGAATGTATATCGGACAGCCCGCAACCGGACAGGAAATGTCCGGTTGCGGGTTTTCTTTTAATCTGACGCTGGTTGCCTGGCTTAGGGTAGCACCCGGTGAAGCAGGCAGATATCGGACGCTCACAGAATCATTGTTTGCGGGACACCCCGGACATGCGAGAATGTCTTGCATGCTTGTGGAATCACAATAGGAAAATCGGGTGCCAGACAGGCTGTTCGCATTATGTTCATCCAGCTGAATGCGGGGCATTTTTGATTCTCTGAAACAGGGATTAAAAAAGTCAGACAGTTCTTTTGTTTCCCTTCATTAATACATATTTTTGCGGCTGATTTTGAAAAGCATGTGAAATCATTTCAATCCGTTTCATTTTGAAGAAGACTTTCGCGATCATCATTTCTTTATTGGTTCTGGGTATGACACCTGCGTTGGCGCAGCACCATGGCAATGAGGATGCAGCGCACGAAACACACTCCGGTCAGGATGACCATCACGATGTATGTGGTTTTCATCACGACCCGGCGCCCGGTTCGGAATATGACAGTAAGCAGACCTCTTTTCACCACATTGCAGATGCCAATGTGTACAGTATTGGTCCGATCCAGATACCGCTACCGGTGATTGTGTATGCACCCGGTTCCGGCTGGGACTTTTTTATGTCTTCAAAGTTCCATTTTGAAACAATCGGCCACGGTGACGGGCACCATGCATATAACCGGTATGTCTTGCAGGCCGGATCGATAAAGCGGATACCGGATCCTTCTTTTCCGTCAGGTGACGTGCAGCTGGACGGGTTCATTACAAAACATGAAGAAAAGGAGGGCAAGGAAGTCACCGTGTCCTATGCATGCTACGACGGGCATGAATATCGCCTTGATGCAAAAAGTACTGCAGACGGGGGCCTCTTCGGCGGTGGGATTACGTCATTCTATGATTTCTCACTTACGAAGAATGTGGTTTCCATGATCATCATCTTCGGCCTGTTTTTCTTTGTTTTCAGGAGGATTACCAAAGCGTACAAGGAAAGGGATGGGATGGCCCCGAAAGGGATCCAGTCTTTTTTCGAGCCGATCTTCCTGTTTATCCAGGATGAGGTCGCAAAGCCTTTCCTGGGAGATAAATGGGAGAAATATTTGCCTTTTATCATGTCCCTGTTCTTCTTTATTCTTGGACTGAACTTGTGGGGGCAGATCCCCTTCTTTGGGGGGGCAAACGTGACAGGTAACCTGGCGGTGACCCTGATTTTAGCCGTATTCACATTTTTTGTCACAAACCTGAGCGGTAAGAAGCATTACTGGGAGCATGTCCTGTGGATGCCTGGTGTACCGGCCGGAATCAAGGCCGTCATCCTGACACCGGTGGAGATCCTTGGGTTGTTTATCAAGCCGTTTACACTGATGCTTCGTCTGTTTGCGAATATTACAGCCGGGCACATTGTTGTACTGAGTTTTGTCGGACTGATCTTTTTATTCGGAAAGATGGGTGGTTCGATGGGTGGCTCGATCGGAGGCGTTGTGATCTCCGTGCCACTGACCATATTCATGATGTCTATTGAATTGCTGGTCGCCTTTATCCAGGCATTTGTTTTTGCAATACTTGCAGCCTCCTACATCGGGGCAGCTATAGAAGAGGAACATCATTAATTTTTACACTTCATAAATTAATCATTATGGTAGGTTCAATTGCCGCACTTGGAATGGGTCTCGCAGTAATCGGTGCCGGTATCGGTATCGGTAACGTAGGGGCGAAAGCGATGGAAGCCATCGCTCGTCAACCTGAAGCTGTGGGTGACATTCGTGCAAACATGATCCTGATGGCCGCACTTGTTGAAGGTGCTGCGCTGATCGCGATTATCGTTTCATTCCTGGTTGCGTAAAATTAACTTCTGGTTTGTTCCATGGCGGTTGGCCATGGGACATACCTTTTTTAAATGATGGAATAATGGCAGTATTAGAAAATATGTTTTTCCTGGCTGAGTTCACTCCGATTCGTCCGGCCTGGGGATTGCTTTTCTGGACTACGATCATCTTTTTCCTTTTCTGGTGGCTCATCGGCCGTTTTTCGTTCAGGCCGATCGCAGAAGCACTGAAGAAAAGGGAAAATGACATCCAGTCCGCACTTGACGAGGCGAAAAATGCACGGGAAGAAATGGCCAACCTGCAAGCCGAGAACCAGCAGCTGCTGGCCCAGGCCCGCCAGGAACGCGCCGAGATCCTCAAGGAAGCCAAGGAAGCGAGCAGCAAGATGATCAATGAAGCAAAATCAAGGGCAAAAGAAGAAGCTCAGAAAATCGTTGTCAGTGCCCAGCGAGAAATTGAAAACCAGAAGAAGCATGCCCTCAAGGAAGTGAAGAATGAAGTCGGGATGATGGCACTTGAGATTGCCGAGAAAGTCATCCGGAAGCAACTTGCGGATGATGCCGAACAGAAATCATACGTGGATGGATTGGTCGATGAACTAAAGCTGAATTAGGATGTCCACAGCACGCATAGCAAGCAGATACGCAAAATCACTCATAGAGCTCGCCCGCGAAGAAGGGAAGCTGGAAAGGGTGCATGAAGACGTGCTGCACTTTCAGGCTGCGGCTGGTGTGAAAGACCTTGCCCTGTTGCTCAAGAGTCCGATCATTGGCCCCGAGAAAAAGAAAGCAATTTTCAAGGTGTTATTTGAGGAGTCCTACGACCCGCTGACTTACTCGTTCCTTGAGATCATCCTCAGGAAAGGACGTGAGATGTTCCTCTCCGAAATTGCAGATGAATTCATTAACCAGTACAAGGATATCAAGCAGGTCACGACCGTTCAGCTGACCACCGCAAAACCAATGACCGAAGCCCAGACCGAGGCGATGAAGAATAAGATCGTCGCCAGCGGACTCACATACCCGAACCTGGACCTCAAGACACAGGTCAATCCTGATATCATCGGAGGGTTTATCATCCAGATCGGGGATAAAATGTACGATGCGAGTGTCCTGCACCAATTGGAGAATATGCGCAAATCCTTTGCGAGATAAATAATTAACCGAACAAAGAAATAAATCGAATAAAATGGTTGACGTTAAGCCCGATGAAATATCAGCGATACTGAAACAGCAGCTTTCAGGCTTCAAAACTGAAGCAGAATTAGAGGAGGTAGGTACTGTACTCCAGGTTGGGGACGGAATTGCGCGCGTATACGGATTGACAAAAGCCCAGGCTGGCGAGCTTGTTGAGTTTGAAACAGGCGTGCAGGCGATCGTCCTGAACCTTGAAGAGGACAACGTGGGTGTCGTATTGATGGGGCCTGGTGACGACATCAAGGAAGGCTCCACTGTGCGCAGGACTGACCGCATTGCATCGATCAAGGTAAGTGAAGGTATGCTGGGTCGTGTCCTCAATCCGCTCGGAGACCCGATTGACGGGAAGGGGGCCATTGAAGGGAAAAGCTATGAAATGCCGCTTGAGCGGAAAGCGCCCGGTGTGATTTTCCGCCAGCCTGTAAACGAACCTTTGCAGACGGGGATCAAGGCAATTGACTCCATGATTCCGATTGGACGCGGCCAGCGTGAGCTGATCATCGGGGACAGGCAAACAGGGAAAACGGCGATTGCGGTGGATACGATCCTGAACCAAAAGGAATTTTACGACCGCGGGGAACCCGTTTATTGCATCTATGTGGCTTCAGGCCAAAAAGCCTCAACGGTCGCCCAGGTTGCCAAGGTATTGGAAGATAACGGCGCCATGCCGTACACGGTGATTGTGTCTGCGTCCGCTTCGGATCCGGCGCCCCTGCAATTCTACGCACCGTTCGCAGGTGCTGCGATCGGAGAGTTTTTCAGGGATACGGGCCGCCCGGCACTGATCATCTATGATGACCTTTCAAAGCAGGCAGTGGCCTACCGCGAGGTCTCGCTCTTGCTGAGAAGGCCTCCCGGACGTGAAGCATATCCTGGTGATGTGTTCTACCTGCACTCACGCCTGCTTGAGCGTGCGGCGAAGATCATCAACAATGACGATATCGCACGCCAGATGAACGATTTGCCGGAATCTCTGGTCAATGCCAAGGATGAAAATGGTGAATCGATTATCAGGGGTGGCGGTTCACTCACGGCACTTCCGATCATTGAAACCCAGGCAGGTGACGTATCTGCCTATATCCCGACAAACGTGATCTCCATTACGGATGGGCAGATCTTCCTCGAATCGAACCTGTTCAACTCCGGGATCCGGCCGGCCATCAACGTCGGAATTTCCGTATCCAGGGTTGGTGGTGCCGCCCAGATCAAATCCATGAAGAAAGTTGCCGGGACATTAAAGCTCGATCAGGCCCAGTACCGTGAGCTTGAGGCATTTGCAAAATTCGGTTCTGACCTCGATGCAGCTACTACAGCGGTCCTCGAGAAAGGAAAACGGAATGTGGAAGTACTGAAGCAGCCGCAATATTCACCGGTGCCTGTCGAGAAACAGGTTGCGATCATTTACCTCGGGACTAACGGTTTGCTGAGAAACGTACCTGTGGATAGTGTGAAGGAATTTGAAGACTTGTTCCTGACCACACTGGAGCAAAAGCATCCCGGGGTCCTGGAAACGTTTAGGCAGGGAAAGCTGACTGATGAGGCAACGGATACATTGCGGAAAGTGGCTGATGAGCTGTCTTCCCAGTATGCTGCCGGATAGGCAGTACGTTTTATTCAATAATCTGAATCACACAACCATATGAGTGGTAAGCTGAAAGAAGTCAGGGAGCGGATGAAATCTGTGCGTTCGACGCAGCAGATCACGAAAGCGATGAAGATGGTATCGGCGGCCAAGCTAAGGAAGGCCCAGGACGCCATCGTACAGCTCCGCCCGTATGCAGACAAATTGCGGGAGATCCTTACCCATATCCTGTTTCATCTTGGCGGTGATGCCAATGTATCTTTTGGCAAAATCAGGGATGTGCAAAATGTGCTGGTTGTGGTTGTGACATCAAACCGGGGACTCTGCGGTGCGTTCAATACCAACATCGTAAAGCAGGCGGCCAGCCTGATCGATGAAAAATATGCCCGGTATGTAGATTCGGGAAACCTCCATTTTCTCCCAATCGGGAAAAGAGGGTATGATCAATTGAGAAGAAGGTATCCGAATTGCCACTTCATTAAGGACTATATCGATCTGTTCAAGGACCTGAGTTATGACCATACGTCCGAAGTTCCTGAAATGATCATGGAAGCCTTTGAAAACAAGGAATACGATGTGGTACAGGTCTTTTACGGACAGTTTAAGAATGCAGGGACCCAATTTCCTGTGCATGTCCAGTATCTCCCTGTACCCCGGATACAAAAGGGGGAGAAACTGCGCCGCAGGGCAAACTATATTTTCGAACCGGATAAGGATACACTCCTTGAAACCCTGATCCCCAGGATCCTCGGGGTGCAGTTCCATAAATTCCTTCTCGACACGAATGCATCCGAACACGGAGCGCGCATGACCGCAATGGACAAAGCCACCGAGAATGCCGAAGAGTTGATCAAGGAACTCAGGATCAATTACAACAAGGCACGCCAGGAAGCCATTACAAGCGAGCTTTCCGAGATTGTGGCCGGAGCAGCTGCCCTGGAAGGATAACGCTGTTGGTTTCTTTTCGTTTTTTGCTTAAGGCGGTATTCTTCAGATCATCATCATGGAGCACATTCGATGCCGTTCCTCGTGGTGAATAGCCGGTTTTGTAGAACAAATCACGTTGATTTGTCTACTATTGTGCATGATCTCGGTATTTATCCGTTAATTCGATGGAAATGATTTTCTCATGAGAAGGATATTCCTGTTATTCCTGATCGCCTTTGCCTGCCAGTCTTCAGGATTGGGCCAGAGCAATGCAATTGCATCCTTCATGGAAGAGCATGGGGAAGGAAAGAAATATTACGTGTACCAGAGCGTGATGCGCATCCTGAATGTGAAAGGGGATCCTGATTTCAATCACATGATCAAAGATGTGAGGCGGATCATTGTGCATCAACCAAATGTGGTGAATGACTCCACCGGTGTGCAGAAAACCGCGATCAGGCAATTGATCAGGCAATTGGAAGGGGAGGGCTTTGAACCTTTGATTGAAGCCCGGGAAAGTAATATGCGGATTACTTTTTTTAGCAGAGGGGCGATTGACCGGGCGGAGTTCGTTCTTGTGATGCGAGACCATGACAAGGCCTATGTGGCAGAAGTTGAGGGTACACTGAATATGGAATATATCGGGGCGCTTGCAAATGCGGATATCAGTGAACTTACGGATTACCTGAAGTAAATCGAGACAGCCAGGGGATGATTCTGGAGACACAAGGATTGACAAAGCGTTTTGGACGGATCACGGCCGTGGATTCCCTGGACCTGGAGGTCAGGCAAGGGCAGGTCTATGGCTTGCTTGGCCCCAACGGTAGCGGCAAGACGACGACCCTCGGGATGATCCTGGGTGTCACGAATAAAACGGGGGGCTCCTACAGCTGGTTTGAAAAGGGAGAGGATTACAGGCTGCGCAAGCAGGTCGGGGCGATCCTCGAACACCCGATCTTTTACCCATACCTCTCGGCAATGCAAAACCTGAGGATTACTGCATTGATCAAGGAAATTGAAAAACCGGATTACGCACATGCATTGAAAATGGTTGGGTTGTATGAGCGACGCAATGATCGCTTCAGCACGTATTCACTGGGGATGAAACAGCGGCTTGCGATTGCTTCCTCCATGCTTTCCGATCCTGGTGTGCTGATCTTCGATGAGCCAACAAATGGCCTTGATCCACAGGGGATAGCCGAAATCAGGAATATTATCCTTGAGATCAGGGGCATGGGCAAAACGATCCTGCTTGCGAGCCACCTCCTTGATGAAGTTCAGAAGGTATGCACGCATTTTGCTGTACTCAGGAATGGAAAGCGGATTTTTGCAGGAGAGGTGGATGCTGTGCTCAACAAGAAAAACCGGATTGAAATCGGGTGTGCCGACCTGGAGAAAGCGAAGCACATCCTTTCCAATGATCAGCGTGTGCTGCATATCGAACATGCAAACGGTTACCTTGTGACAGAGGTTGATCCGCTGCTGACCACACAGGAAATCAACCGGATCATGATGGATCAGGGCGTGATCCTGAGCCACCTGGTATTCAAGCGGTCCAACCTGGAAGAACAATTCCTGGCCATCTTAAAGGAAAGTGATGATTAGGATATTGCAGCTGGAATTCCTGAAATTGAAGCATTACAAGGCGTTCTGGATTATCCTTGGACTGTTTGTCGTATTCTATTTTGCACTCGGCTTCTTCACGAAGAGGGTCATAGACTGGTTCCTGGAGGAAAATATGGAGCAACTCGGACAGTTCGCCAATATGGGTATTCCCCTGTTTGACTTTGTGGACATCTGGCAAAACCTGGCCTATCTCACATTCGTCTTCAAATGGATCCTTGCATTTGTCGTCATCATTTCGATCTGCCTCGAGTTCTCCAATAAAACGATCCGTCAGAATATCATCGACGGCCTGTCAAGGCGGGAGTTCATGTTTTCAAAGCTCATCATGATCCTTGCCCTTGCATTGCTGGCCGGCCTTCTCCTACTCCTGCTGGGACTTTTTCTGGGATTGTTGTACAGCCAGGTGAAATCGCCCGATTTTATTTTGATGAACATGGAATTCATCCCGGCATACATCCTGGAGATCTTTTCCTTCCTGTGCCTTGCCATGCTCTTTGCCTTCATCATCAGGCGGACAGGTTTTGCGATCATTATCTTTATCTTCTACACGGCCATGTTTGAGCCGATCGGCGCAGCGATCATGCAATATGAATACAAGATCGCGAACTGGTATCTGCCCATGAGGGCGATCAACAACCTCATCCATGTGCCTTTCCAGAAATATGCATTTATGGAAGTCCAGGATTACGTGGCCTGGGTTGATGTGCTGGTTGTTTTTGGGTGGACAGGCATTTTCCTGCTTCTGTCTTACTGGATCCTGAAAACCCGAAACCTGTAGGGTTTTTTATCTACGATTCGATGCGGATCCCTTCTTCCGGGTCGATCATGAGCGTCTTCAGTTCTTTGGTACGCGTGAATATGTCGACAGAACCATTTTCCAGCCGGAGGACACCACGCGGACATACGGCTGCACAGATTCCGCAACCGACACATGAGGCCCGTACGATATTCTGTCCCCGCTGCGCATAGTGCCTGACATCGATCCCCATTTCACAATACACGGAGCAGTTTCCGCAGGAAATGCACTGCCCCCCATTGGTTGTGATCCTGAAACGGGAAAAGAAGCGCTGCTGGATCCCGAGGATGGCAGCCATCGGGCAGCCATACCGACACCACACCCGGCTCCCCATCAGCGGATAAAACCCGACTCCGACCACGCCACTGAAGATGGCTCCGATCAGGAAGCCGTATATCGCGCGGACGTAGTAACTGTCCAGGAAAAGCAGTCTGCTGTTTCCACTGAAGAAGGTATAGAGGACAAGGGCAGTCATGATGACGGCAAAGACAAGGACACCATGCACGAGCCATCTTTCGATCTTCCATGCCCTGAGCGAATTGTCTGACAAATGCCTGAACGGGTCGCCTGCAGTTTCCGCCAATCCACCGCAACCGCAGACCCAGCTGCAGTACCATCGCTTGCCATAGAAGAATGTCAGTGCCGGCGAAACCAGCACGATGAGGACGATCCCCCAAACAAGCATGAACATCCCAAGGTTTCCTCCTTCTATCAACCTGTCGATATTCCAGTCGAAGAAGAATGTATAGTTCAACGGCCACATGTTTTTCAGGTCCATGCTGGGCTGGTTCAACCTCATCAGGATTTCAGGGATGAGGAATGCAAACCCCAACTGGAAGAACATCACTGAAATCGTACGCAGTATCTGGTACCTGTTGTGGCGGTACTTCAAGATGAATTTGACCCCGAACAAAAGGATTGCCAGGGTATAGAAAACCCCGTACACAAACCATTGTGAAGCCGGTTCTTTCTTGATCCATTGTGACAAGGGATCAAAGAACC
This sequence comes from Lewinellaceae bacterium, assembly GCA_029976695.1. Taxonomy (GTDB): domain Bacteria; phylum Bacteroidota; class Bacteroidia; order Chitinophagales; family Saprospiraceae; genus JARQTN01. Next base: position 48,837 of record JARQTN010000263.1, read on the forward strand.
CGACCAGTCCGGTGTTTTCCCCGCCTTCTTCACCAAGTCCAAGCAGGCCGGGGAAGAAGTAAAGCAGGACATAAAAGCCTGTCAACATCACGCCAATGATCCAGGCGATTGTCCCCCTGTTGGTGATGCTGGAAAACCAGGTCCCGTGATGATGAATGCCCCCTGCTTCGTGGCGGTATTGATCCCATGTATACAGCAGGATCCCAATTGTGACAGCGCCCAGGGAGATCCAAAGCCAAAGCACCCTGTTTTCAAATTGTACCCCAAACGTGACCACAAAGAGGATCAATAACCCGATACTCCCGATACCTGTCGCAATTTTCTGTACCCCCGTAAGAAAGGGCGGATGCGGATTGGCAAATGAAAGACTCTTGACTGGTTGATTCATCATCTGGTTGAGGAGGTGTTTCCGTGTAGAAAATGGAAGGCCTGGTCATGGCTTCGTTTTTTCCTTACAGGTATTGTAGAATTAAATTTCCGGGAATACACTTCCAGCAATGGTTTGTGGTATTGCCGGCTCGATTCAGGATCAAAACTGGCGACAGGAAGGTCAGACAACACTTTTTCCAACGGGGCTTTTTCTCTGATCCATTTTTCACATACTTCATGCCTTGCCCGGATCCCCATGAAATTAAACCCCGAGACCATGCGACTCCCGCGATCGAATACAATGCGGATGCTCCTCAGCCCGTCCTTGTGTTCCCAGTAAATGGAATCGATGGCCGGGCCAGATTGTGCCGGCACATCACCGTATACCTGGTATTCGATATCAAAGAATTTGGCGGAATTGAACCAGATGCCGGGATGGTAGGCGGTTGGTTGACTGAGCATGTGGTATGCCAGTGTTTCGCCCTGCATCCTGCCGGCATACCAAACAGCTTCTATGGCTTTCCTGCCCGGGTCGGGTTTCCGCAACTGGATGCAATCCCCGGCGGCATACACATCAGGGATATTCGTTTCCAGGCAAGTGTTGACAAGGATCCCCCTGTCTGTTTCCAGTTCTGTATCCCTGAGCCATTCGATATTGGGTGAGACACCGGTAGTGATGCCCACAAAACCGCATGGGATCTTCTGTCCATAGCTGGTGACTACACCATTTACCCTCCCGGATTGGTCACCTTTGATTTCGCGGAGTTCGGTCTCCAGTTTCAGGTCAATACCGTGCCTTAGAATATGACGGTTGATCATCTCTGATTCTTCTGGCGGAAGGACCATGTCCCAGTAGCTCTTTTCCCGGACAAGCATGGTGACCGGGATTTTCCGTGTGTGGAACATTTCAGCCATCTCGATCCCGATGAGACCACCTCCGACAACGACTGCCCTTTCCAGCCTGCTGCTGAATTCTTCCATATAGTCAAGGTCCTGGATAGCATACAGACCGCCTACTCCCTGCAGGTCTTGTCCCGGCCAGTTGAAAAAGTTCGGCTTACTGCCGCACGCGATGACGAGCTTGTCATAGTTGACGGTCTGTCCCGACCTGAGGCGCAAAGTTTTTTCTGAAAAGATGCATTCTTCCACGTGGTCCCGGATAAGGGAAATCCGGTTCTTTTCCCAAAACCAGTCTTCATACGGCTTGAGGTCCTTGCGCCTGATGTGGCCCATATAGACATACATCAGTGCCGTCCGGGCAATGAAATAATCTGATTCGGAAGAAATGACGGTGATTTCATGATCGCTCAACTTTCGTGCGAACCTTGCCGTTGTGATCCCTGCGATCCCGTTCCCGATGATGACAATCCGCATTGGATTCGAGGTTTATCCTGCCAAGAAAGAAAAATGAATTGAAATACAAAAATGCAATTGGTCTGTTGCCGGACAAGGCCAAATAAAAAAGGGCCCATGCATCCATGGACCCTCAATAACTTTATCCTATTCTAAACGAATACAGAATTAGTGCACTACACTGAACCTGAATGTGCTGATCTCTGTGCCGCGGTTCATGCGCACATAGTAGATTCCTTCAGCAAAATCTCCTGTTTCGACCGTAAGCCTGTTCTGCCCATCGGCGAAAGAGATCTCACCAAGGTCGCGCACCACCTGACCAAGTTGGTTCATGACCGTCACGCGGATATCCGAGGACCGCTCAAGTCCGAAGTCCATGGTGATCAGGTCATTGGCTGGATTCGGAAACAATTGTGCCTCCGTAAGGCCTTTTACTTCTTTTACGGAAACATTCAGGCCGGCAGCACATTCATCATAGTCAGGCTGGAAGTCAGTCTCGAACATTCCAGGTTGAAAACCCACTGCAGAGGTGGTAATTTCGGAATATGCCGGATCTTTCTGGTTTGGACAGATCATAACAAAAAACGGGATGGCATCTTCACCCAGAGCATGATTCCGGTTGAAATGGACCCAGAATTCCTCAGTCGTCTGGGAATAGCTGAATTTGGGATAAGTAGCGCCCCATCCCAGGTTGTTTACAACATCATCATCATCGGTAGGTTCGATATCGACACCGAAGACCATCAGGTTTTCATCCCCGCCACCGTTTGCGACAAAAAAGTCATTCAGTGCAGGTGTCGAGCTTTGGCACGGCCCGCACCACGAAGCAAAAAAGTCGAGGACGACTGCTTTCCCGGAGCTCAGGATCTCGTGGAAATTATAGCTATCCCCTTTCGAGGAGACGAGGTCAAAGTCCGGTACCGGCGGGAATACTTTGAAGTTCGGGTAGATCAGGGCGACCTGGTCTGTATCCTGTACTCCGTTGACGAGCTCGACAAAACACAGCAGGTTTTGGTCCTCCTCCGTGGGTACCAGATTGAGCATGTCTGCATAAACCAATTTATAGCTTCCCCCGACAGGAATATTGATCCCTATCTCAGCGGTCGTCATCGTATCTCCACCATTCAGGGAGTAGCTGGCCGTGAGTTCTGTCACCGGGTTACTTCCAAGGTTTTGCACGGTGATGGACAAGTTCCTTTCTCCTTCCAGGGCGGTCCCGAAATTGATGTTCGCATCGATGTCGACCATGCGGATATCGTTCGGCCTCGGCACACCCACATAGATGTTATCGACCAGGAGCAGAAACTTGTCATCGGAATTGTTCCTCCAGGCGATATGGATTTCCTGGCCTGCATAGGCTGAAAGGTCTTCCTGCCTTGTTTGCCAGCTTGCCACCTCGCCAGGGGTATCATAAAGTACCGTTGTGAAATCCTGTACTGAATCCGATGCTGTGGAGATCAGGACCTGGTATCCATCGCGGAAATTATTGTCCTGGGCCTTTGCCTCCCACCGGAGAATTGTCCCTTCCTCTATCAGGATCTTGGGTGTGACCATCCAGTCATCGGCTGCCCCGGCAGGTGTGTACCATGAATTGCTGATCGCAACCCTGGTGCCGTTCCCAAAACCGACGTTCAAAGCATTCCATGCATTTGTATACTCGGCAACATTCTGGTTCGGCGTCCTACCATCGAGATCGTAGAGTTTCATTGGTTCAATCCCGTTCTCAAAGTCCTGGACGAAGATCGCCTGGCCAAATGCCATCGCAGTCAATGCAAACAGAATTGTTAGTGTTGTACATAATCTTTTCATAAGTAAAGTTTTGTGGAAACATGAAATTTAGCCGCGAAAGTAACGAATTAAACAGGTATTGTGGCCAATTTCTCGCGTATTCCTTGTTATGATGGGGTTAAACTGCAATCTGTTTGTCAAACGCAAACTCTAAGAAAATGTTAACTCAAACCATTTTCTTTGGCTATGCCTGTTTTTTCCTTAATTTGCATGCAAATATTGGGGTGTATGAAGCAAAACTACCTGATCATCTTCTTTTTTCTGTTCGTGACCGGTCTTTTCGGCCAGGCTTTGACCGTCATTGATTATCCCGCTGTGGTGGAAGGGACACCGGACCAGAACGATATTTACCTGTATGTGGATATCATCAATAGTTCTAATGAGGAGCAGGTTCTCTTATGGGAGCGTTCGATCAAAAGCCCTCCGGATGGATGGCTGACCTGGATCTGTGATGAGATCAACTGTTATTTACCCAACATCGATCGTTGTTCGGAATCAAAACCGAATGTGATCCCTGCAGGGGATACCCTACAGATGCAGATTCATGTGAATCCAAACAATATGGAAGGATCCATGGATATTGATGTAGCGATTTTTCCATTGGACGACCAGGAAAATATCATGGCTACAATATCCGCAACGTTTAATGTCGCGCAGACTACTTCCGTGAAAGAACTAACCCGGGAGGAAATTAAAATTTTCCCGAACCCGACAACAGACCAGTTCCAGATTTCACACCCGGCGGTTGCCCGGATCACGCTTTTCAATATCGTGGGAAATGAAATGAGGACCTTCAATGCGGTACCCGGACGAACTTATGATGTCAGTGACCTGAAATCAGGTTTGTACCTGGTCAGGATGACAGATGAACACAACAAAGTCCTGAAAACAGTCAGGCTTTCAAAAAGGTAAAAGAAAGTTATTTGAATTGAGAAGGCTGGAATGCGCGCATTTCAGCTTTTTTTTATGCAGGATATTCAACGAAATTCCGTTCCGTTTCATACAGCCTGACAGAGAGGTCATAACGCTCATCCAGATGCTTCCTCAGGATCTGCCAGATCACAATACAGATGTTTTCTGCCGTGGGGATGAGATCCGCAAACTCCGTACAATCAAGGTTCAGGTTTTTATGGTCAAAACGGTCCTCGATTTCTGTGCGCATCAGGGATTTCAATTCTGACAGGTTAATGACCATGCCCGTCACCGGATCCACCTCCCCGGTCACTTTTACTTCCATGACATAATTGTGGCCGTGGAAGTTCGGGTTGGCGCACCTGCCAAAAACGGCCTTGTTCTTTTCATCCGTCCATGAGTCGACGGATAGTTTGTGTGCCGCATTGAAATGCCCTTTTCGTATGATGGATATCCGCATGGAACAACTTATTTGTTTGTGAATTGGTGACCTGCCGAATTGCAGTCAGATAAAATAACTATTTTTACATGAAATAGTTTCAATGGGTCGGCAGATACCACGCATTGAGCACTTGACAGATGACAGAAGTGTGGATGGGATATTCAATGAATTTCTCCAAAAGGGGATTACGAAATATATACAGTTTAGTTAAGTATTTGATTTATAAAGACTTGCCATAAGTAAAAGTCTTGAACCGTTACCAGGCCTGTCTGGTTGAAAGACATCCTGGAATTTACCGTCTCTACCTTTGGTCATCTTTCACATGGTGTCACGCGGACCGGAAAAATCATGTGGAAGGATTATTTCATACCGCAAGCCCAGCATCTAAAGTACCTCTCTGAGCGCATTGCCAGAGATGCCCTGCCCCATGCCCTGCTTTTTTACGGGCCGGAAGGGGCTGGCCAGCTCCTGCACGCCTTATGGGCGGTACAGCTCCTGTATTGCAAGGATCCCGTGGAAGGGATGCCATGCGGGAAGTGCCTGGATTGCAAGAAGACCAGCCAGTTGACCCACCCTGATATCCACTTTTTATTCCCAACGGCAGGTGCAGATGCAAGAAGCCACCAGTTTTACAATGATTGGAGGTTGTCACTTGCCGAAAACCCGTTTCTCAACGGGTATCAATGGGTGCAGACCATAGCAAGTGACAAGCAGGGAAACATCAATGCAGGTGATTGCCATGTTGCTTATCAGAATATGAACATGCAGGCGTTCGAAGGGGGAAAAAAGGTCCTTGTGATCTGGCTTGCAGAATACCTGGGGAAGGACGGAAACAGGTTGCTGAAACTGATCGAGGAACCTCCCGAGGATACACATATATTCCTGATCACTGAAAACCGCGACCAGATCATTGCCACCGTCCAGTCGCGTTGCCAGCAATTCTACTTCCAGCCGTACCCGACAGAACTGATCAGCGAAAGCCTTGTCAGATGGCGGGGTTTGGGTGAGGCTGAAGCGAAAAAGATTGCTTCGGTCTGTGAAGGAAACATGAATGAGGCGCTCTCGCTGGCAGGCCAATCAAATAATGATTTTGAAGAGAGCCTGGGTACGTGGATCAAGGCATGTGCAAAATATGACCCTGCCGAACGCGTCGTATGGGCAGAAAAGATGCACAAGACCTCAAAAGAAGAACAAAAACAATTGATCAGGTATATCCTGCGGGTCATGCGCAAGGCTATTCTTGATCGTGCAGGCCAGCCGTATGAAAGTTCGCCACTGGAGGCAAAAATGATCCGCTATCTGGCGGAAAAGATTTCCGCGGATTCGCTGTATGGCAGCATAGAAGTGATGAATGATACGATTCTCCAGATTGCACGCAATGCCCATCCAAAGGTGACCTGGATGCATTGCAGTATTTTATTCAGAAAAGCGCTGATTGGCAAGGAAGTTGAGCCTGAGCGTATATATTGATATTAAAACCAAATTGAATTATGGGATGTGTAGGATGTAGCAGTTCGACGTCAAATGGTTTACCGGCAGGATGCAGGAGCAATGGGTCCTGCCTGACAGGAGGATGCAACCGGCTGAATACTTTTGACTGGTTCACACAAATGGATATTTACGACCCCTCAGGATTTTCCCTGATGGAGGTGAGTTTTAAAAACGGGGCGAGGAAGGAGTTTTTTCAGGGCAATGGGGCAATGGATGTGCATACCGGTGATTTCGTGGTTGTAGATGTGGGCAACGGATTTGATATCGGGCAGGTGACCCTTTCCGGGGAGCTCGTCCGGATGCAAATGAAGAAGAAGCATGTCCGCGAGGATCAGGTCATTTACAACGTGGTCAGGAAGGCCCATAATCGCGATCTGGAGAAACTGGACCAGGCGAGGAAACTGGAGATGAACGCCCTCGTCCGGGCTCGTGCCATCGCACGGACCCTTGGCCTGAATATGAAGATCGGGGATGTTGAATACCGGGGAGATACCAGGAAAGCCACGTTCTATTATACCGCAGACGGACGTGTTGATTTCAGGGAGCTCGTCAGGGAATATGCAAGGGAGTTCCGCGTAAAGATCGAAATGCGCCAGATCGGGGCCCGCCAGGAATCAGCCCGTATTGGTGGGCTGGGCAGCTGCGGACGTGAACTGTGCTGCTCCACATGGTTGACAGACTTCAAGTCGGTCACCACGAATGCAGCCCGGTACCAGAATATCTCCATCAACCAGTCAAAATTGTCCGGACAGTGCGGCAGGCTGAAATGTTGCCTGAATTACGAGCTGGATACCTATATGGACGCGCTGAAGCTCTTCCCGAAGAATGTCGATGTCCTGGAAGCTGTGAGTGGCAAAGCACATAAAGTGAAAATCGACATTTTCAAGAAGACGATCTATTATTCCATCCAGACCACAGTTGGACGGGGCCGGATCGTACCCATTGGCATTGAACGGGTCCGTGAGATCAAGAAGATGAATGAGCAGGGGAACCTGCCGGATGATTTTGTCATTCCGGACCTGGATATTGCGGATGACGGTAAGGAGAAGGACCTGGAATTTGCGGATGTGACTGGACAAATAGAACTACCCAATGAAAAGCGCAGGAGAAAATCGCGCAGGAGAAAGTCAAAACCCAGGTCCGGCAGAGGAAACAGAAGCCGCTCAGGCCAGAAAGATCCGGCCAAAGCCCAGGGTAAATCCGACCAGGGAACGCAGGGCGGCGGGCGGAAAGGCAGCAGTAACAGGAAGTCAAGAAGAGGCAGGAGGCCAAAACAGAATGATCAGAATCAAAAGAAAACGGACTAAAATCTGAGAAGTTGATGAAGTATGATGTTGTCATAATCGGATCCGGGCCCGGTGGTTATGTCTGCGCCATTCGATGTGCCCAGTTAGGGATGAAAACCGCCCTTGTGGAGAGATATAGTACCCTGGGGGGCACGTGCCTGAATGTCGGATGCATCCCTTCCAAGGCATTGCTTGACTCATCCGAACATTATCATGTCGCGGAGCACCGGTTTGAAGAACATGGGATCAGGTTGAAATCCCTTGAAGCGGATATGGCGCAAATGATACGCCGGAAGAACAAGGTAGTCGAACAAACCGTCAACGGGGTAGACTTCCTGATGAAGAAGAACAAGATTGATGTGTATCACGGCCGCGGGTCCTTCGTTGATGCCCACACAATCGAGGTACACATGGAGAATGGAGATAAGCATAAACTTGAAACCGGGAAAAGCGTCATTGCGACCGGCTCCAAGCCTATTGTACCCGCTTCTTTCAACTATGATAAAAAACGCGTCATCACGAGTACCGAGGCACTGAATATTGAAAAAGTTCCCGGCAGAATGGTGATCGTGGGCGGTGGCGTGATCGGCCTTGAGCTTGGATCCGTATTTGCCCGGTTGGGCACGGAAGTTGAAGTTGTTGAATACCTGGACAGGATTATCGCAAACATGGACCGGGATTGCAGCAAGGAACTCATGCGCTCGCTGAAAAAACTGGGTATGAAATTTCACCTGAAGCATGAGGTGACTGGTGTAAAAGCATCCAAAACAAAAGTCAAGGTCAGCGTGAAGAAAAGGGACGCTGATGACAATTTCCAGATTGATGCCGATTATTGCCTCGTCGCAATTGGCAGGAAACCCTATACTGAAGGTCTCGGCCTGGAGAATACGCGTGTCCAGACAGATGAAAAGGGGAGGGTGAGCATCAACGAACATCTGCAGACCGATGAGCCTGACATCTTTGCGATCGGCGATGTGGTCAGGGGGGCAATGCTAGCGCACAAAGCAGAGGAGGAAGGCATCTTCGTTGCAGAATTCCTGAATGGTGAGAAGCCCGGGATTCATTATCACCTCATCCCGGGTGTTGTGTATACATGGCCCGAGGTCAGCGATGTCGGATACACGGAAGATGAACTGAAGGAAAAAGGAATTGCCTATAAAGTGGGGAAATTCCCGATGAAAGCACTGGGAAGGTCGCGAGCCAGCATGGATACGGAAGGCATGATCAAGGTCCTGGCCGATGCTGAAACAGATGAAGTCCTGGGTGTGCATATGGTCGGTGCCCGGGCAGCAGATATGATCATGGAGGCTGTATCGCTCATGGAATTCAGGGCTACGGCAGAAGACATGGCCAGGATCTCCCATCCGCATCCGACATATACAGAAGCAATCAAGGAAGCAGCGCTTGCTGCCACAGGAGACAGGCCACTACATATTTAGCCCTGCATTTGTAAAGCCGCATGTATGTGTATTCGTTCAATTGTTCGTGCATTCGGTTGTTCGCGTATTCAGTTATTCTGATCTGAACAAATGAACATGCGAATCTGCGCACATGCGAATAACTGAACCGACACAAATTCCTTTCGATGCTTCGTGCATTCAATTATTCGCGTATTCAGTTATTCTGAGGGAACAAATGAACATGCGAACAACAGAACAATTAAATAACTGAACCGTAGTTGTTTTCTATCATTTGCTCGTAAGTTCAGTTGTCTCATAAAAATCAAGATTAACTTTCCGGACGATCGATCACAACAACAATCTCTCCTTTGAGCTTTCCCCGTGCTTCAAACTGGTTCCTGACCTCAAGAGCCGTCCCCCGGATACATTCCTGGTGGATCTTTGTCAATTCGCGGCAAATACAAACCCGCCTTCTTTCTCCCAGGAACAGAACGGCTTCATCCATGCACCGGCCTATTTTATGCGGGGATTCATACAATACGATCGTGTCAGGCAGTGAGGCCAGGTAAGTCCAGCGTGTTTGCCTGCCTTTTTTTGCCGGCAGGAATCCTTCAAAGTGGAATTTATCCATCGGGAAGCCTGACAGGACAAGTGCATTCACAAAAGCGGTGGGCCCGGGCAGGCAGTCCACTACAATGCCTTCCTTGATGCAGGCCCTGATGAGCAGGAAACCGGGGTCGGATATGCCTGGCATGCCGGCGTCCGATATGATTGCCAGGTCATTTCCTTCCTTGAGTTTTTGGATGATCCCATCAAGAACCTTGTGTTCGTTATGCGCATGAAAAGACCTTACCGGAGTCCGGATATCGTATGCCTGGAGCAGTTTGGCGGAAACACGGGTATCTTCGGCCAGGATCAGGTCAACCTCATTCAGGATATCTACTGCCCTGAATGTCATGTCCTTCATGTGGCCTATTGGTGTCGGAACGATGTAAAGCACAGGAAATATAATTTCAAATCACTCAAATCAATACAGTGGGATAAACCGGTGGATGATTCCGATCAGCAAATAACTCAGGGGCATCACCAACACAGCCAGTTCCCGTCGGATAAAAAACGTGGTGATGCCAACCACAGCGATGACAAGCAACCAGATCCTTGCAGCCCTTGATCCTTTCATGCCGGGTAGCTTCAGGGGGATATGATACCCCACGACAAGGATGACGATCAGGCCGTATAGGAACAACGGATTGAGGAACGCGGCAGTAATGCCCGTTGAAGGAAAAACAACCAGCCACAATACCCCAAAAGCAAACAATGCACCTGCCGGTGTGGGCAGCCCATAGAAGTATGTCCGCTCTCTCGTGTCGATATTGAATTTTGCCAGTCGGAGGGCAGCTGATACCGGAATGAGGAAAGCGAGGATTGTGAAACCTACCGAAATATCTCCGGTCCCATATCGCTGCAGGACATAGAAGATGATGATCCCGGGCAAGAGACCGAATGAAATCATGTCGGCAAGTGAATCAAGCTGAACGCCCAGGGGAGAATCCGCTTTCAGCCATCGGGCCACCATGCCGTCAAGAAGGTCGGCCAGAAGGCAAATACCGCACAGGATCAGTGCAGCTTTGGTGAAACTCATCAAAACGAGCGGTATGGCCACGGAGCCGCAAAAAAGGTTCAGCAGTGTCAGGCCATTCGGGATCTGTTTTATCATGACGCTTTGGTCTTCAGTCAAATGTATTAATAATTTCCATTGCGGAATGGATCGGGCCTGGTGAGATCTGATTTCCATTGGCCCTGAAATGTTACCATTATGTCCACGACATCAGTATTTTTGCGCCGGTCGCTATTAAATGACACTTTTACCCCTGTCGCTGGCGTTGATTCAAGTGGGTGAAATGTATTTTCGAGGTCATGATATTGATGAACAGGCTACTCATATTTACCGGTTTTTTGATCTTTTCTTTTCAAGTTGGCTTGGGGCAGCCAATCAATGATGCATGTGTCAGTGCCATCCATATCCCTTCAACTGAAGATTTTTGTTCCCCGATAGCCGGGTTTTCCAATGTCAATGCAACGCCGACCCCCGGCCTGGAGAATACCTGTCTGACGAACTTCACCTCCGAAGTATGGTTTACGTTTATTCCCGTGACACCCGCGGCGATCATCCAGGTTTTTGGCGAAATCAATAACCAGGGTACACTGAATTCTCCTGTTGTCACGGTATATGACAATTGCAATTCACTTGACCAGGTCGGGTGTAACAGTGCTTCGCTGGAGTCCAATATTGCCGAGGTCGTCGTCGGCGACCTGATCATCGGGCAAGTATACTACATTGCCGTTGACGGGCAATTTGGGGACCAGGGGACCTTTACCCTGTGCATCGACGGATTCATCCCTCCGCCTTCCCCGGAATCAGACTGTGACAAAGCTGTGGTGCTTTGTGACAAGTCTCCTTTCTTTATCGAGTCACTTGTCGGGGCAGGGGACGATATAGACGAAGTGAGCCCGCAGGATTGCATCCGGGAAGAGTTTGCCTCTTCGTGGTACAAATGGACTTGCGAGGAGTCCGGGACACTTGCCTTCACGCTGACGCCCAATGATTATATCCCCGGATTTGAGTCGGATGACCTTGATTTTGCGGTTTATGAGTTGCCTGGCGGCTTGAATGATTGTGGAGGTAAACGGCTGATCAGGTGCATGGCCTCCGGTGCCAACCAGAATGAACCGTTCAGTGCTTGGCAGATTTGCAATGGCCCCACCGGATTGAGTGAAAGCAGTGCGGATGCGACGGAACTGCCCGGTTGCCAGCCCGGGAATGACAATTTTGTTGCTGCCATCAATATGGAGGCCGGAAGAAGCTATGCCCTGCTTGTCAATAATTTCAGCCAGTCGGGCCTCGGCTTCTCAATTTCGTTTAGCGGTACAGGTACTTTTTTGGGCCCGAGCCCTGCGTTTGACATCGAAGCTGTCCAGGCGTTTGAATGCGACAAGACCATCATCTTTACTGATGAATCCGAAGCGCTGACGGATTCTATTGTCAGTTATGCATGGAATTTCGGGGCAGGTGCAGAACCGATTTTTGCGAATACGACAGGTCCGCATAATGTCGTCTATGAATCCTTCGGGGATAAAAGGGTTGCCCTCACCGTCGAAAGCTCGCGCGGATGCATTGTGACCGAGATCCTTGATATCTATGTAGAGCCTTGCTGCAGGGATACAACGAATCTTGCCGTCGAAGCGACCGCACAGCCCCAGATCTGTCCCGAGACGAGTACAGGGGTCATTTTTGCGAACGGTATCGCTGGTGATCCTGGCTATTCCTACAGTCTAAACGGGGTTGATTTTCAGCCCAGTACCACTTTTCCGGGGCTTGACCCGGGCGCATACACCGTGTATGTGCAGGACATCAAGGGATGCACAAATGAGACAATGATCATCGTCGACGAAGCGGATGAATTCAGTGTGGATATTGGGGATACGATCTATGTGGACCTGGGAGAAACCGTCCCGATAACTGCCGTTTTGGTGCCCAACATCCTGCCGACAGGCGTCAGTTGGGATGTCACAAGCGATGCCTGCCCGTCTGACAGCGAGTTCCTCACCTTTAGCGGTGATCAGATCTCAGATCTGCTGAATCCCGTGGCCCTGCCCAGGGGGACGACCACCTTCACGATCGAGATCGTGAATGACGACGGGTGCATCACAACCGATGATGTGGTCATGATCACCAGTGGGGAAGGATCCGTATTTATCCCCAATATTATTACGGCAAACAATGACAATCTGAATGACCACCTGATGGTTTTTGGAGGCATTGCCGTGGATGAGGTAGAATTTTTCAAGGTGTTTGACAGGTGGGGCGGGCTTTTATTCGAAGCAAGCAATTTTTCCGCCGCCCGGGGGCAGGATGAAACCCAGTTTGGCTGGAACGGCAGCATCCCCGGGAGCAATGAGCTTGTCGCCCCGGGTGTGTATACCTATGTGGCGAAAGTGTATTTTGTAGACTGCTCAACCCATACATTTACCGGAACCGTGACTGTGATCAGGTGACTATGACAGCTTTTCTTCGAAAGACGAGGTATTTCTTCTTTGGATTGTTTGGAATCTTTATTTCATGCGGCCCAACGGAGGTTGATTACCGGAATATCCTGGCACAGACAAAGGTGGCTGTGGAAACAACCAGGGACGTGGTCATCCTGTACAGTGACTCAGCAGAACTCCGGATCCGGATTTCAGGCCCCGTGAGCAAGCGGTATGTACGCGGGTACTCGACCGAAGAAGAATTTCCTGAGGGTGTATATGTAGAGTTTTTTGGATCAGACGGAAATGTCGAGGCGTGGCTGGAGGCCGATTATGCGATCAGGAAGGAGGTCGACAAACTGGTCATCGCCCAGCAAAATGTCAAACTGGAAAATGAAAACGGGGAAACGATAGAAGGGGAGGAACTGATCTGGGATGAGCGAAAACGGGAAATCTACTCAGACCGGTTTGTCCGGATCACCCGGGGTGATGAAGTGGTCTATGGCTATGCATTCAGGTCAGACGAGCATTTCAAGAGGATGGAGCTCAAGGCGATCGAAGGGGACCTCCGCTTTCCGAATGTCCCCGAATAAACCACATGCTTTTTTAAATTATCTTTGGCTGGAATCGGATTCAATCAAATATGCTTGTATTCTGGATACTCTTTTTTTTGTTGCTGTCGGCATTTTTCTCCGGTTCGGAGATCGCTTTTATCTCGGCAAACAAGCTGGGGGTTGAAGTGGAAAGGGGGAAGGGCACAAGAAAAGGGCGCATTCTGGCCAATTTTTTTGATCACCCGAAGGACTTTCTGAGTACCATGCTAGTGGGCAACAATATTGCACTTGTTGCCTTTACCACCCTGATGGCATTGCTGATTGAACCGTATATCATGCGTGTCACGGGAAATGACTGGGCCATCCTGTCCATGATGACCCTGGTCTCCACGATTGTGGTGTTGCTTTTCGGTGAGTTCCTGCCAAAGGTTTTTTTCGGGCTCTATGCCAATGAGCTCATGGGTGTGTTGACTTATCCCCTGGCTTTTTTCAGGTCAATTCTCCGGATCCCTGCCTGGCTGATGATGAAGCTTTCCAATTTCGTGATCAAATATATCTTCCGGGCCCCCATTGATGATGCACGGGATGCCATCACGAAACTGGACCTGCAGGATTTCGTGGAGGGTACGATCTCTGAAGACAATGACGAGTTTGAGGCTGATATGTTCAAGAATGCACTCCACTTGAAGACGGTGAAAGTCAGGGAATGCATGGTCCCCCGCACAGAAATCGTACATATCGATGTGTCGGCAGGCATTGGCGAACTCAAAGCCCTTTTCATGGAAACGAAACATAGCAGGATCATCGTGTCGGATGGGGATATCGATAACGTACTTGGTTATCTGCATCACCTTCAGCTCATGAACAATCCCCGCCACCTGCGGCAACACATCATGGAAATGGCATACGTTCCGGAAGTGATGAATGTCTTCGACCTGATGATGAGATTTATCAAGGACGGCAACAACATTGCCTGTGTCGTGGATGAATTCGGCGGCACTGCCGGGATCATCACCCTGGAGGACATCCTGGAAGAGATTTTTGGCGAGATCGAGGATGAACACGATGAAGAGGAGTATATCGAGATCAGGATATCAGATGACGAGTACATTTTCAGCGGAAGGCTGGAGATTGATTACCTCAATGAGAAATACCCCGAATTGAATTTTCCGGAAGGTGAATATGAAACCCTTTCAGGGTATGTGGTCATGACATCTGGCACCATTCCGGCAAGCGGGGACGAACTCATCCTTGACGAGTACAGTTTTGTGTTTGAGCAGGTGAGTGACAAGAAGATTGAGACTGTGCGCGTGAAGAAACGGAAGGATGTCTGAGCTTCTTCATTGAGATGCGGTGAAATCGATTGCGATTTCAGTTCCTGGCTGGTTGCCTGCATGGCATCACCGGCAGGCTATCCCTTGTACGCAACGCGGTAGATGACATCTGCCAGATCATCGCTGATCAGCATTGAGCCATCCGGCAGGTATTCCAGGTCGACTGGGCGACCCCAGGCTTTCCCATCCTGCAGCCAGCCTTCGGCAAAAACGCCATATTCCCGTTTTGACTTGTCGTCTGACATGGTCACTGTAGAGATCCGGTACCCGATTGGTTTGGTACGGTTCCACGATCCGTGTTCGGCAATAAAAATGAAATTTTGATAGGATGCCGGGAACATGGATCCCTGGTAAAACTCCATGCCCAGGGGGGCCACATGGGGTCCCAGTTTTCGGTATGGGGGTTCGAAATCGGCGCAATCATATCCGTCCCCCAATTTGGGGTCGGGGAAGTCCCCCTGGTGGCAGTAGGGATACCCATAATGAAGGCCCGGTTCCCGTGCATAGTTTAATTCGCAGGCGGGCATATCATCGCCGAGCCAGTCTCCGCCATTATCTGTAAACCAGAGTTCCCCGGTTTCCGGGTGCCAATTGAAACCAACTGTATTGCGCACGCCGTTTGCGATAATCTCAGGTTTGGGGTCTGAGACATCAATGCGTGTGATCGTGCCAAAGATCTCATCCTCGGATTCACAGATGTTGCATGGTGCCCCCACAGGCACATAGAGCATCCCGTCAGGTCCAAAAGCAATGTATTTCCATCCATGATGGGTCTTTGTTGGGTATCCATCGTAGATCACTACCGGTTTTCCCGGGCTTTCGAGTTTCGATTCGATATCCGGGAACTTCAGGATCCTGCTGATCTCGGCAACATAGAGGTCTCCATCCCTGAAGGCAACTCCGTTTGGCGAATTGAGGCCGGTGGCAAGCACCCACTTACGGTCTGCTTTCATATCGCCATCGGTGTCCCTGACGGCATACACATCCCCTTTTTGCCTTGTGCCGACAAACAGGGTGCCCGATGGACTGAGGCACATCGACCGTGCGTTTGGCAGGTCATCTGCATAGATCTCGATAGTGAATCCTTCCGGCAGGACAATCTTGTCCAGTTGAATTGATGGTTTGTCTTTTTCTTGATTGCCGTCCCCGGATGGATTTGCCGAGGTGCAGGATGTCATCATAAGGCTGAAGAGGAAGATGAGAATGCGCATGTCGAATTGTTGGTTCATCATATAAAATTACATATTCCGTCTGTACTGGCCGCCCACCTGGTATAGTGCATGGGTGATCTGGCCGAGTGAACAGCTCTTTGAAACTTCCATGAGCATGTCGAAGAGATTCGCGTTTTCCAACGCAGCTTTTTTAAGCTGGCTTAATTGTGCCTGCTCCAGGTCCGCATTTGCGTTATGGAGGTCCTTCAGCCGCCTGATCTGCATTTTCTTCTCTTCAGAAGTGGCGCGGATCACTTCTCCGGGAACAATCGTGGGCGAACCTTCCTTTGAGAGAAACGTGTTGACACCGACGATCGGGTAGGTGCCCTGGTGCTTGAGCGTCTCATAATACAGGCTCTCCTCCTGGATCTTGCCGCGCTGGTACATGGTTTCCATGGCACCCAGAACGCCTCCGCGTTCGGTGATCCGGTCAAATTCTGCGAGTACGGCTTCTTCGACAAGGGCCGTCAGTTCCTCGATGATGAATGACCCCTGGAGCGGATTTTCATTTTTGGCCAGACCCAGTTCCTTGTTGATGATCAGCTGGATGGCAACAGCCCGGCGTACACTTTCTTCGGTTGGCGTGGTGATCGCCTCATCATATGCATTGGTATGCAGGCTGTTGCAGTTATCGTAGATGGCGTACAGGGCCTGCAGTGTCGTCCTGATATCATTGAATGAGATTTCCTGGGCATGCAGTGACCTCCCTGATGTCTGGATATGGTATTTGAGTTTTTGGGATCGTTCATTGGCACCATATTTTTCGCGCATGGCTTTTGCCCAGATGCGTCGGGCGACGCGGCCGATAACAGCATATTCAGGGTCAATTCCATTGGAGAAAAAGAATGAAAGGTTTGGGGCGAAAGCATCGATGTCCATTCCCCTAGACAGGTAATATTCAACGTAGGTGAATCCATTGGCCAGTGTGAAGGCAAGCTGCGTGATCGGGTTTGCTCCGGCTTCTGCAATGTGGTACCCGGAGATCGAAACCGAATAAAAATTGCGGATCGAGTGGTCAATGAAATACTGCTGCATATCCCCCATGAGCCTCAATGAGAATTCGGTGGAGAAGATGCAGGTATTCTGTGCCTGGTCCTCTTTCAGGATATCTGCCTGCACCGTTCCGCGGACGGAACCGATGGCTTTTGCCTTGAGGCTTTCATACGTGTCCCGGTCGAGCACCTCATCGCCTGTTACGCCAAGCAACAGGAGCCCCAGCCCGTTATGTCCGGCGGGAATTTCACCTTCATAGGACGGCCGCGGCAGCCCCCTGTCGTCATACTTCCTTTTGCGTACTTCCTCGACCTTGTGTTCGAGTTTGTGCTCCCTGATGTACAGTTCACACTGCTGATCGATGGCCGCATTCATGAAGAATGCACACATGGTGGCTGCCGGCCCGTTGATCGTCATCGAGACTGAAGTGCTCGGGGCACACAGGTCAAAGCCGGAGTACAGCCGCTTGGCATCATCAAGGGAGCAAATGCTGACGCCTGAATTGCCGATTTTGCCGTAAATGTCCGGTCTTTCCGCGGGGTCCTCCCCGTAGAGCGTCACGGAATCGAAAGCTGTAGACAGCCTGGCCGCAGGCATATCCTCTGAAAGATAGTGGAATCGCTTGTTGGTCCGTTCCGGCCCTCCCTCGCCTGCAAACATCCGGGTCGGGTCTTCCCCCTTTCTCTTGAACGGGAACACACCGGCGGTATACGGGAAACTGCCCGGCACATTCTCCTGCATATTCCAGCGGAGGATATCACCCCAGTCACGATACTGTGGCATCGCGATCTTCGGGATTTGCGTGCCAGCCAGCGATTTGACATGGGTCTCTACAGGGATATCCCTGCCACGGACCTGATAGGTAAAAACTTCGTCCCGGAAGGCCGCTTTCTTTTCTTCCCAGCTCTCAAGGATGCGCAATGCCTCTCCAGACATATCTTTTTTGACCTCCGCAATTTGTGACTGAAGGGTCTTGCGCAGGGCAGGATCTGCATCATCACCCATGTAATCGAGTGTCTTCTGGCAGGCGTAAAGTTGTGAAGCAAGTTGTGCCTGTTGCACAACTCCTGCATCATACGCCCTGTTGTTCTCGGCAATTTCAGACAGGTATCGGACCCGGTTGGGTGGGATGATGTAGATCTTTTCACTTTCGCCTGTGGAGAGCCCCAGTTGGCTTTGATATTTCCCCTCCTTCCGTTCATTGAGGAGTTTGATCAGGTTTTTGTAGAGGGTATTTGTCCCCGGGTCATTGAATTGGGACGCGATTGTCCCGAAGACCGGAAGGGTTTCCACGTCTTCCTCCCAGAGCATGTGATTCCGCTGGTATTGTTTTTTCACGTCCCGCAAAGCGTCCTGTGCACCGCGTTTGTCAAACTTGTTGATGGCGATCAGGTCAGCAAAATCGAGCATGTCGATTTTTTCCAGCTGGGTTGCTGCGCCGTATTCGGGGGTCATCACATACAGGGAGACATCGGAGTGGTCCACGATCTCAGTATCCGACTGGCCGATCCCGGAGGTTTCGAGAATAATCAGGTCGAAGCCGGCAACCTTCAGGATATGGACCGCGTACGCAATATATTTTGAAAGCGCGAGGTTGCTCTGTCGTGTCGCAAGGGAGCGCATATAGACCCGGTCGCTGTTGATCGCGTTCATCCGGATACGATCGCCCAGCAGGGCCCCGCCCGTCTTCCGTTTGGAAGGGTCAACGCTGATGATCCCGGCATATTTCTCCGGAAAATCCAGGAGGAAGCGGCGCACAATCTCATCCACGAGGCTTGATTTGCCAGATCCGCCGGTCCCTGTGATCCCTAAAATGGGCGTGTCCAGCCTTGCTGCCTGTTCTTCGATCTGGCTGATCCATTCCTTTTGTTGCTCCGGGTAGTTCTCCACGGCTGTGATCAACCGGGCAATATTTGTCGTTTTTCGCGGGGTGAGTTTTTCCAGCTGGCCATTTAGTCGCTCCCCCAATGGAAAATCGCACTGCCTCAGTACGTCGTTGATCATGCCCTGCAGGCCGAGTTTCCTGCCGTCATCGGGTGAATAAATCCGGGCGATTCCGTATTGGTGCAATTCCTCGATCTCGGATGGAAGGATTGTTCCTCCGCCGCCTCCGAAGATCTTGATATGATCTGCCCCCTTTTCCCTGAGAAGGTCGAACATGTACTTGAAGAATTCATTATGCCCGCCCTGGTAGGAGGTGATGGCAATGCCCTGAACATCCTCTTCAATCGCAGTTTCCACAATTTCCTTCGCAGACCGGTTATGCCCCAGGTGGATGATCTCAGCCCCGCTTCTCTGCATGATGCGCCGCATGATGTTGATGGCCACATCATGTCCGTCAAAAAGGGAAGCTGCCGTGACGATTCGGATTTTATGGGTTGGATGGTACACAGAATCAGTTGCCATTGCTTGAGATTTTACCGTGATAAGTATTTCAGGTCGCCAGGAAGCAGTTCAAGGAACTCGCTCATGATCATTGCCGTGGCTCCCCAGAGGATGCGGCCATCCAGATCAAAATAGGGAACATCCGGCAGGAGTACCCCGTTGGCAAGCCGCATTTTTGTCTTTTTCCCGGTTTGCTGCCGGATCAACAGGTCAACCGGAACTTCAAGGATGTTTTCCACCTCTTCCTCTTGCCGGATAAAATTCGGTGTTTCTTCGAGGAAACCGACAAATGGGTAAACGTAAAAATTGCTTACCGGGATGAACAACTCGGAAAGTTGGCCGATCAGCCTCACATTGCCTGACGGAATGCCCACTTCCTCCTGTGTTTCGCGCAGGGCAGTTTCGGCAAACGACCTGTCGGACGCATCCCACTTTCCTCCGGGGAGGCTGATTTGGCCACGGTGCCTGTCCTTGCTGTTTGACCTTGCCCGTTCGATGAAGACAATGTGCCACTGGTTTCCTTTTGGAAAAAGGGTGACCAGCACAGCCGCATCCCTGGTTTCCTGCCCTGGCTGGATATGTGTTGGCCGGCCAGGCGGCGCCATGCGCACCTGGGCCTCCGGACCCGGAAGTTCACCGAGCATCGAATCGCGTATGCATTTGATGAGTTCCTGTGAAGCCATATGGTTTAAACAAAAAAGACTTCAACCCGTTTGGGCTGAAGTCTTCTTTTATGTTGAGTTAGAACTTATTTGTTCGATTCCTGCAAATATTTTTCAAGCGCCATGGTCATGGACGGAATACCCGGCTCAGGAGCGGGGATATTTATGGTCAGACCGCGTGCTTCAACTGCCTTCTTTGTCGAAGTCCCGTACACAGCCATGCGGGTTTCATTTTGCTTGAAATCCGGAAAATTCTCATACAAAGACTTGATCCCAAGCGGGCTGAAGAATACCAGGACATCATAAGTGATATCAGCCAGGTCGGAAAGGTCACTGCTTACCGTCCGGTACATCATCGCATCCTGAAATTCGATCCCGCTGGACTTGAGCCAGTCACACACATCCTTTTTACCGAGGTTGGACATGGGCAACAGGAATTTTTCCTTGTCTTTATGCTTTTTGAAAGCGGATTCGAGGTCCGAAATGTGGCGCTTGCCCACAAACACTTTCCTTTTCCGGTAGACAATAAATTTCTGCAGGTAGTTGGCTATTGCCTCTGTGAGGCAAAAATATTTCATGTCCGGAGAAACCTTGATCCGCATCTCCTCGCAGAGCCTGAAATAGTTCTCGATCGCATTTTTACTGGTCAGGATAACGGCAGTATACGCATCCGGGCGAATCCTTGTTTTCCTGAATTCCTTCTCACTCACAGGTTCAACATGAATGAAGGGGCGAAAGTCAACTTTGATCCCGAATTTTTGCTCAAGATTGTAGTAGGGAGAACGCTCTGGCTTAGGTTGCGATACCAGGATTGTCTTGACTCTTTTGTACTTTTCTTTCTTCGCTGAAGATTGAGCTGGCATTCACAATAGCTTTATAATCAAAGAATTAAGCAAGCAACTTAAAGATTACCGCAAGGGGTAAAATTTCAACGGTGCAAAGATAAATAAAAAATAGGAATAGACTGTTCTGCAAAATGGGCGTTGCGATCAGGACACCCCGGAGCTGCCTGAATATGTAAAACAAACCGATGGCGACAATGGCTGTATACACAAGTGGGACTTGCAATAACTCCGGGCCAAAAGCAATGAAGAGGTTCACCGGAATCAGAAACAAGCCAATGATGATATTGAACACGACAATGTTGAAATTAAACTGGTTGATCTCCTTTGTGATCGGGAATACTGTCGCCAGGAGGCGCATGACAAGGTGCCTGATGGTATAGATCACAATGGGGAAAAGGATGAATACCCACAAGGCATAAGTATCGGGGTGAAACCAGATATCCAGAAACTGGGCCTGGTAAATGAACAATCCGGCATTGATAAAAAAGATGGCATAGGCAATGGAGTACAGATAATTGAATGCACTGTGCTTCCGCTCCCTGTACAGGAGGGCAGAATAATTTTCATTCAGCGAGGCCCTGTAGACCTGGTACAGCAGTTTCCGGTTGATGTTCACGATGATTGTGAGCATGAGCAGGATGCCAAGGAAAATGAGCGCATGGAACGCTCCGGACAGCTTTTCCCGCTTCAGGATTTGCTCCTGCGGGAGTACAGGAATGATCTCCCCGATGGAAAGGCTATCCCCGGAATCAAAAATGCTTGCTGGAGCCTTACTGCTGTCCATGTCATTTCCGGGGGACTCGGATGCGGTTTCCTCCAGTGCATCCCGGATTTGCGCCGAATCGGGGATCAGGTCATGGACAGAGGGCTCCAGAAAGATGCGTTCGGCCTCATCCCCGACGTTGCCTGGACGGGTAGTCCGTTCGCCAATCATCGCCTCTTGTAAAGTCGTATCCGGTACAATTGTATCCGCCGGGATTGGAGGGGTACGTGCAGGAGCAGGAGGAACCACTTCCGGATTGGGTTTCGATGGATCGGCAACAATACTTGCTGTTTCGGGACGCGTTTCATTCCGGTAAAGCAGGTCAAATGGGTTTATCCGGTTTTGTCCCTGGACAGTTCCCGCACTGACCAGTATACACATCAATATGCCGAAAAGGATCCTGTTCATCGTGCGCAAAAATACGCGTTCTTGATTACCCGGAGAGTGCATCCTCACGATTTGGGAAGGCGGTTTGATTTTTTGATGGCCCTTCCCCTGATCAGTCCTTTGCACAAATCGTGTGCATGTGCAGAGTACAGTTTTTCATCACACTGGCATTA
The DNA here is from genome assembly GCA_029976695.1 of Lewinellaceae bacterium. Taxonomy (GTDB): domain Bacteria; phylum Bacteroidota; class Bacteroidia; order Chitinophagales; family Saprospiraceae; genus JARQTN01. The sequence goes on from JARQTN010000263.1 coordinate 71,211, forward strand.
TATGTATTTTTGGTTTCGGGTCAAGGAGGATTGATAGAATGAATAACCGGGATGTCAGAAGAGTACTTGTATTTGGTGCGATCGCGATTGCAGGGATCATCGCATTGCAGATCTACTGGATGAGCAAAAGCTGGAACCAGGCTGAGCACAATTTTGACCAGAATGTGAAGATCGCCCTGCTCAGGGTCGCCCGCAACATGGCCGAATTCAATGGCCTGATCCTCCCCTCCACCGATCTCGTGAAACGGGTTCATTCCAATTATTACGTGGTGAACTTCAACAATGTCATCGATGCCAATATCCTGGAGTATTACCTGCTGAAAGAATTTGAGGCCCTGTCCATCCACTCTTCATTTGAATATGCGATCTACGATTGCAGTTCCGATGAGATGGTCTATGGAAACCTGTGTTCAACCGTGGACAGTGAATTGAAAGATGTTGGTGACCACGACCTGCCGAAATATGATGAGTTCCTTTATTACTTCGGTGTCAAATTTCCGACGCGTTCAGCTGTATTGCTGGAAGACATCAGGCTTTCCATTCTTTTTTCGGTGATCACCCTGTCAGCCCTGGTGTTTTTTGTGTACTCGATCTTCATCATGCTGAACCAGAAGCGGCTCTCCGAATTGCAACGGGACTTTATCAATAATATGACGCATGAGTTCAAGACCCCGATCTCGTCGATCAAGATATCAAGCGACTTTTTTACGCATCATCCCAGGGTCAGGGAAGATCCCAGGCTGATGCAGTATGCCGAGATCATCCAGAAGCAGAATGAGCGCCTCAACAAACAGGTTGAAAAAGTACTGAACATCGCGCGCATCGGAAGTGACAAATTTGTCCTCAAGCTAGAATCACTTGATTTGAATGCGGTTGCTGAGGAAGTTGGAAACAGCAAAGAACCCGAGATCATCCAGCGAAATGGAGCCATCAACTATGACCTGGACCGCAACATCCCGATGATTGAGGCCGACAGCCTCCACCTGGGAAATGTGCTGCTCAACCTGGTCGATAATGCCATCAAGTACAGCGACAGGGAACCTTTCATCACGATTGCCACAAGGAATTATCCTGGTTTCTGCGAGATCCGGGTTTCTGACCAGGGGATCGGGATACCGAAGGACCAGCAGAAACACCTGTTCAAGCAGTTTTTTCGTGTGTCCACTGGAAATGTGCACGATGTCAAGGGATTCGGGCTTGGGCTTCATTACGTAAAGAAGATCATTGACATGCATGGCTGGTCGATCAAAGTGGAAAGCGAGAAAGGGGTCGGGACAACCATGAAAATCATCATACCTAAATAAAATTGAATGGACAGGGTCAAAGATGCACAGGATTCAAACCACAACAAGGCCAGGCTGCTCTATGTGGAGGATGACGAAACACTGAGTTTTGTCACCAGGGACCATCTTGAACTGAATGGCTATGAGGTATGCCATTGTGCCACTGGAGGGGAAGCGCTTGAAATGATCCGCAAGGAAAAATTTGACCTTGCAATCCTTGATATTATGCTTCCGAAAGTGGATGGCTTCGAGATCGCCCGGCACCTCAGGGAAAGGGATCACGAGATCCCGATCCTCTTCCTTACCGCAAAATCAATGAAGGAAGACAGGCTGGAAGGCTTCAAGTTAGGCGGCGATGATTACATTACGAAGCCATTTTCAATTGAGGAGTTGATCCTGCGGATCGAGGTTTTCCTGAAAAGGAGGAATGTGACGGGTGAGCGGAAGCAGGAAGTTTTTCAGCTGGGCAGGTATACCTTTGATTATCCGAATCTGAAATTGTCAGATAACGGAAAGGAAGCAACCCTTACCCAAAAGGAAGCAGACCTGCTATGCTACCTTGCCTCCAACCCGAACAAGGTGCTGAAACGCTCTGATATCCTGGTCAAGGTATGGGGAAAGGATGACTATTTCCTCGGGCGGAGCCTTGATGTGTTCATCTCACGACTGCGCAAATACCTGAATGATGACCCCGGCCTCGCGATCGAAAATCTGCATGGCGTGGGTTTCCGGTTTAATGTAGCATGACACAGTGAAGGATCGGTGAGATGCTCCTGTACTTTAGTTCCGCCGGTTCCGGATGATCCTCGGAACCAGGTCCACATCCCAGTTGATGACAAGTCCTTCCGCAATCTCTTCCGCAACCGCTTTTCCGTACAGGTGTTCCGTGAGGTAAAGTGCCGTGTCAAATGACTTTGCCCCGCCTGCCGAGGTAATGAACTTTCCGTCATGTACAAAATGGACTTCCTCAAACACTTCGAGGTCGGGAAACATGGCCCGGTACTTTCCGATGTCCGCTGGAAAGGTAGTCGAAGCAGCCTGATCCAGCAGGCCTGCCCGGGCAAGCACAAATGCACCATCGCACAGGGACATGATATATTCGGCACTGTCAGCTGCAGCCTTGACAAACCGGATCATTTGCTCATCCTCGAGATCGGCATCCAGGTGGTGTTCGGCACTTGGTACGACCAGGATGTCGATTTGCGGCAGCTTGTCCCTGGTATAGTCATAGTCCGGCAGGATCCGGATCCCCTCAAAGGTCGTGACCGGTTTTTTCGTGTTTGCTACGGTGAAGACATGCATGGGCCTGATGTTTTCACGGAATTGTGTGTGCTGGAAAATATCATATGGTGCCGTCAATTCTGTATTGTAGGTGCCATCCATGATCAGGAAAGCAACCTGGTATGATCCTGATCCCGGGTCTTCAACCTGGGCCATATCCCGCTGTGAATCCGGGGCGCAACGATTCAGGAGAAAGAGAAATCCAATGAGGACAAAAACGGTGTACACTTTCATGCCTTGTACTTTTTCAGGTAATTCAGGTCGAACCCCATCTGCTGCATCAGGTGTGTCGCATTGAAGCTTGAACAGGCACCTCGCCTGATGGTGTAGTCAAAGAGGAGTTTGCCATCCCGGATCTCGACATCAAAACTCCAGTTTTCCATCTTTCCTCCGGTTTCTTGTTCAAGGGCTGCCAGATCGAGGTCATGGGTGGCGATCAGGCCGATCCCGTCCGCATCGAGCAGCTGGAGGATCAGGGCTTTCGAGCCGGTGTGCCTGTCTATGGAATTGGTTCCCTTGAGGATCTCGTCGAGGAGGAAAAAGGCATTATCCTGATGTTGCACCGCGATTAGTGCAGCGCGTAGCCTTTTCAGCTCGGCATAAAAGGAGGAGGTGCTTTCCTGCAGGTTGTCTTTTGTCCGCATGCTCGTAAATACATGTTTCACGGGGAGTCTGCAGGCGTCGGCAAAGACCGGGAATCCGGCATAAGCCATGACTAGATTGATCCCGACCGTCCTGAGGAACGTGCTCTTGCCTGACATGTTGCTTCCCGTGATGAGCCGGATCTGGCGCTGCTCCGGCATTTCAAGATCATTGCGCACAACAGATTTTTGGAAAATCAGCGGGTGCCCAACCTGTTTCATCTCAATCGGGCCGGCCACTTCAACCAATGGCCAGTTCCATTCCGGGTGGAGGAAGGAAGCATTGGCCAGCGTGATCAGGAAGTCCATCTCGCCAAGCGCTTCGATCCATTCAGGGAGTTGTGCCCGGTTCTCTTCCTTCCATTTCTCAAGGCCGATCACCCAGTGGAAGTCCCAGAAACCAAACAGGTTCAGGATGAAGGAGAACGGATTCAGCCGCACGTTCAGCTGCCGGATCAGGTAACTGAGTTTTTTTATCGCAACAGATGCCGGGATCCCGCCATCCCCGGCAAACCTGGCCCGGACTTCCTGAAGCAGTGTGCTGTTGAATGCATGTGCTTCAATGTGCCTGATCAGGTCTGCATAGTTCCTCAGCAGGAGAACAGCCCGTTCCGTCTGTTTATGGATTTGGGTGACTGCATTTGTATGCTGATTCAGGATGAAGCCCGGGATCAGCAGGACAAATATGATCAGGCTGAGCGGGTAGAAGGCGATCACGATACCGAGCAGGATAATCGTGACAGGAGGCACAATGTACCGGCCCCACTGGATCCAGGATTTATGCAGGAACTGGTTTGGTGACTGGACCCATGATTCGATCGTCCTGAAGTCAGCGGTATCATCCTGCTCCGGGTCCGATTTTGCCAGAAAATCAACCCGGTAATTCCATTGAGGACCAAGTTCCTTTGCCGCATCCTGCCGGAGCCGGATCATTTCAGGCGTTGCCGGCTCCTGCAGTGCCTGCGCAAGCTTGTCCGCCCCTTTTCGGGTCCTTGTCCGGTTCATGTATTGAAACAATGATCGGTTGCCGAATATATCCAGGTCGTCAGTGTATGGATGTGACTCATCAAGGTATTGGATACCATCGCTGGTTTTTGGGAAATGGCCGTCCAGACAGTCGATATCGACCTGGATCACATCACGGCGTTTTGCCAGGAAGTGCCTTTCACGAGTCAATTTCAAATGCCGGGTGATCAGGAAAAGGAAAACAACGGCCACCAGGATGATGCCCGAGGCACCTGCAGCGAAATTGAATGAAAAGAGGGTGAAAATGAGTATAACTCCCAGAATGAAGGAGATCAGCCTGCCCCACGATACCATATTTTCAAGCTTGCCAAGCCGGGTGATTTCCTGGTTGAGTTTCCCGGTCTCAATAGTAAGCCACTGCCTCAGGGAAGCTTTGCCGGAGCGGGGCGGGAGCGATTCGTGTTTCCTATTGTGTTTCATCAGAGATCGCCGGCTTTCAAAATTTAATCTCTATTTTCGAGCCGCATTGATCAATTATTTTCAGGTGTAAAGATGAAAAAAACACTTTTACTGCTGGCCTCCCTGCTCATGATCTTTCAAATTGACGCCCAGGAGGAGATTACGGTTGAAGCGATCTGGACAAAGGGGGCCTTTCATGCGAAATCTGTGCCTGGTTTCCGGTTTATGCAGGATGGTTTGCACTATACAAAAAGGATAGGGCGCACAATTGTCAAGTATAATTTCCTGACAGGGGAGGAGGAAGATGTCCTGTTTGACGGCAGTGCAATTGAACAGGATGGTTTTGGTGGGTCCTTCAGGTCATATGCATTCAGCAAGGACGAAAAAAAGGTGCTCCTGAAAGCCGATGTTGAGTCTGTGTACAGGCGTTCGACCAGGGCCAATTACTTCCTGTATGATCTGGATAGCGAAAAACTCACCATGATCTTTGACGAGGGAAAGATCATGCACGCCACTTTTTCACCCGACGGCAACCATGTCGCTTTTGTTTTTGAAAACGACCTCTATGTGAAGGACCTGGGTAATCAGAAAGTGCATCGCATTACCGATGACGGCAAATGGAACCATGTGATCAACGGTTCCTGCGACTGGGTGTATGAAGAAGAATTCGGATTTACGAAAGCTTTTGAATGGTCTCCCGACAGCAGGCATATCGGGTTCCTGAGGTTTGATGAATCCATGGTGGAGGAATTCACAATGACCAACTACCACGGAGCCCTATACCCGGAGTATGAAACATTCAAATATCCGAAGGTCGGGGAGGAGAACTCCCGCGTTTCCGTGCATATTTTCGATGTGCACAAGAAATCGACGGTGATGGTGGACCGGGACTCGGGAGAGGACGGCTATGTCCCGCGGATCAAATGGTCCGGGGATGCGGCCGATCTCGTGGTCTTTATCATGAACAGGCATCAGAACAAGCTGGATCTCTGGCTTGCGAACGCGCGCAACGGGAAGACCCGGCTGCTGTATGCAGAAACAAACAAGTACTATATCGATATCCATGATGACATGACGTTCCTTTCCTCCGGGGAAGGCTTTATCTGGACAAGTGAACAGGACGGGTGGAACCAGATCTACCTTGTCGGGAATGACGGGAAGGTCATCCGGAAGATAACTGATGGCCCGTATGATGTCACTGCAGTGTATGGGGTCGATGAAACCTCGGGAAGGGTCTATTACCAGTCTGCCGAAAGATCCCCTGTTGAACGGCAGGTGTACAGCATCGGCCTTGACGGTAAAGGCAAGGTCTGCCTGACAGACAAGCCGGGATGGAACAGCGGCCAGTTTAACAACACGTACAGTTATTTTGTCTGGAACCGCTCCGATGCGAATACCCCCCCTTCCTATTACATTTTCGATACCCGGGGAAACCTCGTCCGGACACTGGAAGAAAACACAGAGATCCGGGAGAAGATGAAAACCTTTGGTGTGCAGGAGGTCGAATTTTTCACCTTTGCGACAACCGAAGGCGTTGAATTGAACGGCTACATGATCAAGCCACAGGATTTTGACCCGGACAAGGAATATCCCGTCTTCATGCATCTGTACGGAGGGCCGGGATCCCAGCGCGCAACTGATTCCTGGGGGGGCAACAATTACTGGTGGTACCAGATGATGGCAGACAAGGGTTATCTGGTCGCCTGCGTGGACAACCGCGGTACGGGCGGAAGGGGAGAGGAATTCAGGAAAATGACCTACCTCAAACTTGGACACTATGAAACGATCGACCAGATCGAGGCTGCACAATACCTTGGAAGCCTGCCCTGGACGGATGCAAACCGTATCGGCATTTTTGGCTGGAGCTACGGGGGATACATGTCCTCGCTTTGCCTGCTGAAAGGCAATGATGTGTTCAAGGCAGCCATCGCCGTGGCACCTGTGACAAACTGGAAATGGTACGATACGATCTACACCGAAAGATATATGCGTACGCTTGCCGAAAACCCGGAGGGATATCGGGAAAATTCCCCGGTACATTTTGCAAACCGGTTGAAAGGGCATTACCTGCTTGTACACGGCATCTCGGATGACAACGTCCATTTTCAACATACAGCCGAAATGACAGAGGCGCTGATCAGGGCAAACAAGCAGTTTGAGACTTATCTTTACCCAAATCGGAATCACGGCATTTCTGGACACAATGCCCGCACGCACCTGTACACCAAAATGACAAATTTCCTGATCGAGAAACTGTAGAAAATGATTATCAGCAATACAGATTATATTGCGGGATACGAGATCACCGAAATGATTGATATTGCGCGGGGGAGCACCGTGCGCGCACGGAATGTAGGCCGGGATATCGGAGCTGTATTCAAGAATTTTGTGGGCGGAGAGATCGGGCAATATACCCGGCTGATGTCCAATGCACGTGAAGAAGCGATCGACCGCATGATCGCAGATGCGGACAGGATGGGTGCAGATGCCGTGATCAATGTCCGTTTTATGACCTCCGCCGTGATGCAGGGGGCATCGGAGATCCTGGCCTACGGTACTGCGGTGAAAGTCAGGAAGAAATAGTAAAAGATGGAAATCCTCAACCGGAAAGCGAAGTACGAATATCAAATCCTCCAGAAATACGAGGCGGGGATGCAATTGACAGGCCCGGAGGTGAAATCCCTGCGCGCCGGAAAGGCGAACATGACGGATGCATGGTGCTATTTCGATAATTACGGAAACCTGTTCATCAAGAACCTGCATATTTCCGAATACAAACAGGCAATGGAGAACCATGACCCCAAACGCACGCGCAGATTGCTGCTGCATAAATCAGAGTTGCGGAAAATCGAGCGCAGATCCAAAGAGAAAGGATTTTCCATTGTCCCCCTGCGGATCTTCTTTTCAGATACAGGATATGCCAAATGCGAGATTGCACTCGCCCAGGGCAAAAAGGCTTATGACAAGCGTGAATCCATCAAGCAAAAAGATATGCAGCGTGATATGGACCGCATCAAGCGGTTCTGACGGGCCTTAGTGAATTGTCGTCCTCGCGCCGAAGCGGATATTCAGGTTTTTGAAGTTCTTTCCGTTGTTATTGGAAAAGCGGTCCAGTGGGATCTGATGCGCGTAGGCCGGTTGTACAAAAAGGGACAGGTTATGAGAAATGTAATTCTCCAGCCCGAAGCCTACGATCGCTGTAATGTGCGTTTTACTCTTGAAGGTGGCTCCATCCAGGATATGCTCACGAATCCTGTGCGCTTCACGGTTTGATGCAAGTGCAGAAGCGGATTGCGTAATGCTCAGCGGAAGCGGATAGTTATTTTCGATTTTCAGGTCATAATGGGCCTGGGCGATCAGGTTAAATCCGATGCCTCCGAGTGTATAAAACCTGAATTTACCCGTCGGTTTGATCTGGTAAATCAGCGTAAGCGGAACCGTAACCAGGTCGACCTGAACAGCCTGGAAGTCGACTTTGCTGTTTTCAAGTGATTCCCCGATCAACAGTTGGCGACCCGGCTTGAAGGATTTATTTGAGTACTGGAGGCCTGTTTCAAAACCGAACCGCCTGCCAAACCAGCCGATAGAAAACCCACCACCGAAGCCGAGCGC
>JARQTN010000263.1:79552-84066 GCA_029976695.1 Lewinellaceae bacterium
GGTTCATAAGGTGCCTCGAAGCGGTCGACTGTTTTGCGTATTTCGGTATCAAACTGAGCGCCTTCCAGCGCATCCTCATGATCGAGCATGGATGAGAGTACATCCCAGTCCCCCGGAACAGGCTCTGCTTCAAACTGTTTGAGATCATTGATCATGTCGCCACCAAGCAGGTCATCTCCGCCGAGTTCGTCGCCGTATTCATGCTCAAAAGCATCCCAGTCCGGCTCCAGGGGAACGCGGTAGTTCTTCAGCATCGCTCTGATATGATCGTCTAACTGCTTACCGGACACTTTGTATGGATAATACGTTTAACAATTCCCTCAATTTGATCCTTGCTTTTACGAGGTTGGATCTTGATGTACTTTCAGTAATTCCGAGGATTTCTGCAATTTCCTTGTGCGGGTATCCTTCTATGACGTAAAGATTGAATACGGACCTGTATGCGGGTGATAATTGCTGGATGCATTTCATCACTTCCTCAACGGTCAACTGGCTGATCGCATTTGGTTCAGGGCTGCTCAGGTTGTAGGCATGGGAAATATCCTCGGTCCGCCTGCGCGTTTCCTTCCTGTAATAATCGATCGCCGTATTGACCATGATCCGGCGCATCCAGGCACTCAGTGAAGTGCCTGGCTTGTATTTTCCGATATGCCTGAAAATTTTGATGTAGCCCTCATGGAGGATATCCAGTGCATCCTCTTTGTGGTTGGCATACCGAAGGCAAATGCCCATCAACAGACCATAATAGGATTCGTACAACGCTTTCTGGGCCCAGCGTTCCTTATTGATGCACGCCTGGATCAGATCCCGTTCCTCCCGTTCGAGTTGAAGTGTAAAATCCATCATGGTCTAAAATTAAAAGAAAAGCCCCCATCCTCCAAGCATTTCAATGGATGGATGCAGACATTTCATCAAGATGTAAACGTCTGCAGTCCCGGATATGCTGTGCGTGCTTCCGGATTCTGTCCGGAGTATTTTCCCTCTTTCGAAAGCCATCCGGCCATGATATATGACGAATAAATTATATTTGTAAATTCTCCGAACCGGAATTCAATACGACATATGGCGAAGAAAAGAAAGAAGGCATTTGATCCGAACCACGACACGGATGCCAGGGGCGGGGTGACGAAGTTGACCGGGATGTACAAGGAGTATTTTCTTGATTATGCTTCCTATGTGATCCTGGAACGGGCTGTGCCGGCGATCGAGGACGGTTTGAAACCGGTACAGCGCAGGATCCTGCATTCGATGCGCACCCTTGAGGACGGGCGTTTTCATAAGGTGGCGAATATCATCGGGAATACCATGATGTACCACCCCCATGGCGATGCAGCCATCGGGGATGCCCTGGTCAATCTCGGCCAGAAGGACCTCCTGATCGAGACACAGGGAAACTGGGGAGACGTCCGCACAGGTGATTCTGCCGCAGCACCACGGTATATTGAAGCCAGGCTAACAAAATTTGCCCTTGAAGTCGCCTTCAATCCGCAGACCACAAACTGGCAGGTCTCCTATGACGGGAGGAGGAAAGAACCGATCAACCTCCCGATGAAATATCCGCTGGTCCTTTCACAGGGTGTTGAGGGGATTGCCGTGGGGCTTTCCACAAAGATTCTCCCCCATAACTTCATTGAACTGCTCAAGGGGTCCATCAAAATATTGCAGGAAAAGCGGGTGAAGCTGTACCCTGATTTCCAGACAGGCGGCATGATTGATGTTTCGGATTACCAGGGGGGGAAACGCGGCGGGCGTGTCCGGATCAGGGCCAGGATCGAGCAGCAGGACAAAAAGCACCTGGTCGTCAAGGAGCTGCCTTATGGCGTCACCACGACATCACTGATCGACAGTGTGATCAAGGCCAATGAAAAAGGGAAGATCAAGATCAAGAAGATCGTGGACAATACCGCCAAGGATGTCGAAGTCGTGATCGAACTTGCTCCGGGTGTTTCGCCTGACGTGACCATGGATGCCCTGTATGCATTTACCTATTGTGAGGTCTCCGTTTCGCCAAATGCCTGTGTCATCGTGGAGAACAAGCCGGAGTTCCTGACAGTGGAAGAACTGCTGAAGATTTCCACCTTCCGGACAAAGGATCTCCTCCGGCAGGAACTTGAGATCAAAAAGGGAGAACTCGAGGAAAAATGGCATTTTTCCAGCCTTGAAAAGATCTTTATCGAAAAACGGATCTACCGGGACATCGAGGAATGCGAGACCTGGGAGGCAGTTATCGAGGCCATCCAGGTTGGATTGGACAAGTATGTAGCCACCCCGTCGACGAAAAAACCGAAGGATACAAGGCTGCTCCTGTACAGGGACATCACTGAAGATGATATCGTCCGGCTGACGGAAATCCGGATCAAGCGCATTTCAAAATACAATTCGTTCAAGGCAGATGAGCTGATCCGCGAGATCGAGGCAGAACTCGAACAGGTAAAGCATGACCTCGCACACCTGACCGAATATGCCATCGCCTATTTCGAAAGGCTGATTGTGAAATACGGCGCTGGTAAGGAAAGGAGGACCGAAATTACGGAATTTGATACCATCCGGGCCACGCGGGTGATTGCGAATAATGCAAAGCTGTATGCCAATTTCAAGGAAGGGTTTATTGGTACGGGGCTGAAGAAGGATACGTTCATTTCGGATTGCTCCGACATTGACAATATCATTTCGTTCCGAAAGGATGGTGTCTTTGTCGTAAACCTGATCGCGGACAAGGTTTTTGTCGGCAAGGAGATCATCCATACAGCCGTTTGGAAAAAGAACGATGACCGGACCACATATAACCTGATCTACCTGGATGGCAAGACCGGGAGGGCGATGGCCAAGCGGTTCAATGTGAAAAGTGTGACCAGGGACCGTGAATATGACCTGACCACCGGGGCCAAGGGATCCCGGGTGCTTTATTTCTCCGCCAACCCGAATGGCGAATCTGAAATTGTGGAAGTCCAGCTCACGCCGGGATGCAAGGCAAAAAAGAAGAAATTCGATTTCGACTTTAGTGAGATCGCGATCAAGGGGAGGGGGGCCAAAGGCAATATCGTGACGAAGTATCCTGTCCGGAAGATTCAGCAGATCGAGGTTGGGAAATCGACCCTTGGAGCGATCAAGATCTGGATGGATGAGGTCAGCGGGCGGCTGAACAAGGAAGAGCGCGGCAAGTACCTGGGCGCATTCGATACCGGGGACCTGATCCTTTCGATATATAAGGACGGGACCTATGAATTGTCGGAACTCGACATGCACAAAAAATTCGATCCGGCCCAACTCTATTACATCTCCAAACTGGAAAAGGATACCGTAATCAGTGCCATTTATTATGAGGGTGAGAAAGGCTGGACGATGGTCAAGCGATTCCAGATTGAGACCAGCACTGTCGGGCAGAAATTCCAGTTCATTACCGAGCACCGGTCAAGCAAGCTGTATTACGCGACCGGGGACCCGGCCCCTGTCATCAGGTACGGGATACGCAAGAGGAACAAGAAAGAAGAAGAGGTGCTGGATATCCCGGAATTTATCGATGTCAAGGGGTGGAAAGCGATCGGGAACAAGCTGACAGAAAATAAATTGATCTCCGTGGATGAGGTGGCAGAGAAGGAAAACACAAAACCTGCAGGTGCCGGGAAAAAAGCAGCAAAGACTGATGATGCTTCGGAAGGGACGGGCGACCAGTTGGGGCTGTTTGACCAGGGTGAAAACGGTGAATCAGGGGATGAGGGAACATTGTCCACTGGCGATACGATCGAATTTGATCTTGACTAAGCTTTCAGACCAAGGAATACCATGTCCCGAATCAGAGTCCTAATCGTTGAAGATAATCCGCTGATCGCAGAAGATATTGCCGGATTTCTGGATGAGATAGACTACGACGTGCTGGGGATTGCCTATGACCTTGAAATGGCCCTCCAGGCACTTGCCCACCACAGCCCTGATGCGGCGATCCTGGATATTAACTTAAATGGAAAGCTGGATGGGATCGAAGTGGGCAGGATGATCAATGAACAGTACCACATCCCCTTTATCTACCTGACGTCTTATGCGGACCGGGATACACTCGAGAAAATCAAGCCGACGAGGCCATATGGATACATCGTAAAGCCTTTTGACGAAAAGGACCTCCTGAGTGCGCTTGAAATCGCGATCTACAACCATGCCCGGCAAAGCACGCCGAGGCGACTTTCACTTTCATCCATCAATGGAAAAATCAATACCCCCCTGACAGAAAAGGAATTCGAGATCCTTCAGGAGCTTTTCGAAGGGCGAACCAACCGGCAGATCGCAGCAAACCAGTTCCTGTCCGTAAACACGATCAAGACGCACATCAAGAATATCTATGACAAGCTGGATGTCTCCAGCCGCCCTGAAATGCTTGTCAAATTGCGGGGTCTGATTGGGTAGCAGGTTTTGTGAATATTTTTTATGAAGCGCAGGCTGCAATACCGCGGATTGTATCCGCGGCCTCCATGCGCTATGCATCATTCATCATTAATCGTTCATCAACAAATTGCCGGGCT